>DUQE01000177.1 GCA_012837925.1 Bacillota bacterium
GGCCTTAGGACAATCGTTCCAAACGAGCAAAGCCATTGTCATGATTCATGGTCACAACATCAACATGATCAATTCTACCTATGGGCTTGATGTGGGAGATCGAGTCATGACAGAACTGGCTACCAGGTTGGAGACCTTTGCCATTGGTGGACGTCAGCTGTACCGCTTCGCCGATGATGGCTTTGTTCTTTTCGTTGAGAACTATCGAAGTAAGGATGAGCTTTGTTCCTTGGCCAAAGACATCCTTCGCGATATAGGTTCCTCCTTGGATAGTTTCGTCCGGCCCATTGAGATTCGAATCGGCATGGTCGAACTCGAACCTGAGTTACAGACCGTTGATGTGCTACGCCGAGCCTCCATGGCTATCCATTATCTTGAACGGGATCAACATGGAGCAAAGTTTGCCTTTTTCGATGAAGAAATGGAAGAAAAACTTAGGCGAGAAGAGATCATTGCCCTGGAGATGTCGGAGTTTCTCTCCAAACCCCAATCGGGTACGTTTTATCTCGAATACCAGCCCAAGGTGGCTTTGGCTACCAATCGGATCGTAGGGTTCGAGGCTCTCTCCAGGATGACCTCTCCGGCCTTGGGTCGGGTCTCACCTCTAGAGTTCATCTCCATTGCAGAACGGCAAGAAATGATCATTCCCCTCGGTTACTGGGTTCTGGACGAAGCCTGCCAGTTTATCAAAAAACTAACTGGGGAAGGATACAGCGATCTCTATGTTGCCGTCAACATTTCTGTAGTCCAGCTCCTGCAGGAGGATTTTGTCAGAAAGGTAGAGGAGGTCGTGGCCAAGTCGGGCATTGACCCCAAGAACCTGCAACTGGAAATCACCGAATCTGTGTTGATTGAGGACTTTGATGATGTTCACTCCAAACTGCAGCCCTTGCAGGATCTCGGACTCACCATTGCCCTTGATGACTTCGGAACGGGATATTCGGCCCTCTCCCGCATGGGAGAACTGCCCGTTGATGTCATTAAGATTGACAAGAGCTTCATTGACAAGATCCTCGTTAAGGATGGTCAAAAACAGATCATCCAGGAACTGATCGCCATGTGCCACAAGCTCGGTCTGATCGTGGTGGCTGAGGGCGTGGAGTATGAAGAACAGCGGAAATACCTGGCTGAAGTGGGATGCGATATTATGCAAGGCTACCTCTACAGTAAACCCGTAGCCGAGGAGCTGGCTCTGCAAAAATTGGAGTCTGTGCCTCGATCATAGTCGTGCTGCGATAGCAGCTTTAGGCTTCCGAACTGTGCGAGTTAGCGCATAGGACCGTCTCCAATAATGGCCCCCGAAAACGCGGGGGCTTTTTTGTGCACGGTTCCAGATAAAATCGCGCAAAGTGGGAACAATAGGATATCGCGGGAAACATCGAGGAGGCGAGAGGATGATCCTACTGATCCACGATCTTGGGGCGGAGGAAGCCAAGCGGTTGGAGTCCACCTATGCTACAGAAACAGTTGTGGTGTCGGACGATGGGACGATCAGGCATTGCGTGGGATGTTTTGGATGCTGGACCAAGGATCCAGGGTCTTGCGTCATCAAAGACAAGTATAGTGATATGGGTGCTCTCTTGGGGGCTTGTACCCAGTTACACATTGTGAGTCGATGCGTCTACGGGGGTTTTAGTCCTTTTGTTAAGAACGTTCTAGACCGCAGTATCTCTTATGTCCACCCAGACCTTCGCATGAGAGAAGGACAAACACACCACCGGCTTCGCTATGATCGCCCTTTCAGGATATCTGTGTGGTTCTATGGGGAGGGGATCACCGAGAATGAACGAGAAACGGCCCTAAGGCTCCTAAAGGCCAATAGCATCAACATGGGTTGCCCCCTCGATGGGGTGCGCTTTGTCGAGAGTACCGTAAACTTGAATGGGGAGGGCGTAGTAAGTGATCAAAACTGCATTGCTCAATGGTAGCCCCAGAGGTGAACGCAGTGCCTCTAGGATGATTTTAGATTTCATGGAAGAACTACTCCCCAAGGAACAGTATGAACGCAGGCATTTCTCTCTGAAAACGCCCAATATCGATCCAACGGTTCTTGGGGAGATTCTTTCCAGCCAGGTTCTACTAATCGCCTTTCCCCTCTACGTTGATGGGGTTCCTTCTCACATGATCCGCTGGCTCATGGAACTGGAACGGGTTTTTTCACTACAGGTAAAATCAAGACCCTCGGTGTATGCCTTAGTGAACTGCGGCTTTTATGAAGCGGATCAGACCCGGGTGACGCTAGACATTCTCCGCAATTGGTGTGAAAGAGCAGGGCTTAAGTGGGGCCAGGGGATGGGTATAGGAGCTGGCGGAGCCTTTAGTACGTTCCGAAACACCCCCATGGGCAAATGGCCCTTTCGAGACCTTGGAGGGGCCATGACCGCGATGGGTCTGAACATCACGAAGCAAGTCTCAGGAACTGATCTCTTCGTTAGTCCAGACTTTCCCAGAGTAGCGTACAAAGTCGCGGTGGAGTACAGTTGGCGCCGAGCGATCAAACACAATGGGCTGAAACTGCGCGACTTGCACAGAAGAATCCCGCTGGTTCGCCCCTAGTCGACCAATTTTAGGAATCCAAGCTTAGTTCGCCCCCAGCCTGCCCTGCATACGTTATGGTAGAACCGAAACAGGATGGCATATTGGAGGTGAAACAAATGGGTCATAGAGGGTATCTTCAGCCATGTCATTACTACCACCCTGGCTATCATGATCATGGCGAAAGTGAAAATGAACTAAAGAACGTGAACAATATAAAGATAGATGTGGTGTGTCCGGGGTGCTGCCGGCCTAGACCTCCGAAAACCAGCAAGAACAGACTCGTGAACATCAACAACATTAATATCACGATTGATGGTCACAAGATCAGACATGACCGCTGGTAGGTCACATGTCTCAAGCAAAACCAGATGGTTCCTTTTCGCCTACGTAGTAGAGCGTTAGGAACCATCACGCGTCTTGCCGTCAACGCTTCTGCGGTGCCCAGAACTTGTGCCATATCTCTCCACTTGACCGGGCTGGAGATCGTGCTCTGTGGTAGGGGGCTTTTTCCCATCTCGCTGCGCGGTCTGAGCGGGGTGCTGGCTTTGAGACTGCTTCTTCCGGCAGAGAGACAATCTCCTCTCTGGTCACTGTGATCTGCGCCTTCAGGAGCGCCCGAATGAGAATCTTTACTTTGTATCCAGAACCGCCCATGGGTACCACATCTGGCAATCCACTGACAGATAAATGCTCCAGCTCGGTCACTTCAACGACATGGTCTCCTGGCTGAATGCCTTCAATATTGGTGACCGAGTAGATGGGCAGGTAGATGGTCGTTTCCACGTCATCCCGCTCAACGGTGAGTCTTGCTCTAAGAAACCCCACGTTGATTAACTTGCCTGGGATAATGGAGTATTTCAAGACTGGATCGCGGTCGGGCTCCACCTTTACTGTCTCCGTCAGTTCTCCGGTATCCAGATCCACCCCGACGCCAATGGGGGCCTTCAAGTCGAGACTAGCGATCTTTGAGGCCTCGATCTCTGCAATAATAACATTCGTCTTAATCCTTGGCATGGTACACCCTCCTTTCTATGCCCCTGGAAGTCCTGGAGGTGACTTCCCTAGACGAACTTCTTGCTGCCCGGCTGAAACGGGTTAACGACGATATTGATGTTGTTCTTGTTCACAATGTCCTGAAAACCGCCCTCCTGGATCCCGCACTCTTCGTTCTTTCCCGGGCAGTGATCCGAAATGCAGATCGTTTCCTCTCGGGCTACGCAGACCTCAACCTTGTAGACTATCTTGATGATCAGGATTTTTCCGGCTCCACACTCGTTGGCGTTGGGGTCGCGGATGCCGCGGATATCAATGGACTCAACTTCGGCCTTCTCCTGGACATGGTCTCCTGGTTGAATGTCAGGTATGTCATGCATGCCAAAGATAGGGATGTCGAGATCAACCTTGGATGTTACCACATAATCACAGTTCGAAGGCCGAGCTCGCTTTACAATGAGGCAAGCTTTCTGCAAGCCGTGATTGATCAGTTTACAGGGAACCACCGTTGGGGTGAATACTGGCTCACTAAGGAGTTTGAGTTCAACTGGAGTCAGGAGCTCTCCGGTCTTGCTATCAATGTTCACGCCCACAGGTGCACAAACCTGGATTGTTCCTACTTTCTGAACAGTTCGTTCCGCCTTGACCACCAGGGCTTTGACAGAACGCTTCTTAGGCTTTCCCACTTTATCTCACCACCTTCTAGAGTACTCAAACTCAGCAAAATGTTTCGGCTGCTTCAACGCGCAAGATACGTTCACTGGCCACAACGACACAGTAGCGCACGACCACAGCTAGGAGTAAGCGAAGTTTGTTGTCGCAATCACAGTAAGCAGAGACCTTTTCGAATCCTTCAACGTGGAAGTCATGCTTTTGGACAATATCCCCAGGTTCTGCTCCGGGACTGGGCAACACATCATGCCACAGGATGGGAATGTTAGTTTTGGTAGCCAGTCGCACACCCGTCTTGGATGTGATGATCAGGTCTACATACACGACCCCCGTGTTGAGTACTTTGCCTGGAAGAATTGTTGTACTCAGCCATTCAGGATGTTGACTGCTGAGCGCCAAATCCACTTTGACTTTCTCCCCACAAGACTCAAAATGCCCGTCGACGAAGGCCAGATTCGCTGGACCTTCAATCTCTTTTCGCCCGATTACTTGCACGCAACAGTCCTTGTCGATTACCATGGGGACTTTTATTCGTCGATCCTGGATCTGTGCTTCAAGCAAATCAAAGTTTGCCATAACGTTCCTCCCCTATCAGTTAAGTTGGGAGTTGCCTCCTACTTCAAAGATATGTCCTTAGGAAAATTGTGCTATAGGAGCTCGTTCCTAGATTTTGGGCATGAAAAAAGCCTCCTTGCGGAGGCTTTCGAGACCGGTTAGCAGAATAGGATAGCGCCATTGACCTTGACAAGCACTTCTTTGGCCACAACGAGGCAGTAGTTGATCACGAAATTAACGGTGACATCGGTGTCAACGACGATCGGATCACCAATGATTCTGAACTCAACATCGTGCTTCTGCACAATCGTCTGCCCAGGCCATTGCGTGAGATCGAACGGACATACGACAGCGTCTTCTTGATAGGTCACTTCAAATGTTTCTGCAGCTCCTGTTGCATCTGTGATCGTGACCTCCAGTATCCAGGTGTTAAACACTTTATCCTGGTCGACGATGGCCTCAAAGGAAAGGGGAGTGATTGTGGCGGTGACGGGTTCGGTGGGAGCTGCTTCCAAAGTGACGGTCACTGCGTTGTCAGGTTGTTGTACGTCTTCTTGGCATATTACCTTTAAGGTTTTCAGCAGATGGTCCTGGAAGTTCTGTTGCGTTAACTGATTGGTGAGGAAACCCATTTGAACATCTCCTTTCGGACGTTGGACTGATGCTAGCTTTGTCAGTCTCTTGATTCAGAATATGTCGCTGCTTGAAACACGCTATAGGATGGCGATCCCGTATTCTTGAGACAAGAGTCGCGTTTTCTTCGCCAACGAGCAGAACTTCATGGCACCATTTACTTTGACCAAGAGTTCCTTCGCAAAACCACATGGGAGTAGCTCCTTTTGCGCGTTGGACTGACAGAAACCGCATCAATCTCTTGATTCAGACTATTCGTCCCGAAAAAACATGCTATAGGACGGCGGTCCCATAATGTGCAGGAAATATCCACCGAAAGAGGGAACTATGATGTAACGAGATTCGAGCGGAAAGAGAGGGAGTCCATAGTGAGTACAATAGACCTTGCGTTTGGATTGTTCGGTGGAGGATTTAACTGCGCCCAGTCCGTTGTTGGTGCCCTTGCTGACAAAGAGGAAGCCAAACTAGCACTCAGACTGGCTTCGGGATTTGGAGGAGGAATGCGCTGCGGCGAAGTGTGTGGAGCTGTGACCGGGGCCGTTATGGTGATCGGGCTCAGGGAGGGGCAGTGCGTAGCAAATGATTTGGAGGCTAAACGCAGAACAGCACAGCTTACCTCCGAGTTCATGGAGACCTACGCGAAACGTAAGGGTACTCTTCTTTGCCGTGATCTGCTCGGGTATGATGTCCGTGACATCGAGGCTCGAGAGAAATACGCAGCGGACAAACGTGAGGTCTGTGAAGGTGCGATCAGGACAGCGATCGTGATTCTTAAAGAGATGGGAATCGAGTAGCCGATTCGGGGTCCCCAATTGATATCAATAGTTTCGTTATTGTTCATGAAGAGCAAGCCACTCCGCATAGCGTTCTATCGGGGCGACTTGCTTTTTGCCGATGGTCGAAAGGAACACAATATGTGTATGGAGAATAGTACCAAAAATAGAAAAGAGGTTCGGTGCGATGAAATTTGGGTATTTTGATGACCATAATCGAGAATACGTAATCACCACCCCAAACACTCCCTATCCGTGGATCAACTATTTGGGATCCCAGGATTTTTTTGGGTTGATTTCCAACACCGCTGGCGGCTACTCGTTCTATCAAGATGCCCGCTTGAGGCGGCTCACCCGCTATCGCTATAATAATGTGCCACTGGATGATGGTGGGCGCTACTTTTATATTAATGACGGGGGAGACTGCTGGACCCCAAGCTTCAAACCAATGAAGAAAGAACTTTCTTATTATGAGTGCCGTCATGGTCTCGGTTATTCCAAGATTCAAGGAGTTAGGAGTGGTCTCAGAGTCGAGCAGCTTTTCTTTGTCCCACTTTTTTTCACTGGGGAAATAATGCAAGTTAAGCTCAAGAACGAGACGTCACAGGCAAAATCGGTTTCGCTGTTTTCCTTCCTGGAGTTTTGCCTCTGGGATGCTAATGATGACATGACCAACTTTCAGCGCAACCTAAGTATTGGTGAGGTGGAAGTGGACGGCTCGGTCATCTACCATACAACCGAGTATCGCGAAAGACGCAACCATTATGCTTTTTTCTCCGTGAACAGTGATATAGCCGGCTTTGATACCGACAGGGAGAGTTTCTTGGGTATGTATAACGGGTTCGACGATCCGGAAGTTGTCCGGAGTGGTTCTGCTAAGGACTCTTTAGCCAGCGGCTGGTCTCCTGTGGGATCACACCATCTGAGGTTTGATTTAGGACCAGGAGAAGAGAAGTCTTTCATCTTCGTGCTTGGCTATGTGGAAAACGCCAAAGAAGAAAAATGGATAGACAATGATGGAGTGCGATCGGTAAACAAGACCAAAGCGAGCCAGATGATCGCCGAGTTTAGCACAGACGTACAAGTTGAAGAAGCCCTACGCAAGCTCAAATCGCACTGGAATGATCTCTTGCGAAAGTATCGGATCCAAAGTGGTGATAAGAAACTCGATCGCATGGTCAACATCTGGAACCCCTACCAATGCATGGTGACCTTTAACATGTCCCGCAGTGCTTCTTATTTTGAATCAGGAATCGGCAGGGGTATGGGTTTTCGGGATTCCAACCAAGACCTGTTGGGTTTCGTCCATCAAGTACCGGAGCGGGCCCGCCAGCGCATCCTGGACATTGCCTCGACCCAGTTTGAAGATGGCAGTGCATATCATCAATACCAACCTTTAACGAAGAAGGGGAACAATGCGATTGGCTCAGGCTTTAATGATGACCCACTATGGTTAATCCTTGGAACCGCTGCTTATATCAAAGAAACCGGTGATTTTGGGATTCTAGATGAGGAGGTACCCTTCGACAGTGATCCCGACAAAACAGCAAGCCTTTTTGAGCACCTCAAGCGCTCTTTTTACCATGTCGTCCATAACCTAGGGCCCCATGGCTTGCCCTTGATTGGGCGTGCCGACTGGAACGACTGTCTCAACCTGAACTGCTTTTCGGAGAGCCCAGGCGAGTCTTTCCAGACTACAGGACCATCGGAGGGACCCGTGGCCGAGTCGATCTTTATTGCAGGACTCTTTGTCTATGCCGCGCCGGACTTCATTGAACTCTGCCGCAGGAGAAATCTTCCCGAAGAAGCGAAAGCCGCCGCCTGTCATATGGACGCTATGAAGAAGGCCGTTCTCCAGCATGGTTATGATGGAGAGTGGTTTCTCAGAGCCTATGATGCAGCGGGTGAGAAGGTGGGGAGCAAGGAGTGCGAAGAGGGGAAGATTTTCATTGAGCCACAGGGTTTTTGTGTGATGGCGGGCATTGGGCTCGAAAGCGGAGAAGCCCAGGTGGCCCTCGACTCCGTAGCCGAACATTTGGAGACCGAACACGGCATTGTCTTGCATACACCAGCCTATACCAGGTACTATCCCGAACTTGGAGAGATTTCGTCGTATCCTCCTGGTTATAAAGAAAACGGGGGTATCTTCTGCCACAACAATCCTTGGGTGATCATTGCCGAGACATGTCTAGGCCGTGGTGAACGTGCCTTCGAATTGTACAAAAAGATCTGCCCGGCGTATCGTGAAGACATCTCTGAAAAGCATCGCTTAGAACCTTATGTTTATGCTCAGATGATCGCGGGAAGGGACGCTGTGAACTTTGGTCAAGCTAAGAACTCATGGCTTACAGGGACCGCGGCCTGGAACTATGTTGCGATTTCCCAGGCGATTTTGGGAGTGCATCCCGACTATGATGGACTGCGTATTGATCCCTGTATTCCGCCTACGTGGGCTGAATACACCGTTGAACGGGAGTTTCGCGGCAATCTCTACCGCATTCATGTTACAAACCCCGACGGAGTGAGTAAGGGTGTGGTCAAGATCTTAGTAAATGGTGAAGAGATCACTGGCAAGACGCTTCCCCTAGCCTCAGGAGGACGCACCTTCCAGGTTGAGGTAGTGATGGGGTAGTCATCGCTAGCGCAACAAGAACAACAAAAAAGCCCCTGTGCAGGGGCTTTTGTTGTATGTTCCTTACATCCTACTCGCCATCGGCAGGATAGGCAAATCCCTTCGCAGGACCGGTACTCGAAGGTGTTCCGGCCATGTTGGAAAGATAGGTATCACCTAGGGTCTTGATGTGATTATCGACATTGTCAAAATAGTTGAAGTGTGCTTGTTCGTGTTCGATGATCCGCTCAAAGAGACTGGCGGTAATCGTGTCACCGTTCTCGCGGCAGATGTTGGCAAACTTTCCGTATGTCTCGATCGCGTCATCTTCTTCATTGGCATCAAAGGGGAAAATGTCCTTTACATCTTGTCTTTTTACCACAGGACCGGCCAACTCACTGGTAGGCTCACCGCCTAACTCCATGATTCTCTCGGCAAAGGCTTCGGCATGGCGCATCTCGTCGATGGCAATCAGCTTCACCTTGGCTGCCAGTTCGCCAAAATCGCGGTCATCCAAGATGTAATGTTGGTGCATGTACTGGTGAATCGCCTGTAGTTCCATGGATTTCGCCTTGTTCAAAAGCTCCAACACTTTGTTTCTACGTTCTTCCTTGCTCAACGTACATCCCTCCTTGAATAGTGTCTGATACATGTAGTCTACCATAGTCTTCGCACGAGGACAAATGGATGTTGTGGGCTACATCGACAAAAACGGGAGTAGTCGGTCATGGCTCTGGAGCCTCGCTTGCATACTCATAGTAACAAAGGAGCTCAGCTACCCAGACTGCACCTATAGGAGGTGAGTACAGCATGAGTCAGATGAATACACCGGATCTACAAATATCCTCTACAGTCACGGCTGCAGCAAGTGTGATGCCCACGAAACCCTGCCCGCACGCGATATCAAAACCCAATGCAGCATACCTCGCGGCCACAAGGAAGATTGACATCTCCGGCCTACCCTTTGGAAGCATGCACGACTTTATTTCCGACGGCGAGATCAAGGTCCGTTTCAGTACACCCATGGAAAAAAGGGGACCTGTCCCTGATGGGTGGGCCACCTGGTCTTCTCCACCTTTCTCGGAGAGTTCGACTGCAGACGTGTTGATTACTGGGGAGCAAACATCCCTGACCATGGATCTATCCAAGCCCGTGGCCATTTTCGGATTTGAGCTTGAACCCAATGGGTTTCAGACCTTTGCCTATACGGCTGACTTTTACCGCGAAGGCCAATTGATCGATAGCATCATGCGCAATGTGGACGGCAACGCGGGAGCCCGTTTGTTTGCACGGGCGGGAGAACCCATCGATCGCGTCATCGTCTCTGGACCCGATGCTTTTGCCATCGCGCAGGTACGCCTGCAAGAAGTGCTCCAGGCCCAGCAACGAGCAATGATGCTCTTTGGTACCTTGATGCTGCTGTTAGTGGTGCCCCCATTCTTGCTCTAACAGGGTGTATGTTTGAAAAGGAAGGATCGGAGAGACCTTACCAGGTTGCCTTCGGTCCTTCTTTTGTCGCGGATAGGGTACATCAGGACAAAATACATCAAATATTTCCCAAAAATTCATTGAAAACGATTCTCATTCTTGCTATACTAAATATAACCAAAGTGGTAATAAATACACTTGAGAAAAGGATGTGCTGCTATGTTAACTGAACAGTACGGTCCGTTACAGAAAAAAATGTTTCAGATCATGGATGAGACTGGCGCTATTCTCTCGCCCGATCTGGTTCCAGATCGAAGTGAAGAAGAGTGGCTACAATCGTATAAACTCATGCTCAAGACCAGAAGTGCTGACAATAAGGCTCTCCAGCTCCAACGACAGGGTCGTATGCTCACCTATGCACCAAACACTGGGCAAGAAGCGGCCCAGGTGGGATCGGCGGCGGCCATGGAGAAAGGTGATTGGCTGGTTCCGGCCTTTCGAGAATTGGGGGCGTGGCTCTCTCGCGGTGTAGACCTAGAGCGAGTCTATCTCTACTGGTACGGTAACGAACTGGGAAGCCAGTTTCCCGAAGATGTACGTATGCTGCCTATATCGGTTCCCATTGCCTCGCAACTACAGCATGCTGTAGGCGTGGCCATGGCGTCAAACATCAAAGGCGAAAGCGATGTGACAGTGGCCTATGTAGGCGATGGGGGAACCTCCATTGGTGACTTCAGCGAAGCCCTCAACTTTGCTGGCGTCTTTAATGCACCCGTCGTCTTCATTATCCAGAACAACCAATACGCCATATCCGTTTCGAGGCAGAAACAGACCAAGGCGGAGACGCTCGTACAAAAGGCCGTGGCCGCAGGCATTCCCGGAATTTTGGTTGACGGGAACGACCTCATGGCCATGTATGCCGCGACCAAAGAGGCCATAGAACGGGCTCGTAGAGGCGAAGGCCCAACCTTAATTGAAGCGTATACCTATCGCCTGGGTGCCCATACGACGTCGGATGATCCGACCAAGTACCGCGAGGACGAAGAGGTAGAAACCTGGCGGGACAAGGATCCTGTCAAACGGATGAAGGCCTACCTCATTGGCAAGGGCGTCTGGAGTGAAGAAGAAGATGCCAAGCTCATTGAGGAGTATGATGAAGAAGCGTTGGAGGTTTTCCGTAAGGTGGAAGCCAGCGGCGAAACGAAGCTGGAGGACATTTTTAAGTATCACTTCAGGGAAATGCCGCCACACCTCCAAGAGCAGTATGAAGAGTATGTGCAGTATCTAGAGGAGGTGGAGTAAATGGCTGTTATGAACTTGATTAGCACGATCAACCACACCCTGGATGTAGAACTAGAGCGCGATGACAGCGTTGTTGTTTTCGGTGAAGACGTAGGGCTTGAGGGAGGAGTTTTTCGAGCTACTGTGGGTTTGCAGAAAAAGTACGGTGAGAAGCGTGTCTTTGATACTCCTCTGGCCGAGTCGGCTATTGTTGGAACCGCAGTGGGGATGGCCATCAACGGTTTACGCCCTGTAGCTGAGATCCAATTCTCGGGTTTTATCTACCCAGCCTACAACCAGATCATCTCCCATGTGGCAAGGATGCGTAATCGGACCAGAGGAAGGCTTCATCTTCCTATGGTCATTCGGATGCCCCATGGTGGAGGCATTAAGGCCCTAGAGCATCATTCAGAGAGTTTGGATACGTTGCTCGGGCACATTCCCGGTCTGAAGGTTGTAACGCCTTCCACACCGTATGACGCCAAAGGCCTCCTGCTCTCGGCGATTCGCGATGACGATCCTGTCATCTTCCTGGAACCATCGAAGATTTATCGGGCCTTTAAGCAAGAGGTTCCCGAAGAAGACTATACGATTCCCATTGGAAAAGCCAAGGTACTCAAAGAAGGAACGGACGTTACTGTGGTGACCTGGGGTGCCTATGTGCATGAGGCTCTCAAAGCGGATAAACTCCTCACCGAGGAAGGAATCCAGGCCGAGATTATCGATTTACGCACCATTTCACCCATTGATAGGGACACGATTATCGAATCGGTGCAAAAAACCGGACGTTTTGTGGTCATCCACGAAGCGGCTAAGTCCTTTGGACCAGGGGCGGAGTTAATTGCCCTGGTCAATGAGGGTGCCTTCCTGCATCTAGAAGCACCTCCGACGCGGCTCGCCGGGTTTGATGTGACCATTCCTATTCCTAGGGGAGAACACCACTACTTCATGGATGCTCAGCGGATGGCCGCTGGAATCAAAAAGGTAGTGCATTATTAGGGAGGGGATCAGCTATGCTAGAGTTCAGATTTCCCGATATCGGCGAGGGTATCGCCGAAGGAGTGATCTTAAAGTGGTTCGTGCAAGAAGGGCAAGAAGTCAAAGAAGGCGACTCCTTGTTTCTGGTGGAAACGGACAAAGTGAATGCAGAAATTCCCGCCCCGAAGACCGGGACGGTTCTAGCCACGTTTGGAAACGTGGGAGATACCATTAACGTAGGAGACGTAGTCGTCACGATCGGTGACGCTTCGGCTTCCCCAGGGGCAGAAACTCCGAAGGAGCCGGTTAAGAGGCAAACGGAAGCAGTGGAAGAAGAAAACGCCGGTGTGGTTGGAGCACTGGAAGTTTCATCGCAAGTGCTGGAAACCAGTAGCGAAGGGATCAAACAGGCAACCGTCTCCAACGGACGCAAGGTGCTGGCGACTCCTGTAGCGAGGCACTTGGCCAAAGAACTGGGTGTCGATATCAACCTGGTGACTGGAAGTGGACCTGCGGGACGCGTGATGAAGGAAGACATCCGAAACTTCGCCGACGCTCCGCGAGTAGAGCAAAAGCCAGTCTTAACGCCCATGGCTCCTGTGGCCGCGAAAAATGGTGCTCCAGGCCTTCTAGAGGAACGAGTACCCCTCACCACACTGGGTAAGACGGTGGCCAGGAACATGAGCCTCTCGAAGCAAGAGATTCCCCATGCCGCGGTGATGGATGAGTTTGATGTGACGGAACTGGTGAACTTCAGGCAAGAGACGAAGGAGCTCGTGGAAAAGCAAGGTGCCAAGCTCACCTATATGGCTTTCATTATCAAGGCCATAGCGCTGGCTCTGCAGGAGTTCCCGCTATTCAACGCCAGTTTCTCCGCGGAAACGCAAGAGATCGTGCTCAAGAAGTACTACAATATCGGAATCGCCGTCGATACGCCTGAGGGGCTGTTGGTGCCTGTGATTAAGAATGCCAATCACCTAGGCCTGATTTCCTTGGCCCAGCAGGTACAGACTTTGGCTGAGAAGGCAAGAGAGCGTACGCTGAGTCTCGATGAGATTCAAGGCGGTACCTTTACCTTGACCAATTATGGGGCCGTTGGGGCACTTTCGGGTCTGCCGGTCATCAAACACCCTGAGGCAGCGATTCTAGGAATCGGCTCCATCACCAAGAAGCCTGTGGTTGACGAGGGTGACGCGATTGTAATTCGTCACATCTTGCCAGTGACTCTCTCCTTTGACCATCGTTTTATTGATGGAGGCAACGCAGGGCGTTTCATGCAGCGCCTCAGAGGCTATCTTGAAGAACCGCGCTTACTCCTGTTGAGTTAGGAAGGGGGAAGGACGCATGGAAGGGTATCAGATTGCTATCCTCGGTGGTGGTCCCGGAGGCTATGTGGCGGCCATTAAGGCCGCCCAGCTCGGGGCCAGGACCGTTTTGATTGAACGCGCTGAGGTGGGAGGAGTCTGCCTGAATGAAGGCTGTATTCCCACCAAGGCACTCTTGAAGAATGCCAAGGTCTACCAGGAGATTATCAACTCCGAAACCTATGGTATCAAGATCGACAAGACCGCAGAAATCAGTCTGGATTGGGGGGCAATGCTCAACCGCAAAGACCGGGTGGTGCACCAGCTCACCTCGGGTGTAAAGCAGCTCTTGAAGAGAAATGGTGTGGAAGTAATTAATGGTTACGGCCAGGTCCAGGATCCTCACACCATCTTGGTGGGAGACCAGATGATTTCAGCGGAACATTTGATTCTTGCCACAGGCTCGCGACCGAATATTCCACCGATTCCTGGTTTGGATGCAGCCTTGGAACAGGGTCTCGCGGTGACAAGCACCGGAGCCCTCAACTTCCCGGAAATCCCTGGTCACGTCATCGTCGTGGGCGGGGGCGTGGTGGGTATTGAGTTTGCAGCCTTATTCAATGCGCTGGGCAGTCAAGTGACTGTCCTGGAGAAGTTCTCTGTGTTGGGGAGTCTCGATGAAGACTTGCGGACATACATGCTGCGCATCCTACGCAAGAAGGGTGTGGAGATCCTCGAAGGGGCCGATGTCGAGCGTTTTGAGGGAGCGAATGTCATTGCCACCGTGGAAGGGGAAACCAAGACGTTTCGCGGTGACAAAGTGATCGTCAGTCTGGGACGCAAACCCAATGTGGAGTCGTTTCAAGATTTGGGGCTCGCCATGGAGGGCATGGGCATTCGTACCAATGAACGATTGGAAACAAGTATTCCCGGGGTTTATGCCATCGGGGATGTGAATGGAAAACAGATGTTGGCCCATGTGGCCTCTGCTGAGGGGATTGTGGCAGTAGAGAACATCCTAGGTGGAAATGCTGCTATCAACTACGATAAGGTTCCGGCCGGAATCTACTCCTTCCCCGAAGTGGCTGTTGTGGGTTTGACGGAGCAGGAGGCAGCCAAGCGCGGGCACAAGCTCAAGATTGGCACCTTCCCCCTGGCGGCGAATGGCAAGGCCTTGGCGGAAGGTGAAGCAGACGGCTTTGTCAAGATCGTCGCCGATGAGCAGTACGGAGAGGTGCTTGGAGTGCACATTATCTCGGCTCAAGCAACGGACCTAATCTCGGAGGCCGTGGCCACGCTCGAACTGGAGGGGACGGTCCATGATTTGGCCCAGACAATCCATCCTCACCCCACGTCGTCAGAAATCATCATGGAGGCCGCTCAAGCTACCATTGATCAAGCAATACACTTCTTTAAGAAGTAGGTTGGATAAAAAAGAGGAGATGGGACCGTTTGAGCGGATCCTGTCTCCTCGTTTTTTCACTGCAAGCATGCTATACTGGTGACGTACACTGCGTGTGGATTAAGAGAAAAGGCAGTGCAAAAAGTCTTCTCTTGTGATCCCGATGAAGTAGTCTTCAAAGTTCACTTGGTCCAGGAGTTCCGCAATGACGGTCTCGCGATAGTCGTTTCCGTTGAGCATGTTGGCGAAATGGGCGACGTTGAGTTTGCCGAAGAAGTCGCCAAAGATGTTCATGTCTTGGATGACTCCATCTGTGACGTTGAACTTCAGTTCTAACTTGCCACCGGCGAAACGTTCTTCTTTTTCAATTTCGGCATCCGGCGATGCACCATAGTTCCAGTCCCATTGGCTATAACGGCGATCTTTCAGATCTTTGATCACGGACCAATCCTGTTCGGTGAGGACATACTCTTGGTCTGAACCGCCAGGAATGAGGTATCGCCAGAGCGTTTCTTTGAACTCCTCAATTGTAATGGGAGTGGGAAGATGGGGATAGATGTTAGTCACTCGGCTGCGTACGGACTTAACGCCCTTGGACTGGATTTTGTCCGCCTTTACGTTCAACGCTTCCTGTACGACCGACAAATCGGATTTAAACAGGATTGTGCCATGGTGGAGCAGGCGATTTTTGGACCAGTACTGGGCATTGCCGGAGAATTTTTGTCCCTGAATGGTAATGTCATTGCGTCCTGAGAACTCAGCCTTGACTCCCAGACTCTCGAGGGCCTGAATCACCGGTTTTGTAAAGTATTCAAAATTGCTGACAACGCTCTTTTCACTGTCGACGATAAAGGTGAAGTTGAGATTGCCTAAGTCATGATAGACTGCGCCTCCGCCAGATAAACGACGCACTACATGAATGCCTTTTTCTTTGATAAAAGGGGCATTCACTTCGGCGACTGTATTCTGGTTGCGACCCACAATAACCGCGGGTTCGTTCTGCCACAAGATGGCGTAATCTTGACTGGGATCTAAGTAGTTCAGGGCATATTCTTCAACAGCTAGGTTGATGCGGGGATCTGTATTTTCATTGATGATCTTGATCATAGTAACACCTCTTTTCCGTTGCCTGTGGATCGATCTTATGATAAATGGAGGAAGGTGTCAATGGCTCCAAAAGATGGGGTCTGTCCCCCATTACATTTTGTTAACAATTAGGAGGCGAGATGTGTGAGGCGAGTGTTGATCGTGGTGGATATGCAAAATGACTTTGTGGACAAAGAGGGCGTCTTGGCTTCAGAAGCGGCACGGGAGATCGTTCCCTTTGTCAGGGAACGGGTGCAAAAGGCTCTGGGAGCTGGCGACGAGGTCGTTTTTACACTAGACACGCACCGGGAAGACGATGAGGAGTTCCAAAAGTTTGCACCCCATTGCCTGCGGGGCAGTTGGGGACAAGAACTCATACCAGACTTAAAGGATCTGGTAACGGGTGATGTAGCCGACCGCGTGCATTTTGTGGAAAAGAATCGCTACAGCGCTTTCTTCGGTACAGACTTAGAAGACTTCTTGGGTCTGGGTGAGTCAAACCAGCGTGAAGCTGTGGATAAAGTGGAAATCGTAGGGGTTTGCACCAATATCTGCTGTTACTTTACCGCGGAAGAGCTGGCCAACCGTGATGTCCCAACCAGAGTGTATGAAAAGGGTGTAGCCAGTTTTGACGAGGCAGCCCACAAATTCGCCCTCGAACAGATGAAGTCCGTCCTGGGACTCGAAGTCGTTTAGTCCAAGCAAAAATAAGGGTCCTCCATCGCTTTTCCAGTTGATGGAGGGTTTTGCGCGTTTTTGTGGAAAAACCAAGGCATGGAAAGAGAATTGGAGAGGATCGCATGAATCTTGCAGGAGATGGCAACATGGTTTACCTGTTGTTTGGAACCCTGGTGGGAATCGTTCTAGGCATCAATATTGCAGTTTTGTACCATCGCTTTATCGGCAACAAGGCGAGAACGGAGACAAAACTGCGCGCCGAGATTCGTGAGCTCGAGAAGCGACTTAGACAAAAAGATGAATACATTGCGAAAGCAATTAAGAGTGTTAAAGACGAGAGGAGAGGATCTTGATGAAGAAGGTCATGAAGACCACAGCCGCTGGAGGAGTCGGGTTTTTAGCAGGAATCTTACTGGAGCAAGGTTTGGAAAGCCTCACGGGTTTGGATTTCGTTGATGGTCTATTTGCCGTGAGCGGTTCTATTCTGGCAGCGCTCTCAGTCAATAAAGAGCTCGTCAAGGCTGCCTCGCGCAATATTGAGCAGATGTTTGGCAAAGATCCCTTAGAGATTTCTGAAAGTGAGTGGAGGCAGTTCAAAGAGGTCAATCCCAAGACGGCCGAGTGGCTAGAAAAGGCCTTGAAGATCTAAGATGATTCCGTCTCTATCACTCCTAACGGGCATTGTGACTGGGCTGGCGACGAAGATTGGTCTTGCTTATTTGCGAGAGCATGGTTACATGCCCCAGTCGGTCTATGTGAACAAGGCCCTGAAGGCACTCGAAGACGATGATCTTGATGAAGCGATCCGCAACTATAACTTAGCCACCGCCAAGAAACGCAGCACAGATCGTACAGAGATTGCCTACGAAATCATCTCGCAAGCTATTATGATCCGCATCGATAAGATCCAGGCTAGACTTGATGCGATTGACCAAGTCCTGCATCCACCGGTCTTGTCACTTCAGTATTGGCGGAATCTCCTACCGCGGAATCGACCGCAGCTCGAGTCTCTGCAGGAAGAACGATCGGGCTTTGAAGAGGCCGTTCTCGTGCTTCAACGTATCAAGAATCAACTGTCCGAAAGAACGTAAACGCCCCGATCAAGGGGCGTTTCTGCTAATCATCCTAGTCATCATCACTGTCGCTGTCGTCATTTTCTCGATCACGATCGACGTCCAGTTCAATGGAGCGCTCCGTTCCGTCAACCAGTTCGTATTCAAGTTCGAACTCCCTCACATCCGCCTGGTGAATGCTGAGCTGATCAAGTATCCCCTGGATGAGAGTCAACGGCTCACTCGTGGTTAGGGGAGGAGACGACTCGATGACGACTCGAACCCCTTCAAGCGCATCGTCACCGGAGAGGTTTTCATTGCGGTCATCTCTGCGCAGCTCAACCATGGGAGAACCCTCACCACGGGCCATGTAACGCAGCTCAATCTCGCTATCATCGCGCAACTCGATTTCCAGCTCCAGTGTAGCCACTTGCTCTAAGGAGTTCTCGGCGCCTCCAACCTGTGATTGGAGCATCTCTGGCTCAGGTCCTTGGCTCAGAAGACTCCGAGCACCAGCCAAGACTGTCAGGAACACAATGATCATGACGACTGGGCCATAACCCTTGAACTTCATACTGATTTCCCCTTTTCGTCATTCTTGACTGTATCTTGCCCAGAACGCCTGACTTCTATCTGCTCAGCAGGATCTTTTGACCCGTGGAAGAATTGAAGAAAAACAATCCTGAACAGGGGGATACCCATGATCCAATTTCGCAACAGGTTGCCTATTCTAATGACCGTGATGATAATTCTAATGCTGTTTGCGGTGTCAAATGCGATCGTACACGCTGAAGAAGCCCGATACTCCTTTGCAGTTGTCAAACGCTATCCCCATGATCCTCAAGCCTTCACCCAAGGGTTGGTCTTTCATGATGGCTCCTTGTATGAAGGAACCGGATTATATGGCCGTTCTTCTCTGCGTAAAGTGCGTTTGGAAGACGGTGTAGTGCTAGACCAGGTACTTCTTGAGCAAGAGTACTTTGGTGAAGGGATCACCATTCTGGGAGATCACATCGTGCAACTGACCTGGAGGGAAAACAAGGGCTTCGTCTATGACTTGGAGACTCTGGAAAAAACCGAGACCTTTGACTATGCAGGGGAGGGGTGGGGTCTCACCACAGACGGAACGTATTTGATTATGAGCGATGGTTCCCATGTACTAACGTACCTCGATTCAGAAACCTTTCAGCCCGTCAGGCATCTGGAGGTCCGAGGAGAGGCAGGACCCGTTCGTAACCTGAACGAACTAGAGTATATTCCTGGAGATAAAGGAGAAATCTTCGCCAATGTCTGGTTCGATGATCGAATCTGTCGTATCGACCCCGAGACGGGTACAGTCCTGGGTTGGATTGACTTAAGGGACTTGTGTGAGGAGGAGCGAGCACTACGCGGCGGTGAAGACGTTTTAAACGGCATTGCCTATGACGCCGCCAATGATCGTCTGTTTGTGACTGGCAAACTCTGGCGGAATGTGTACGAAATCGAGCTTGAGCTTGAAGAGTAAAGGAGGCATGGTTGTGATGGACTTGCGATACTATCAAGACAAGGTTGTGGTTGTGACAGGTGCTGGACAAGGAATCGGCCGGGGTGTGGCTGAGGCCTATGCTGCGCAGGGAGCCAAAGTCGTTATTGCAGAGCTCCACGACGACTTGGGCTTGGACACGGAAACTTTCATAAGGGAGCAAGGTGGCAAGGCCCTTCATGTCCGAACCGATGTATGTGATCCGGACCAGATCGTCGAACTCATGAAAACAGTACAAGAACGTTTCGGAACGATCCATATCTTGATCAATAACGCTGGCGTATCCCGTTTTGGCTCTCCCTATGAACTGACGGTGGAGGAATGGGACACCGTCATTAACACGAACTTGCGCAGTACCTTTCTGTGCTCGCGGGAAGCCGCTAAGATCATGCGCCGGCATAACGAAGGCTCTATTGTGAACATTGCATCGACACGAGCCTTTCAATCAGAAGAAAACTCTGAAGCCTACGCAGCGTCGAAAGGTGGGATCATCTCCTTGACCCATGCCCTGGCCGCATCACTGGCCCACGATAGTATACAGGTCAACTCCATAAGCCCAGGTTGGATCGAGACCAAGAACTGGGACGATCTCCGTGATATCGACCATGTCCAGCATTGGTCTGGTCGGGTTGGAAAAGTAGTGGATATAGCTAACGCCTGTTTGTTCCTGACCCACCCTGCCAATCGCTTTGTTAATGGTACCAACCTAACAATCGATGGAGGAATGACGAAGACGATGATCTACGTGCCCTAGCCAACACCTGGGCAGGAAAACTGACAGACATCGGTGAATAGTAAAATATGACCAGAATTTACCTATGACAAGACAAGGAGGGACTTTTCGTGGCTTCTGGTTCACTTATTTTTTCCATGCTGTTTCTCCTTGCCTTTGGAGCCTACTTGTTCATGGGTATCTTCATCAGGCAATTGGACGTCAAGGGAAATCTCAATCGCTGGTTTTTCACCGTCTGCATGGCCCTTAGTTTTTGGTCGTTGGGATTTGCCATGGCCAACTCCGCTCCGAATCTCGAGACAGCACTGTTTTGGCGGCGTTTCTCGGCCTTGGGTTGGACGATCGTCTTCACTGTTTTGTTTCGTCTGTTCCTGCTTTTGATCCGGGATGACTTTGGACAGAAAAAATGGTATTATCGCGTGCTGTTTCATGTTCCTGCGGCGATCTGTCTCTACGTCTTTTCGATCTCTGACACCCTCGCACCAGCCCAGTATAATCTAGTGCTGCGAGACACCGGTTGGGTGAACGTCGCCCTCAATAGTGGCTGGGACTGGTTCTTCTATGTCTACTATGTAACATACTTCTTGGGAAGTATCGGCGCACTGGTGGTGTGGAGAAAGCGATCGCCAGATCCGAGTGTGCACATCCAGAGTAGACTCATTGTGCGTTCCTTGCTCATAGCCTTCGTTTTGGGGACAGCCTTCGATGTCATTCTTAGTGCCTTCCTGAGTACCCCTTTACCTCAGATAGCCCCACTTTTGACCTTGATACCCATGGGAACCACATACTACGTGATCAGGCGGTATCGCTTTTTGATGTCGGAGGCGGCAAAAAACGTCGATCTGATTCTGGATGGGGGAACCAGAGGGAGACTCTACTACTACCTGGGCCTGGCGTTCTTGGCTGTGGGAATCGTGAACTTCCTGCCTATCTTTCTTCCTGGACTGTGTCCGGCCGACGTTCCTGCATCGTACCGAGCGCAGGTAAGTGTGATCTTGTTCGGACTTGGTTTGCTCATTCTAGCCGTCAAGGATCTCAAGCGCGAAGATCTCCGCGACGTCATCATCCTCATCATTACTCTTGTTTCGATACCGGCCACCACATTTCGTTACGTAGACTATGCAGGGGTCACTCTGTGGGCCTTGCCCATGCTCCTATTAATCGTCGCTCTGGTTTTTGACAACAAGCTACCCCTGGTTCTAGTGACGGTCACGGCTGTGGGAACGCAGCTGATTTTATGGAATGTCACAGAGCGAGCAGCTGTCCTGCACAATCATTCGGACTTTGTGGTACGTATTGGCCTTCTTCTAGTTGCCTACTGGTTGGGCAGCATCGTCAACAAGATCTATGTAGACCGCCTGAGGGACAATATCGAAAAGGCCACTATGCAAGAGATGATCTCCGATACCTCCTTTGCGTTCATGGCCATTGACCAAGACAATCTGCATGAAAAGATCGATCACTTACTGCAGAGAGCGGCGCGCACCTTCGAGGTAGACTGCGCAGTGCTGTGCAAAATTCACGATGGTAACGCAATTTCTGTCGCCAATCAATGGTGTCGCGACGGCAGCTCCCATCGTCTGCAAGCTGAATTGCACCCTGCGGTAGTGGACGCGTTGAAGGGGAGCGGTTTTTTCCATACAAAGAATGCTGCTGAGCTCTTTACGGCTGCAACGGTCAGCATACAAAATGAGGATATCCAGAGGGTGCAATCCTTCGTATCCATACCTATCGAGGAAGACGGCGACATCACAGGATTTTTGGGTTTTGCCTCCTTAGAGAAGACGAAAGAGTGGTCTAGTGCCAGTCTCGAAGCACTACGAGTACTGGGCAATCTCGTGTCGGATGCGATGATCAGGGTTCGTGCAGAGCAAGAGATTCAATTCTTAGCGTACTATGATGAATTAACAGGGCTGCCGAATCGTACTTTGTTTTCTGACAGACTGAACCAGGCCCTCCATGTAGCCCGGCGCAGCGAGGTTTTTGTCGGAGTCATGTTCGTCAATCTCGATAGTTTCAAAATGGTCAACGATACCATGGGCCACGAACACGGAGACCAAATCCTGCTTGAGGTTGCGCAGGCGATGGAACAGAGGTTGCGAAAAATGGATACAGTTGCCCGTTTTGGCGGCGACGAGTTCATGATCATGGTCAACAATATTGCTCGTAGCGATGACATTCATGCTGTGGCCGAGAAGGTCATGGACGTGTTTGACGAACCCTTTGTGGTCGAAGGACAGGAGTTTTTTATGACGGCCAGCGCTGGTGTGGCCTTATTCCCCGTTGATGGTGATGATGCAGAAACCCTGATCAAGAACGCTGATCTCGCCATGCGACGTGCGAAGGTGGATGGGAAGAACCAATACGTTCTGTGTACTGCCGACATGAAGGAAGAGGTCAAACGCAATATGAAGATTGCCAACAGCCTCTTTAGGGCCCAGGCCCGGGGTGAGCTGTTCCTGCAGTACCAACCCCAGGTGCGCATTGACACGGGAGAGCTGATTGGACTGGAGGCGCTTCTGCGCTGGAATCACCCGGAGTTGGGGATGATTCCTCCCAGTGTCTTCATACCCATGGCTGAAAAAAACGGCCTGATCAACAGTATCGGTGAGTGGGTATTACATACTGCGGCCAAACAGAACAAGATGTGGCACGATTCGGGTTTCCCGCGCGTTCCTGTGTCCGTTAACCTCTCTGTTGTGCAGCTCCTGGATCCGCGTATTGTGGAAAAAGTACGCAACGTGTTGGACAAAACCGGACTCAGTCCCGAATATCTGGGTTTAGAAATCACCGAGAACGTGGCCATCAAAGAAGTAACTCACATTATCGATACGTTCAACCGCCTGCGCGGGCTTGGATTGTTCATTACGATCGACGACTTTGGGACAGAGTATTCATCGCTCAGTCGTCTTAAAGCGCTTCCGATTGATGGTATAAAGATCGATCTGCACTTTATCCAAAGCCTGGAGAAGAGCAAGAAAGACCAGGCCATTACCGAGGTGATCATCAATCTGGCCAAGAGCCTGGGCGTAGGTGTCCTGGCGGAAGGCGTTGAGACGGCTGCACAAGCGGAATTTTTGAACCTCAGGCAATGTGATGCGGCACAGGGTTACTATTACTTTAAACCGATGCCCGCTGAGGACATCGAAGCGATGATGAGAGCAAGAATGCAGGAGCTCAGTTAGTTGGCGGGTGAAGTGATGACAAGGTTCAACCATACCATTATCATGACACTTTTAGTCATTGTCATATGTCTAGTGATTGGCTGTGCCACGTGGCAGTCATTTCAGAAGGTCGGAGAGATCTACCAGGCCGAATCGGAACACTCGCCAGGCATAGATAGTGGGAAGATATCGATCCTTATTTCCTTACGGCAAGTGTTGCTGTTGGTACTCTTGGTTCTTGTGGCACTGGGGATTGTGCTCGTAGCAGAACACCTCTACATTCGGGAAAACACCAAACAGCTGGAGGTAGCAGTTAACAGTGATATGCTCACAGGTGCATGCAGTCGCCGCTACGGTAGCGATTGCCTCGTGGAGGCCTTCCGGGAGTTCCGGGAAACGGGCGTGAGTCCAGCCGTCGTAGCCTTTGATCTCGATCACCTTAAGGCAATCAACGATTCGTGTGGCCACATCATGGGTGATACGGTGCTACAAGGCGTTGTTTCCGTCGTTTATCAGAACATTGGCGATGCAGATTTGATTATCCGTTGGGGCGGCGATGAGTTTGTAGCTTTGCTCCACGGAGTTGACTCCAGCACGATTGGCGACGTGGGGGAGAAGCTTGTGGAAGCCGTTTCTTCCACAGAGTTTCAGTTTGGTTACAGGATGATTTCGCCAAGTATTTCTCTAGGGGCGTCTTTCTTTTCTCCTACCGACACAAGTTTTGCTGACGCCTTAAGCAGGGCGGACGCCGCGCTCTATCAAGCGAAGAAACTGGGAAAAAATAGGTCTTGTGTTGCGGAATCCGACACAATCTGACTCTAGAATCGTCTTGCTGTGCCGATAAAGAAGGTAGAAGTACGAGGAGGTGGAAGCATGAAGATCACAGACCGAGTGCAGATTCGACCCGAAACGGTGGAACTTCTGGAAGGTCGTACTCCCAAACTAGCTCCTAAGCAAGTGGATAACGTAGAAGATATCAACTTTAAGGGGAGCAAGGAACATCATCGACTCAGCTTCCAGTACAACAAGGACTTAGGAGAGAATGTCGCTCTGTTGATTGATAACAAAACGGGCAAGGCTGTGAAGCATTCACCGTCGGCCACACAGGTTGATCATAAGATTCGTATCAGGCGATTGATCGGATTGCATGTTGACAGAAAGGCCTAGATAAGACAACGAAAAGGAGTATGCCCATGACGTTCTTGGACCTGGCAGCTAAGAGGTATTCGCTGCGTACGTTTAGCGACAGACCCGTGGAAAAAGACAAGATTTTGCAGCTTCTAGAGGCAGCACGACTAGCCCCGAGTGCGGTAAATTATCAGCCCCATCACTTTATTGTCATCACGGATGAGGCACTGAAGGCGAAGATTGCGCAAGGCTACTCGCGAGAATGGTTTGCCAAGGCACCAGTTGTCATTGTTGCCTGCGGTGATCATGAAACGTCTTGGAAACGTCGAGACGGTAAAGACCATGTTGATGTAGATGTGGCCATTGCTGTTGATCACCTAACACTGGCCGCCGTCGAACTGGGACTCGGGACCTGTTGGGTTTGTGCCTTTGATGCAGCGCATGTCCATGCAGCGCTAGAACTTCCTGAACATGTAGAGCCCATCGTTCTCATTCCTCTAGGGTATCCCCTTGATGAGAAGGTGCCCGATAAGAAGAGGAAAGAGCTAGACGAGCTTGTTAGTTGGAACGGATATCACCTCTAAAATAGAGAAGGGCCGGGCACCGAGGAACGGTGTCCGGCTCTTCGCGAAGTCACGAATTAGAGTACAGCCTGTAAGGCTTTCAAGGCGGTGTCGTAATTGGGGTGTTCGGTCATTTCTTCTAGGTATTCAATGTAGGTGATTTTGTTCTCTCGATCCAATACGAAGACGGCTCGAGCCAGGAGACGTAGTTCCTCAATGAGAACGCCATAGGCTTCCCCAAAGGAGACATCACGGTGGTCTGACAGAGTGATAGCCGTATCCAAGCCTGCGTTGCCGCACCATCTTTTCTGGGCAAAGGGTAAGTCAACGCTCACCGTTAACACGACTGCACCGCTCATTTCAGCAACGTCTTCATTAAAATGCCGAGTCTGCAGATCGCACACTCCTGTGTCCAGGGACGGAACAACGCTGATGAGCTTGACTACCTCTCCGTAGTCGGCGAGGGTTTTCATCCCAAGGGCATTGTCTAGTAATTTAAACTCCGGTGCCTGATCACCAACAGATAGTTTCTTACCGCGAGCGGTCAAAGGATTTCCGTGCATGTATACAGTTCTGGTGTTCATAACGAGAATACCTCCTTCCTGATATAAACTATGTTCCTCTCTAATATTAATTCTCCTTCTCAATGAAAGGAAAAAAGTAGAAATATCCGTCTCAAGTCGGAGAAGGCATCCTATTCTAGGCTCTGTAATGGTCGTACGTGCGATGATAGAATGAGTGCAAGATGGAAAGGAGTGGGACATATGGGCTTCTTTGGAAAGATCAGCACACGTGAGGAGTTTACTGTCAAGGCAGAGATTCAGGCCATTGACATTCAGGGGTTTAACGGATCTGTGACATGGGTTCCAGTCGACGCAGATGGTCCCCGCATTGTGGCTGAAAAAGAAGTGCGTGGTGTGACAGGTCGTGGGCTTGATGAGGTCATGGCTGATCTAAAGATCGAGGATTTCAGTACGCCAGAAAAGTTGGTGCTCCGTGCGACGGCGCCGGAGACGTTCTCGAAGATGGTAGGGTCACAGGTGACCTTCACGATTTATGCGTCACCGCAGCAGATCAAGTCATTCCAAGCTCGGACCTCCAATGGAGCGATCTCGGTAGAGGTGGACTTCGAGGGAAGACTCGAGCTGCAGACATCCAATGGACGCATAGAGATCCAGTCCGCGAGCGGGACGATCCATGCTTCGACATCCAATGGACGAATTGAGTTTGGTAAATTGGCCCTCTCAAGTTCGAGTTCCATACGTACTCTTAACGGGCGGATTGCGGGTCAGGCGGTGTTTCCAGAGGAGGGCGAGTTTCGTTTTGAGACACACAACGGTTCCATCGAACTGAGAATACCCCATGAGACCAGCGGTTCCTTTGACGCCAGGACAAACAATGGAACGGTGGAGTATCGAGTGGGAGAGGACCAGCGCCTCGACCGCCGACAAGTTTTGGTGCAGCGCGACGCCGGCCCCACGGTTTGGGTGTCTACTTCGAATGGTCGTATCTCGATACTGGGCTATTAACCCCCATACTATTTGGTGAAATCGGCATATTGCTCGTCGACTTGCGCTTTGAGTACGGGATCCTGCCTGAGGGCGGGGTTCGCCAGGAGGCCTTCTAATATTTGGATGGCCTCTTCTTTACGTCCATTGTACTCTAGGGCCACCGCCAATTGGAGCTGGTACTCTAGATTGGCGCTGTCAAGCTCAACGGCTTTTTCAGCGTGTTGCAGAGACAGCTTTTTGTTGCCAATACTCAAGGGAAACCCTGGGGCCTGGTGATAGAGTTGACTTAGCACCCAGTGAGCGTCCGCGTAATGTGGGTCCAGCTCGATGGTTTGTTCGAGGTCTTCTTTCATCGGTTTCACCATGAACAGACTACTTAAAATGCCCCTGGTTTGTCCAAGGCGTCCCATCAGAGAAGCGTGCCAAAAATAAGGATGGGGCGAGGAAGGGAGTGCTTCAATCGCCGCCTCGGCATGCGACTTTCCTGTTTCAAGCAACTCTTCCTTACCATCCTCAGTGTAATCGGCTAAGTACAAATAGGCTTTGGCGGTGAGCCACAATGCTTCACCGTCTTGGGGTTCTTTAGCGAGGTGTGCCTCTAAACGCTGGATGGCCTGCTCAATCTTGGCCACCTCTTTACTGTGAATGAGTTCCTCAATGCCTCGATAATCGATGGCCCAGGCCTGTAAAGACAAACCTAGGAGCATGATCAAAACCAAGACTACGCAACATGTTGTTCGTTTGAACAAGAGACTCTCTCCCTTCGGTGGATTGTAGTACTAAGTTCATCCATGAAAAGGCATTTCCTTCAGACAAGAGACAGATTTTGGTACTAGTCCTTAACCCGAGTCCTTAAAAAAGTGCTCGGGTTTTACGTTTATCGTCACATTCAAACCGTTTTAGATGGTCATAAGCGTCAACCAGGCTGGATCAAAACAGCCAAAAACGTAATGCTTGGAGAAGTACTGTCGTGATCCTTGCCGAACGTGCAAGATGAATATGTTCAACATAAAAGCGCCATTTAGGACAGAAAGGGCAGCGATGTTCATAAATGTAAAAAATCATTTTGTTAATTTATTGTCAAAATCAACAAACTTCTGTTGGAATATGGTAGAATGTGGATTGACAAGATATTCACAAATGAATCGAAGGGTGTGACTCCAATGGACAGGACTGTTTTAGACGTTGAAACCACGGAAACAGACTTTGATCCGGGCTTCCTCGAAGGTGTTCTGGCTGAAACGGGTACGAGTACAGCAGCACTTATTCCTATTTTGCAGGCGATACAAGGAAAGTATCGTCATCTTTCGCAAGAAGCGATTCATCATGTGGCCTCGGCGCTCCGGCTATCTACCGCTACGGTTTATGGAGTCGCCACTTTCTATGCCCAGTTTTCGCTAGAACCTAAGGGTAAGTATGTCATTAAGGTCTGCGACGGCACAGCATGCCATGTTCGTGGATCCATTCCTGTGTATGATGCCCTGCGCAAGCGCGTAAACCTCCAAGACGGCAGGTCCACAACAGACAATCGGATGTACACGGTGGAAACAGTGGCCTGCCTTGGCGCTTGCGTTTTAGCTCCTGTAATCACCATTAATGATCAGGTGTATGGGCATGTCACGCCCGATGCAGTCAACATCATAATTGATACGTTGGAACAGGAGGGAGCCCAGCATGATTAAATCGCGCCAAGATATTCTGGAGATTCAAAAGAGCTATGGCCAGGCACTTGAAAAAGCTAAGGCCCGCTTAGTGGTGTGCGCTGGTCCGGGCTGTGTTGCCAGTGGTTCTCTTCTCGTATATGAGGCCCTTGTCCAGGAGCTGAAAGATAGGAATTTATACACTACGGTAGACTGTCTTTTGGAGGCCGAAGACGAACACGATGGTATGCTGGCCGTAAGTAGCGGATGCCAGGGATTTTGTCAACTCGGACCGCTCGTGCGTATTGAGCCAGAGGGAATCTTGTACACAAAGGTTAAGGCCGACGGAGATGACATTGCAGAGATCGTGGATGCAGTGGAGGTCCGCGCCGTGGTCACCCACCTTTGTTACCATGAACCCCACACCCAGAAGATCGTATCCAAAGAAGAAGAGATACCCTTCTACAAGCACCAGACCCGTGTCGCCTTGGCGAATTGTGGCCATGTTGATCCCCAAGACATTCGCTCATACATCCATCGAGGCGGTTATCAAGGATTGGCGAATGCCCTCGAACTCACTCCTGCTGAGGTGGTTGAGCGAGTGCTAGAAGCGAATCTGAGAGGTCGCGGCGGGGGAGGATTTCCTGCCGGACGCAAATGGGCTATTGCGGCAGCCCAAGAGTCTGACCAGAAGTACATGATCTGTAACGGCGACGAGGGCGACCCAGGTGCATTTATGGACCGCAGTATCATGGAAGGTGATCCCCATAGTGTCATAGAGGGTATGTTGATCGCTGGTTACGCCATTGGGGCCAGCGAAGGTTACATCTACGTCCGTGCCGAGTATCCTCTGGCTGTCCAGAGACTACGGCAAACGATAAAGGAAGCCACAGATCATGGTCTGTTGGGAGCAAACATTTTGGGATCGGGCTTTTCCTTTACGATTCGTGTCAAAGAAGGGGCCGGTGCTTTTGTGTGCGGTGAGGAGAGTGCCCTCATTGCTTCTATCGAGGGAGACCGGGGTATGTCTAGACCCAAGCCGCCATTTCCTGCCCAGTCGGGTCTGTGGGGCAAACCCACGGTGATCAATAACGTTGAAACCTTGGCCAATGTGCCTCAGATTCTCACCAAAGGTGTGAAGTGGTTTCGTTCCATTGGAACCCCTGAGAGTCCTGGCACAAAGACCTTTGCCTTAACCGGTGAAGTCGAGAACACAGGATTGATTGAAGTACCCATGGGACAGACCCTCGAAGATATTGTCTTTACCATCGGCGGCGGCATCAGGGATGGCCGCAAGCTCAAAGGTGTGCAGATTGGTGGACCTTCGGGCGGGTGCTTGACGGAATCTCATAGGGACATTTCTGTGGACTTTGACTCCCTCAAAAAAGTGGGAGCCATGATGGGTTCCGGCGGACTGGTCGTTATGGATGAAAATACCTGCGTCGTTGAGGTTGCTCGCTTTTTCATGAACTTCATTCAAAATGAGTCCTGCGGAAAATGTACGTTCTGCCGTGAAGGGACACTGCAAATGCTCCAAATCTTGCAGCGCATCGTCGACGGACATGGAACGCTTGAAGATTTGGATCTCTTGGTTGAAGTAGGTGAAGCTGTGCAACTTGGCTCTTTATGCGGTCTAGGCAAGTCAGCTCCTAACCCGGTGTTGTCAACGCTGGCCAACTTCCGCGATGAGTATATATCCCATGTTGTAGATAAGCGTTGTCCTTCCGGTGTCTGCCATAATCTGCGCAGGCTCGTGATCAGTGAAGAGAAGTGCAGGAGTTGCTGGCTCTGTGTTAAGGTCTGCCCTGTCAACGCGATTTCGGGTTCCCGCAAAGAACCTTACAAGATTAATCAAGAAAAGTGCATTAAGTGCGATGCGTGCCTGTCCGTCTGTAAGTTTGGGGCTATTGAGGAGGTGTACTAATGGGTTGGTTGCTAGTAAACGGAATGAGTGTAGCGTTGAACGGTGAGAAGAGTTTGCTTGAGGTAGTGCGAAACGCCGGCGTTGACCTACCGACCCTATGTTATCACCCGGAGCTGTCACTGCACGGAGCTTGTCGCCTCTGCATGGTGGAAGTTGAAGGACGGGGCGTGGTGGCTGCTTGTCACACACCTCCTGAATCGGGTATGGTGGTCAACACCAACAGTGCTGTCTTGCGTCGTTTGAGAAAGATAGCCCTGGAACTCCTTTTGAGTCGCCATGATCGCGAGTGCACCAGCTGTTTGCGGAGCGGTCATTGTTCGTTGCAGGATCTTTCTAATCGGTTTGGTGTATCTGACCTACGGTTCAAACAAGAACGTTCAGAGCATTTACCCATCGATCGCAGTTCCATTCTCGTTCGGGATCCCAATAAGTGTATTCTCTGCGGAGAATGCGTGCGGATGTGCGGAGAGATACAGGGCATCGGTGTCTATGGATTTGCCCATCGCGGCGCGAAAATGCAAGTGACAACTGCCTTCCAGCAAGACTTGGCCAATACCGACTGCGTGCATTGTGGACAGTGTGCCGCCATTTGTCCTACAGGAGCATTGACCATAAAACCGCAAGTAGACCAGGCTTGGAGGGCCCTCAACGATCCGACCAAGACGGTCGTGTTTCAGGTAGCGCCAGCCGTACGTGTGTCTCTCGGCGAGGAGTTCGGGATGACACCCGGGGAGAGTACTATGGGTCAGCTCATTTCGGCCCTGCGTACCCTTGGTGCCGATAAGGTGTTTGATACCGCCTTTGCAGCGGATCTTACCGTTTTAGAAGAGACAGAAGAGTTCTTGGAAAGAGTGAGTTCTGGGGAAAGGCTTCCGCAATTCACTTCGTGTTGCCCTGCCTGGGTAAAGTATGCGGAGCAGTTCTACCCTGAGTTTCTACCGCATCTGTCCAGCTGCCGATCGCCCCAGCAGATGATGGGCTCGCTCATTAAGAAGTTCTATGCAAAGCGGTTGGAGAAGGGGCCCGAAGATATATACATGATCAGCGTTATGCCCTGTACCGCCAAGAAGTTTGAAGCGTCGCGGGAAGAATTCACGACAGATGGCGTTCCTGATGTCGATCTGGTTCTAACAACACAAGAACTAGCGCGTATGATCAAAGAAGCCGGCATAGACTACGTTAATCTACCAGAAACACCACCGGATCGCCCCTTTGGTTTTGTCACCGGTGCAGGTGTGATCTTTGGTGTCACTGGTGGAGTTTCGGAAGCCGTTTTGCGTCTAGGGTATGAACGCATCACGCAAAGCGAGTTAGAGGATGTAGTCTTTGAAGACGTAAGGGGCTATAGCGGCATGCGCAAATGGGAAGTGGACCTGGGAGGGCAAAGCCTCACTTTGGGTGTGGTTCACGGTTTGGCGAATGCCAAGGCCGTGTTGGATGATCTCAAGGCAGGTAAAGTTCACTTCGATTTGATCGAAGTCATGGCTTGTCCGGGAGGATGCATCGGCGGAGCAGGCCAGCCCATATCAAATGTCAGTCGTAAGGTAAGACAAGAACGTGGAGCAGGGTTGTACCACGATGATGTGGTAACGGCTGTCCACAAGTCACAGCAGAATCCAGATGTCCTGGAGATCTACGAAGAGTGGCTGACCGCACCTGGAAGCCATACAGCCCATGAAGCTCTGCACACCACGTACCGGGAGAGGGGTTCTTTATGGAACGGACGCGCTGGGGTGGGTTCAAAGGCTTAGTCTTTCCCTTAGGACTCTTAACAGCATGGTTCATCTTTGGATACACGGGAAAACTCAATCAACAGATCCTGCCATCTCCTGGCGAAGTCTTGAGCGCCTTCCGCTACCTTTGCCGGGACGGCTTATTGTGGTCGCATTTGGGCAGTAGCCTCGTCCGAGTCTTTGGAGGTTTTGCCCTCGCTGCACTTGTAGGGGTGCCACTGGGCCTTATCATGGGATGCGTACCCCAAAGCCAGACTTGGTTTGGACCAACGCTCCATTTCTTGCGGCAAGTACCGCCCACAGCACTGATTCCCCTCTTCTTGCTGTGGTTCGGGATCGGTGAAGCCCCTAAACTTGCGGTGATCTTCTACGCCGCGCTCTTTCCCATCGTTGTCAATGCAGCACGTGGCGTGCAGGAAATTCCCGGTATGTATTGGGAAGTAAGTAGAGCCCTGTGCCTCTCTCCCTGGAAGACATTAAAGTATCTTGTCATTCCTGGAAGCTGGGGATTTGTCTTTACGGGCCTTCGACTCGGGATGGGCATGAGTTGGAGGGCGATTGTTGCAGCCGAGATGCTGGCTTCTGCGAGCGGCGTTGGTTACTTAGTGATGACAGCTCGGTCACTAGCGAGGGTCGATGAAATGTTCGTCGGCATTTTAGTGATTGGGTTCATGGGAATCCTTATTGATGCAGCAGTCATCACCATACAGAACCACTTCGTTCCGTCGTGGCGTTCTGTACAAGGTACAAGAAGGAGTGAGAAGGGTGGAACAACCGCTCCTAGAACTGCGCCAAGTCTCCAAGAACTATAAGTTGGAGGACTCAAAGCAGGAACTAGAGGTTCTAACTAATATCAACTTCATGGTTCAACGAGGAGAGTTTGTGAGTATTGTGGGTCCAAGCGGCTGTGGAAAGTCGACCCTTCTCTCGATTATAGTGGGTCTTATCGCACCAAACGACGGAGAGTGTCTGTACAAAGGCGAAGTAGTGAAAAAACCAAGTCTAGAGCGGGGACTCGTCTTTCAGGAACCGCGTTTGCTCCCTTGGCTCACCGTAAAGGATAACATTGGGTTGGCGGGGGAGTATGACGAGGGATTGCTGAAGAAGATGGACTTAGAGGACTTTAGTCATGCCTTTCCCCATGAACTGTCGGGGGGAATGGCGAGCCGAGTGGCCTTAGCCAGAGCGTTGGCTCCAAGACCTGATCTGCTCCTACTGGATGAACCCCTCGCAACGCTGGATCAGAACCTGCGCTCCAAGCTTCAGGGAGAACTGCAACGGATCTGGAAGGACGAGGGAGTCACCTGTATCTTAGTGACCCATGACCTGAACGAAGCACTAGCCCTAGGCACGAGGCTGATCGTCCTGGGCAAACGACCAGGGACTATCCTTCACGATACATCACTTCAGGACAGCATGGAGAAAGAAGCGATGAAGGAACAAGTTCTAACCTGGATGGAGGGATAGAGTTGAAGGTTTTGTGGAAACTAGCAGTGTTCTTTTCTTTGATCCTAATGGCGAGTCCCGGTTTCTTTGCTTTGGCCGAGGCCCAAGGGCAGAGACTCGATGTGGCTTACAACGCCCTACCTTTCAATCTTCCGTCCTTGGTCGAACAACAAGAGCAGATCCTCGCCGCAGAAGGTTACGACGTACGCTACCACTCCTTTGGCGCTGGTCATGCCATGACAGAGGCGATGGCTGCAGGCAGCCTCGATATTGCCCCCGTTATGGGTGCTACGTCAACTATTGTCTCCAGGGCCGGAGGCCGAGACATAAAGATTATCGGTTCTTACAGTCAGGCGCCATCCGCCTTTGCTTTGGCGGTACGTCCCGGCACTCTTTCCCTTGCCGGCCTTCGTGGTAAAAAGATCGCAGCGCCCATCGGGACAGAAGTACATGTACTCTTAAGCAAGATTTTGGCCGAGCAGGGCCTTACGATGCGTGATATTGTCCTGGTCAACCTACTTGTACCCGATGGGATAGCCGCCTTACAGAGTGGTCAGGTTGATGCGACCATGGTTGTGGAGCCCGCTTTGTCGCGCCTTGCGCAAAGCGGAGTCATTGAAATCCTGCGCGATGGCGAAGGATTAATCAGCGGCCTTACACTCTCGGTAACAACGGCGGATCGTCTCTTAAGTCCGGAGGTTGAAGCCTTTAGACGAAGCCACGCCAAGAGTGTTGACTATATAAGGGAGAATTCGGAAAAGGTTCTGCACATGGCCGCCGAAGAACTCAACTTGCCCCTTGAGGTTGTAGAGCGTGTAGCCGAGAAGTATACGTTCAGCTCTGAACTCACCGAACACCATCTCCGCGAGCTCGAGGATACGATAGAGTTCTTGTTTCAAGAAGGGATCATCAGAGAGCGCATCTCGGTGCAGGATTTACTCTAAGGCCCTAACCCCTAGCGTCGTGGTTAAACTAATTTCAAAGAGCCTGTTCCAGGGAAACTCGACGGACTCTAATTCATATTGTTCATGAAAGCTCATCTGGTGGGTTCGGATGAAGTCCTGGAGCATTTCTAGAGCGGTAGCCTTGATTTCGGGCTGCCGTTCTCTTAGATCATGGTAGGTTATTCCCAACTCGTCTGCGTGCTGCGTTAAAAAGGTGCGAACCAGCACTTGGTAACCCCAGTCTTCAAGGTAACGGTCAAGTACGAACTTGCACGGTTGACTCGAAGCGTCATTGGGATCGTGAAGGCGAATCAGGGAGTGGGCCAGGACAGTCCCCAGGGTGTTTCCAGGGGTGTTCCAACCGGCATAGGAGTGGAGCTTTCCTAGGATTCCCGCGGCTTCAAGAAGCCCCATTAGTTCGTGATCTGCTCCGTTACCAAAGGCTACATCCGCTAGGGCCACCTTTCGTCCACTTTGGAGGTAATAGGTGATACTCTCGGTAAATTCCCTCACATTGCGGAAAGAGTAATAGGATGTGTCCTTGTCATACACGGCTTGGGAGGCTTCTTGCATTGTTCCATTGTTCAACGTGGGCGAGTTAACCATGAGCACGAGGTCAGCCTCAAGAGCATTGTCTACCATGACCCCACCACAGACTGTAATCTGGCTCTTGATACTCTCTCCCAGGGGTCGATCCTCGTAGCGTGGAATGATCTGCGGGCCTATCGTCGACGAGTAGCGCACGAAAACCCTAGGTTTTCTGCCTTTAAGCTGGTTATACATGCGGCAAAGAAGTGTTGACCCCACCTCATCGGCTCCCGGGTAGATGTGTACGCGCTGGTGGAGATTGTGCTTCTCCACCTGTTTCAGAAGTGTTCGTTGCTCGGCCGCAGAGAATCCGTATTCGGCACAATCATCCAGGGGTATCACTAAGAAGTCCAGTACACCTCGTAAGGCCAGCGAAATGGCTTCGGTATTGACAAAATGATTGAGTTCTCTGCGGGTGAGGTAGTCCTCTCTAACATTCTGGGGAATGGACGCCATTACAGCAGAGAGTTCTTGACGCGCTTCTTGGTTACCATGCCCACGACCGACTTGGTCAGTCAGCCAACCCCAGCGGAAGATCTTCTCCCCATAGGTGGCATAGTAAGCTGGCTCCTCATCGGCCGAGTTGTAGGAGGGCACACGCATGATGAGGTTGAAGGCATAGATCTTCAACCCAGGATACTTGTCCTTGAGTTGGATTAGGCGATCTAATGTGGCTGAGACTTCACTATGTGTCTTGTGATGAAGCCTCGAAGGAACAATTCCACCAAAGAGGAGCATATCCAACGAACAGAGGAGCTGATCAGCGGTGGGAAGTTCTTCTTCAAGCCAGGTCCACAGTGCGTTGATGTCAGCGGGTTCCTTCTTTCGCCCTAAGATCTCCAGTGGAGGGGTTTTAAGGATGACACGCGGCTCCTTGATGGACTCCAGCAACGCTTGGGGATGCATGAAATTACAGGGTCGTTCATCCAGAGGGATGTACAGAGTTGTCGTCATGGGAACCTCCTTTGCTTAGAGAAAAGGACGTGCTGGTGCACGTCCTAGGATTGCTTAGTGATTTATTGCTCCTTGAGGAAGCGGTTGAACCAGTTCGTGATTTCTTCTAGACGACGAATACGGTGTTTGGGCTTTCCGCTCCGGCTCAGTTCATGGTTTTCGCCCCGGAACATGCATAGTCTCGATTCAACGCCATGGTATTTTAGGGCTGAA
>DUQE01000178.1 GCA_012837925.1 Bacillota bacterium
AAAAAAGATGCAGAAGTGAAGTATTTAGGTGTTAACAAAAAATTTAAGAATAGGTATTATCGTTATGAGCCCTCCCTGCCCTGAAAGTAAATATCGGGATTCTGGGCAGTACCTTTTGTCACGGGACGTTCAGGGTTCATCCCGCGTTTACGAAACTCTTCTAATGCATCCCAATCAACTAGTTTCGCCATCTCTTCGTACTCTAGGGCCTCGATCTTTTGGTACTCATTGGATGTACGGAACCCATCAAAAAAGTGCACGAAAGGAACCCTACCTGACAGCGTTGCCAAATGAGCAACACAAGCGAGATCCATGACCTCCTGAACATTGACGGAGGCTAGGAATGCGAAACCGGTCTGACGACAAGCCATAACGTCCTGGTGGTCACCGAAAATTGACAGAGCATGTGCTGCAAGTGCTCGAGCACTAACATGAAAGACACAAGGCAAGAGTTCTCCTGCGATCTTGTACATATTTGGAATCATTAGGAGCAAGCCTTGTGACGCTGTGAAAGTGGTAGTGAGAGCGCCAACACTTAGGGAGCCGTGCACAGCTCCAGCAGCTCCAGCTTCTGATTGCATCTCCACGACCTGGACGACATCGCCAAAGAGGTTCTTGCGACTGTGGGCACTCCATACATCCACGAGTTCAGCCATGGGTGACGAGGGAGTAATGGGATAAATAGCACTTACCTCAGTAAAGGCATATGCTACATGAGCGGCCGCTTCATTCCCATCAACAGTAACGAATCTTTTCATGCTTCCTACCTCCGTCTTTTTGAACGTTCACCACTATTATTTGAGAAATACCAATTCTCATACAAAGGAGGGGTCCGAATTCGGATCGCGAGACCACGAAAAGCGTGGTAAACTCCCGCGTTTCTGACCTTCGCTACGAAATTCACAAGCGTGTTATATTTTGAAGAATTTGCCTATAAAAGCCAAAAACGAGAAGGATAACTGAGTATGGTTGCGTAATACATAACTCGAATAATAAGCAAAGGAGGTCGTATCGTAGTGATCGAGCTAAACAAGGATTCTTGGGAGGAGCATATTCCCAACTCCAGCGGCTGGGCAGTGGTGGACTTTTGGAGTCCGAAATGTGTACCCTGCATGAATCTTATGCCAGCTATGAAGGACCTAGCTGAGAAATATAAGGACAAGATTTCGTTCTACTCCTTAGACACAACCAGCGCACGGCGTCTGTCCATGGCTCAAGGCGTAATGTCTTTACCGGTCATCGCCTTCTACCACAATGGACAGAAACAACACGAGTTTACCGGTGAGTTTGGAGCCGAGGATGTCGAGAAAAAGATCCAAGAAATCATTGGTTAGAATTAACTGGAGGAGGTGAATGTATGGAGTTCAAATTAGGTAACATTTTCATCAAGGATTTGCAGTTTGGCCCTAAGACAGAGGTTAAAGACGGCACTCTTTATGTGAACAAGGAAGAACTGACAGAATACTTGCTGGAAGATGAGCACCTAGCCTCGGTATCATTGGATATCGCACGTCCAGGCGAATCGGTGCGCATTATGCCGTGCAAAGACGTTATCGAACCCAGGGTCAAACCTGAACACGATGGCGGGATTTTCCCAGGTATGGTCAGCAAGATGTTTACCGCGGGCCAAGGCACAACCCACGTACTTAAAGGGGTTGGCGTTGTAACCACGGGTCAAATCGTAGGGTATCAAGAGGGCATCATTGACATGACCGGTCCCGGAGCAGAGCTTACGCCCTTCTCCAAACTGAACAACCTGGTCATCGTCGCTGAACCAGCTGAAGGCGTTGTAACGTATCAACACGAAACAGCTCTCAGACTCATGGGACTCAAGGCAGCCAACTACTTAGGCGAAGCAGCTCGCCACCTGACACCAGACGAAACCATTACCTATGAGTTTTTACCCTTGCACAAGTATCACGAGAAATACCCTGATCTGCCAAAGGTAGCCTATGTGTACATGTTGCAGAGTCAAGGTTTGCTCCACGACACGTATTTTTATGGAGTGGATGTCAAGAACATGACACCAACCTTCATGTACCCAACCGAAGTTATGGATGGTGCAATCGTTAGTGGTAACTGCGTGTCTGCTTGTGACAAGAATACCAGCTACCACCACCTCAACAGCCCAGTCATCCATGACCTCCTCGCTCGTCATGGCAAGGATCTGTGCTTCGTGGGTTGCGTGATTACCAACGAAAACGTGACGCTCCTTGACAAACAACGTTCGTCTGACTTGACAGCCAAGTTGGTTGAGTACTTGGGCGTAGATGGAGTCATCATCAGTGAAGAAGGCTTCGGTAACCCCGATACCGACCTGATCATGAACTGCAACAAGATTGAAGCCAAAGGCATCAAGACCGTCCTGGTTACCGACGAGTACGCAGGTCAAGACGGAACATCCCAGTCTCTGGCAGACGGTAGCCCAAGCGCAAACGCCATTGTAACAGGCGGAAACGCCAACGAACTGGTCACCTTACCAGTCTTGGACAAGGTGATTGGCAATGTTGACCCTGCCGATGTAATCGCTGGTGGTTTCAAAGGCAGTCGTAGAGATGACGGAACTATCGTCGTAGAGTTGCAGGCCATTATGGGCGCAACAAATGAACTAGGATTCAATAAGTTAACAGCTCGCGAATTTTAATAAATAGAAGGAGGAATTGGTTCCATGATCGATCTAAAAGGCAAGCACATTGCCATTATTGGCGATCGAGATGGTATTCCGGGTCCAGCTATTGAAGCCTGCATCGAAAACACAGGCGCAATATTGGGTTTCTCCACCACCGAATGCTTTGTTTGAACGGCGGCAGGAGCAATGGACCTAGAAAACCAAACTCGTATTAAAGAGTTGGTTGAAAAAGTGGGTAGAGAAAACGTAGTTGTAATCTTAGGTGGAGCAGAAGCAGAAGCCTCTGGTCTGGCCGCTGAGACAGTTACAACTGGTGACCCTACTTTTGCTGGTCCATTGACAGGAGTTCAGTTAGAACTCCCCGTATACCATATTCTTGAGCTTAAGGACATCGTTCCCGAGGATGTATGGGAAGACCAGATTAGTATGATGGAAATGGTACTCGATGTAGATGACATCATCAAGGAAGTAACCACCTATCGTACACAGAATGGGGGGTAAATGTATGGAAGAGAAACGTATTGTTCTCTATATCAATCAATTTTTTGGACAAATTGGTGGAGAAGAAATGGCCCACATTGAGCCCCAGAGTCACGATAAACCGATTGGTCCAGGCGTAGGCTTATCCAATCTTCTTCCTAAGAACTGCAAAATCGTGGGAACGATTATCTGTGGTGACAGTTACTTTAACGAAAACCTGGAAGAAGCAAGTGCCACTGTCGGCCAGATGATTAAGGATTTCAATCCTGATCTCGTCATTGCCGGCCCCGCCTTTAACGCAGGACGTTATGGCATGGCCTGTGGAACCGTCGGGAAAATCGCTCATGATATGGGTGTTCCAGCCGTTTCTGGCATGTATATAGAGAACCCCGGGGTAGAGAGCTATCGCCAATACCTCTATATCGTTGAAACAACAAATTCTGCAGCTGGTATGCGTACAGCATTACCCGCTATTGCCAAAATCGCAGGCAAGATTGTCAATAGCGAACCCATGGGTACCCCCGCTGAAGAAGGTTACATCAGCAAGGGCATCCGCAAGAACGTCTTTGTGGAAAAAAGAGGTTCTGAACGGGCTGTTGATATGCTCCTGAAGAAGCTGGCCGGGGAGGAATTCGAAACCGAGTATCCCATTCCAGTTTTTGACCGGGTAGAACCCGCCACCGCCATCCCTGACCTCAGCAAGGTTACTGTGGCACTGGTTACCAGCGGCGGAATCGTACCCAAGGGCAACCCCGATCGTATTGAGGCCTCCAGCGCTTCGCGCTTCGGCAAGTACTCCATCGAAGGTCTCGATGGTCTCACATCAGAAGGGTTCCAAACAGCTCACGGCGGATATGACCCAGTTTATGCCAATGATATTCCAAACAGGGTTGTTCCCGTTGATGCTTTGCGCGCTCTAGAAAAAGAAGGGAAAATCGGTAAACTGTTCCCCTATTTCTATACCACCGTGGGTAACGGCACATCCGTAGCAAATGCTGCCAAGTTTGCCACAGAAATCGCCCACGAGTTAGTGAACGAAGGTGTACAAGCAGTAATCCTAACTAGCACCTGAGGAACCTGTACTCGTTGCGGCGCAACGATGGTAAAAGAAATTGAACGGGCCGGAATCGCTGTCGTACACATCTGTACAGTGACGCCCATCTCCTTAACTGTGGGAGCTAACCGAATCGTTCCGGCAGTAGCCATTCCCCATCCACTCGGGAATCCCAAACTGTCGGCCAAAGAGGAATTTGGTCTACGCAGGAAACTCGTCGAAAAGGCTCTAAATGCTCTGTCGACGCCCGTTTCCGAACAGACTGTTTTTGAGGACTAAGTCCCCAATAAAGTGAGAAGGGTCCCACGCCCTAGGGTAGGGACCCTTTATCTATGTGGAGGTGTGTTTATTGACCAATCCTGTTGTAAAAGCAGCAAGTTATTGTCTGTTCCATGCACCCGATATGGTGTTGACGCACGGAACCACGTTGACCATGGAGCGGGCCAAGAATCCGGATTCTCCTTTGTTTGACGAAGTGCACCAAGCACTGCGTTCCTTTGAGAATGTTGTGGCTTACCCGCCAAACCAGGTTTACATTGGCAACATGCAGCCAGACGAACTAGCCAAGATTCCACAACCCTGGTATGAAAACCCTGTCGAGCCCAATAGAAAAGGCAAGTTGGGCGAGATTTTCCCCATGGATGAGTTCATTGCCATGATGAAAATCGTTGACGCCTTTGAGTTGGTCTTACTCGAAGACAACTTCGGCAAGCAAGTGACAGAGCGCCTCAACGGGCATCCCCTCTTCAACGAAGCCGACTTCGCGATTCTGTCCAAGACGCAAAGCCAGGAAGAAATCAATGCACTGCTTGAAAAGAACACTGCTGTCCCCCTAGAGTTTGAAGGCAAGGTAGTCGGATGTGTGAAGAGAGCTCACGAGTATGACATCAACCTCAGCGCTGATGTCATGTTTGAGAACCTTGCAGGCAAAGCAGGTGGAGTGCTCGCTCTACGACATCTCCTGTGGAACAACAACATCGACCCTGCCACCGTTGACTATATTATTGAAACATCGGAAGAAGCTGCTGGTGACATGAACCAACGTGGCGGCGGTAACTTCGCCAAATCCATTGGCGAGAAGAGCGGTTGTATCAATGCCACAGGGTCTGACACACGCTCGTTCTGTGCAGGTCCTGCTCACGGTATTGTAAACGCCACAGGTCTCGTCAAGTCCGGTATTTATAAGAACGTTGTGGTTGTCGCAGGTGGCGCAACCGCAAAACTCGGCATGAACTCCCGAGATCATATCAAAAAAGAAGTACCCGTCCTTGAAGATTGCATGGGTGCCTTCGCCCTGTTGATCGGGGCCGATGACGGTGTTAACCCCATTATCCGCACCGACGCTATTGGAAGGCACAAAGTTGGCACAGGATCCTCCCCACAAGCCGTCACCACCGCTCTGGTTACAGCTCCTCTAGAGGCAGCTGGACTAACCATTACCGATGTTGACAAGTTCAGCGTGGAGATGCAGAACCCTGAAATCACTGTTCCAGCCGGTGCTGGTAACGTCCCTGAGGCGAACTACAAAATGATTGCTGCCCTGGGTGTCAAACAAGGTGCCCTTGAACGGACAGAAATCAACAGCTTTGTAGAGAATCACGGGCTCCCGGGCTGGGCTCCAACGCAAGGTCACATTCCCTCTGGTGTTCCCTTCATGGGATTTGCACGTCAAGGACTCTTAGATGGAACACTAAACCGGGTCATGATTGTCGGTAAGGGAAGCCTCTTCTTGGCTCGCCTGACGAATCTCTTTGACGGGGTATCGTTTATCATGGAACGTAACCCAGGCAAAGGCGGAGACGCCGTTGTTCCAACGGAGAAGATGGTGACCGTAGGTGTTACCCTCCTTGGAAGCGAACACGGTATTGAAGAAGTCGTTCGCGGAGCAGAACTAGCGCAGCGTAAACACAAGAACATTCGCGTGGTAGCCATTGGACCAAAAGGAAGTACATCCTTGCCAACGGTAGAAGCCAACACCGAAGACGAGCAACGTTCCACTATGGAGAATCTCCTCAAAACGGGCGAAATTGATGCTTGCGTAACCATGCACTACAACTTCCCACTCGGCGTGACCACGATTGGTCGTGTGATTGCCCCGGCTACGGGCCGTGAGATGCTGATCGCATCGACAACCGGAATGTCTGCTGGCAACCGCACCGAGGCCATGCACAAGAACGCCATCCTCGGTATTGCCGTGGCTAAGGGTCTAGGCATTGCCGATCCTCAAGTAGGAATTCTGAACGTAGATGGCGCTCTCACAACGGAGCGTTCATTGCGTGACCTTGAAAAAGAAGGCTACGCCATCAGCTGGGCCGCCTCTGGACGTGCAGACGGTCAAGCGGTCATGCGCGGTAACGATGCCTTAACCGGTTCTTGTGACGTGCTTGTCACAGACTCCTTGACAGGAAACATCCTCGTCAAGATGCTCTCCGCCCTCAACACTGGTGGAAGCATTGAGAGCGTAGGATATGGCTATGGACCAGGTGTTGGCGAAGGCTACAAGCAGATTGTCAACATCGTGTCTCGCGCTTCTGGCGCACCAGTTATTGCCGGTGCCGTGGAGTTCGCGGCGGATATGGCTAAGGCCAAGTTGCCTGAGTTGGTACAAGAAGAGCTTACCAAGGCCAAGTTGATCAAAGCCCAGGAAGCTGGCGGAGTACAAAAGCCTCCAGCAAAACCTGTAGATCAAGAGATTACCGGTATCGACGTCCTGCAGATTGAAGATGCAACAGAAGCGCTCTGGAAAGAGAACATCTATGCCGAAGCAGGCATGGGTTGCACAGGACCAGTCGTTATGGTCGCGCCGGAAGACTTTGAGGTTGCCAGGAAAAAGCTCGTCGAACTCGGATTTATCAGCTAGATAAAGGAGGGGTTCTGAGGTGTACATTCACCTCAAAACCCCTCTTTTTTTACATGCTTAGTCCAACTTCACCGTCACGGTGCCAAAACTGGAACGAATCACGACGGGATGAACCCCTTCGCCCGTTGGTCCCTGAGCAAGCGTCCTCTTTTCTACTCTGTTGACCTTAAGCCCAGCATTTTGCTTAAGCGTACCATTGTTCACTTCTAAATCAAAGTCATAGCCTCCGTCAATTGGGAGTAGCTCAACTGTGCTGGTCGAAAACGAGTCCTGCAGAGTGATGGGACCTGCAATCTGGCGCAGATCTACATCAGAGAAGTTGCTTTGAATCGTGGCCGTTCCTTCTAGCCCCCGAACGTCCACGTCAGAAAAGTTGCTATCCAGGCTTAAGAAGCCGACGAAACTATCCACCTTGATGCTGCCAAAGTTCTGTTCGATACTGGCCTCCATACCAGCGGGAATCTCCACCACAAAACTGACCCCTGACTCGGCCATCCCTTCCCCGTTTTGCCCTGTTAATTCATAGCGAACCTCAGAACCCGACACAGTCTCCTTTACCTCTAAGCGATCTAGCACCTCCTGGTTCTCGGCTCCAATGGTAGCACTTACTTTGATGGTATTCTCCGTTGTCGACGTCAGCTCGATCGTGCCAAGTTGTCCTTTAACTACCAGAGCTGTAAGTCCGTTCTGTGGCTGAACGAACGTTTGCTGCTTCTCAACGGCAAAATCCGGAGCCTTGCGATCCACATTGAAATTTATGGAAGATTGCCTGTTTGTACTTAGGTCGGTCCCCAAATAACGCACATCTGCGATCATGAGTACCGTAAGCAAGAACAAGACTGCCAGAGTGATCCTGCGAATTCTCATACTTCTCCCCCCTACCCGTTAACTTCCACATAGTGTTCAAAAATGTAACTTGTTAGCACAAGCAAAGCTAGAGTACCCAGCCAGGTTCCGATCTCGGGGGCAATATTCCAGTCTGCTACCATGCCTTGCTTCAGTTCATTCAATCGAAACAGTGCATGCACAGGTATGGTGGGAATCCAGCCAAAGAGAGGCTCCAAGAGTATACCCAATCGATCTACCAACCAACCACTGAGCAATAAGGTCCAGAGGGCCACCAGCCCCTGTAAACGACCCACCATTTTGCTTACGACAAAGGCCAGTTGAACGAAGATGATCGTAGAAGCGATCATAAATAGGCTGAACACATAGAGCAAGATGCCGTTACGTACTACCCACCCTGCTCCTGGCAAGACGAGCATGGCCTCTTGTACCATGGGAAAGAAAAAGATCAGCATGCCCACAACCGTAACGACCAACAAGACGGTGTACTCTAACAAGATTGCTGACAGTTTTGCCAACATGATTTTCCAACCGGGTTCAGGCAAGACCAGGAGCGTATACACAGTGTCTTCACGCCACTCTGTCCTCAAAGTCTGAAAGCTCTGCCATAAGACCCACAGTGGTAGGAAAACCAGGGGAAAAGTGACAGCTGCTATGGCCGCTTGGGTTGGCCAGCCTCCTGTTGCGATCTTCAGGCTCACTAAGAGCATAATGCCCAAAGTGATGGCGGAGAGAAAGCCCATTGGCCAACGACTCGCCTCCAGGTCCTTGCGTAATAGTCTTAGAAAGCTCTTCATTAGGCAAAAACCTCCTTAAACAAATCATTGATGGATCTCCCGTATTGTCTACGCAAGTCCTCTGCATTACCTTGAAGACTGACAGTGCCCTCATCGAGAAACACCACGGCATCAAAGAGTTGCTCTGTATCGCCCACGGCATGGGTGGAGATAATCATCGTCTGTTCCTCGCTCTTGAATTGGCGTACAATGCCTTCTACGATGCGATCCCGCGATGCCGGGTCAATACCGCTAAAGGGCTCATCCAAGAGGATCAATGGGGCCCTGCGCGATAAGGCCAAAATCAGTTTTAGCCGAGCTCGCATTCCCTTAGAGAGAGAGCTGATCTTCTTGGTTGGATCGAGTCGCATGAAATTCAGGAGTTCCTCTACCCTTTCGTGTTCCCAATCCTCATAAAAGGTTGCGGTAAAGTCGATGGCCTGGCGAATGGTCATCCAGCGGTAGAGATTCTCTACTTCGGGTACAAAGGCAACTTGGGCTTTTGTCTCTCTGGATGGAGGCTGCCCACTAATCGTAATGTCCCCTCCATCGGGAGTCACCAAACCCACAACACATTTGAGTAGCGTTGATTTCCCGCTACCGTTCGGTCCCAAAAGACCCCAAATCTCACCTTGGGGTAGAGATAGACTGACACCCTTCAAAGCATCCGCTTTAGGATACTTCTTCTTCAAATCACGTACGACTAAGGCTTGGTTTGTACTCACTCGTTGTTCACCTCTTCACCTGCTTCGATCTCAGAAAACCGAGTCCTGACGACTTCTAGCGTAGCGTCTACGCTGAGTCCCAGTGCTTGGACCGCTCGAACAAAATCATCCACAAGATTTGTAAGCATTTCATTCCTCGTCTCCTCTACAATTCCGTGATTCTGGCACACAAAAGTCCCTTGACCCCGCAGGGTCTCAACCAGACCAAGAATCTCCATTTCCCTATACGCTCTTTGTACGGTATTGGCATTGACCTTAATCTCCGCTGCCAAATCCCGTTGGGAAGGAATCTTGTCGCCTGGCTTCAGTGTTCCGGTGACAATTTGGCGCTTAAACTCATCGATGATCTGCAAATATATTGGTATGGATGTACTGAAATCAATGTTCAACTCATTGCCACTCCTTTCCCTATTAGTGCACTAGGTACCTAGTACACTAATATAATAAACCCCCTTGCGGGGATTTGTCAACCCGTATTTTACGAGTTTTTTCGTACAGACTAAAATAGGAGGTGGGGCCCATGCAACAAATCAAATCACAACTCCTTGCAAAATACGTCCTACTGGTAATTACAGGCCTACTTACACTCACATTGTTTGACAGCAATCCGTGGTGGAAAGTGCTCATCTACGCGCTCCCTGCTACGATCCTAAACACAATTCTCACCAACACATCAGCGCTAAGGTCATGGCCACTAGTCTTCATTGGAGTGATACAAGGACTGACCGCGGCGCTTCTTTTCTACCTGCTGAGTCTCACCGGGTTTTTCCGCGCCACATTCGGGACACTGCTTGGCTTTGCCCTCCTCATCCTCCTCACGGAGTACCTTTTGACCCGGTTTTTTCCCCCTACTTCGAACTAGAAGTACTGTATTTCCAGTGTTCTTAACGATATAACAGTGGTATACTATGTTTGGATTGTATTTTTTCAATTTGAACATAAGGTGGGGAAGCAGGTGGATCGGAGTAACAAGTCTGAACTCATTCTAAGAGGAAATATCTACAAAGTCCTAATAACGCTCTCTGCACCCATTATCATTAATAGCCTTATACAGACACTGTACAATCTCGTAGACGGAATTTGGGTCAGTAAGCTCTCCTCCGTCCACTTTGCTGCAACAGCCTTTGTCTGGCCAGTGAACTTCCTTTTTATCTCCATAGGTACTGGCCTTTCCATCGCGGGAACGTCCCTGTTATCACAGCTCGTAGGCAACAACGATCTCGACAGAGCAAAGGAATACACAACGCAGCTGATGGCTGTTACCATGCTGAGTTCCTTGGCCTTTACCTTTCTAGGCTATCTTCTTAGCCCCTTCATCATTCGCCTCATGGGCGGAACAGGAGACCTAGCTAAACTAGGCAATACGTACCTGCGCATTACCTTCTTAGATCTCCCGTTTTTGTACCTGTACTTCAATATCAACTCCATCATGCACGCCCAAGGTGACACCATCACGCCCATGATCCTGAGTGGTATTTCGGCCCTGCTAAACGTCGTCCTCGATCCTATCTTCATTTTCACCTTCAATTGGGGCATCGCTGGGGCAGCTTGGGCGACGTTGGTCTCCAGAGCTCTCCTGGCTGGAGTAGGCTTTTTCATGCTCTTTGGGAAAAGGAACAGAATAAGTCCAAGTT
>DUQE01000011.1 GCA_012837925.1 Bacillota bacterium
AAGAGCAAGGCGGGGCGTTGATCAAACCAATATCAAGATGATTGCGAACGCCGTTCAAATGTATCAATTGTTGGAGAACAAGGATCCTGCGATTGGAGAACCTTTCGATTGGAGCCAGTTGAGGGGCTATGGTATAGAGACAGAGCCGGAGTCACCGTGGACGGATTCCGAATACACGATAACCAAGTCTGAAGACGAAGACGGGAAGTCGCTTGTCATATCAAATAGTTCGACCAACCATGAAGAGGAAGACGACATCTTAATCCCTAGTCTGTCTGAGTAATGGTTTCTAATAAAGGTGTGATATTTCTCGGTGCGTGATAAGGAGGGGATCACGATGCGCTTAAGAGACGAACAAGGCATGATGGCCATTGGTGTAGCTCTGATGCTCATCGTGGTCCTTCCCCTTTTTGGGGGAGTGCTTTGGCAGTATAGCACAGCTGAACTGAAGAGGGTTGAGAAGACGGATCAAGATTTGCAGGCATTGTTTCTAGCCCGTGCAGGGGCAGAAATGGCGATGGCAGCATGGAAACAGAAAATTCCCAGTGATGAGAAACCCTTTGGCAAAATGGAACCTGTCTATTACGACCTTGACCAGGAGAGATTTACAACAAGTAAACCCGCGAATGTTCTGGGCCAAATAGATATAGTGATCTCTGAAGAAGACGCGACAGAGGATGGCACGCAGCATGTGACCGTGATCGAGGCCACCGCAACGGTTGGTTCCACAGAACGTACAGTTCGACTTGTAACGTATCCCCATAGATATGGCCATGATCCTTCTTTACTCTGGTATGTTCATAATTCGGGCGAGATTACGTTCTCTGAGTACAATACTCCTTCAGAAGTCGTCATGTTTCGAACCAGAACGCAGACTTCTCCCATCTACTTGGGCGATGAGGCCTTGCGGGTCATGTCTTCACGAGCAGACCGGGCGATTACGTTTGCCGCATCTGCACTCGTTTTTGACAGTCCATTACGCCTCATGCCGACCACGGGTCGAATGGAAGGCAGTCGTGACGGCCAGTTCGATGTGCAACTATCTGCTGAAACGATATTCCTGCACGGTCTAGAGATTGACTACATGCCATCGGCTGAGTTCCTTCTCTACTACCCTTGGAAGAACTTTCGTCTCAAGCTTACTTTGCCCGAGATAAACGGCGAGAAGTTGGGCAAGAGAGGTCGGGATCTCTCCGGAAACCAGCAAAACGGAACGTTTGTAGACGACGCGTGGTACGGCGAAGTTTACTTCGATGATGAATCAACAATCTATCGTTCTTATGAGTGGTACAAGAGGAGTTTCTTATCGTGGCCAGACGTACGCGTTAGATCAGACTACAACCTAGGCTTAGCAGGGAAGGCTTTCTATTTTCGGGAAGGCAGCGTCCTAGATGGACGTGCCATCCAGGCATACATCGACCAAGGAAATTCGATCGCCTCATACTTTGGACAAGCTGCAGCCGATGGTTGGTTACTTCCAATAAAGGCAGAACACCAGATCAATCGCGAGGACCTTGAAGGTCTACAGCCGTTCTTCTGGGAACGCTGAGGAGGTGGATGAGGAATGCGAAATATGCTGCGCATGCAGGAAGGCTTTACCTTGATTGAAGTTGTCGTGGCCATTGTCATTATTACTGCTCTAGTTGCTGCCTTTGCACCACTCATCGTCTCCAGTGTGCAAAACATCCAATGGGCTGGCGAGCGTACACAAGCTCTGTACGCGATGCGTGCTGCTATGGAAAGGGAAATGGCTGTCGGTGCGGGTATAGAGCAGTCTGTAACGCTGAGAGGCAAGACAGCGGATGGCAAGACCGCTTCGTGGGACGTGGAAGGGACGATGGTCTTAGTTCAAGAAGCCGAGGATGCTGAGCAAATTGACACGATTCTCGTTTCCTATGTCGTTTCGAAATAATGGTGAGCAAGGAGAGAAGACGCAATGAGAGTATATAGAGAAAGTGGCGGTTTTACTCTCATCGAGTTGATGGTGACCCTGGCGCTTCTGGGGCTTGTCATCGCCGGTGGATTTAGCATCTACTTCTTTGCTGATCGTTCTTTTTTTTCAGGAAGTGTCATGGCTGATGTGCAAGCGGACATGCAGATCGCAATGCTGCGCATCACGGAAGAAGTGCGTTTGGCTCACAGCCTAGAGCTCATGGCGACCTCGGACGTTCCGGCAACAGTCTCCCACGACGATGAACATTACCTTTTTGTGAAGGACGGTTCGGTTTTTCTCAGAACCAAAGCAAGTCCTCCTGATAGGCTAATCTTGCAGGGTGACTCGGCGGAGACAGGTTATCACATCGCATTTGAGCGGGGAAGTCAAGCACCGAACCTGATTGGCATAACGCTCTCTTCTGATCATCCCCGTGTAAACTACGAACTTGCGTCCGAACTACAGGTGTTGAATCTTCGAACCGCAGGCATCAAAGGTGCTGGACCCACCGGAGCGATCCGTTTCACCAAGACCTTCAGCGAAGAAGAACTGGCTGAAGCTCGGAGGGTGAATCCTCGCTGCCTGTTTCGCAGGTACATTTTTGCCTCGGACGCACCGGAGCTTGACCAGTTGCGAGATTTTCGAGACCGGCACTTAGCATCCACCCCCCTAGGGCGTCTGGTGATTCGTGCATATTATGCGGTTTCACCAGTGGTAGCTTCTTATCTTGACTACCAGCCTTTGGCACGGATCGCTACAACGTCCTTTCTACGGACTCTGGGCTACGCGGTTATCCGCCTCACATAGGACGAGTATCATATTTCAATGCAATAATGGATAACGTAGGGTAAACGACCCTGGGAGTGAGTTCCATTGTTGAACCGCAAGTATGCGTATCGCATTCTGTTTTGGCTCTTGCTGCTGATTGGTTTGTTTAATACGATAGACTATTTCGCCACAAGGGATCTTGTGACGTTCGGAGATCATCTCGAATGGAACCCGTTGATGCGGGCGATAGTCAACACCTCTTACTTTGCCTTGTATAAGCTTGTCTTCATCCCTCTAGGTTTGGTCGTTCTGTGGGTCGCCAGGCGAACATTGGTGCCTAAATATTTTGGCTTGATTGCTTTTGTATGTGGAGTCTATGGATTACTTGTACTATATACATGGAGAGTGTTTTACGCTTAACTTGTTAAGGTGGTTAACATGGAAGTTTTGCTCTTACTTTGGGTCTTTCTCTTGGGTTTAGTCTTTGGTAGTTTTTTTAATGTTGTCATTTATCGCTTACCTCGTCAGATGTCCCTGCTTCGGCCAGGGTCTGCGTGCCCCCACTGCGGACATCGTCTGACTGTCAGCGAACTCGTTCCTGCTTTGAGTTTCCTATGGCAAAAAGGCCGCTGCAGGGAGTGTCGCGGACAAATTTCGTGGCGTTATCCCCTAGTGGAGTTCGTAACCGGTTTGGGCTTTGTCGCAATCGCTCTGAAGCAGTCCACGATCCCCGAAGTCATGGCAGGACTGGTTTTCTTTTCTTTGCTTGCCGTCTTGGCTTTGATCGATCTCGAGCACAAAGTGTTGCCCAATGTGCTTACAGTTCCGGGAATTATCTTGGGCTTGCTCTTTGCACTTCTTGGATGGACAACCCCCTTTGGGACCAGCGTAATTGGGGCTGCTACTGGGTTCCTGCTAATCTTCATCATTGCCCTGCTTTCCCGGGGAGGCATGGGTATGGGTGACGCCAAGCTCATGAGCATGATAGGGGCTTTTTTGGGCTGGAAGAGCGTTTTTTTTGTCCTTTTTGGAGCTTCCCTCCTGGGGAGCATTGTGGGTATCATCTACCTTTATCTCACTAAACAAGGTCGGAGGACACCGCTTCCTTTCGGACCCTTTCTCGCTACAGCTGCACTCGTTATCTACTTCATGGCCTAGGAACACCACCTAGGTCTTTTTGATCCCCTTAAGGCACACCTTTCTAGCACAAGAATACTATACAAGGTAAATGAAGGGGGGATTTCATATGTCCAAAAAAGCATGGGCTTTCTTAGCTTTGGCCGTTGTGGTCGTTGCCGTACTTTTAGGTGCAACGGCCTCAGCACAAGAGTTAGAAACGGTACGTTTGTCTGAAGTTGTGCGCTCCGTCTTTTATGCTCCGCAATACGTTGCCATCGCGAATGGATTCTTCGAAGAACAGGGATTAGAGATCGACTTGAGTACTGCGTGGGGAGCTGATAAAGGAGCAGCAGCCTTGATTTCGGGCTCTGTCGATGTGGGGTTTTTTGGGCCAGAAGCCACAGTGTACATCTATCAACAGGGAGCGAGCGATCATCTAGTAGGATTCGCGCAGCTCACAGCGAGAGATGGGTCGTTCTTCTTGACGCGTGACGTGGAGGAAGAGTTTGAATGGGATAATGTACGGGGGAAGACGATCGTTGGAGCCCGTATTGGCGGCGTTCCCCAGATGGCGTTGGAGTGGGTACTGAAGAAACATGGTATTGAACCCTTTGTTGATGTCGAAATCATCACGAGCCTCGCCTTTGAAGCGGCAGTTGGAGCATTTGAAGCCGGGATGGGCGACTACATTGCCCAGTTTGAACCAGCTATGAGCGAAATCCAAGCTAGAGGAAGGGGTAAGATAGTTGCTTCCATTGGAGCCGAGGCAGGACCCGTGAGCTACACCGTGTACCATGCTCGCAAGAGTGTCCTCGAAGAAAATCCTGACCTATTTGTCCGTTTCACCCGGGCAATTCACAAGGGACAGAAGTGGGTCTTTAGTCATACAGCAGAAGAAGTGGCAGAAGTGATTGCTCCCTTCTTCCCCCTAATTGATCATGAGATTTTGGTGCAGAGCATGGGTCTGTATCAATCCATTGATGCCTGGCCGACAACCCCCGTGATCTCTGAGGAACACTTTTTGCATCTTCAAGAAATCATGATGGAAGCCGGAGAACTTGAAGAAATCGTACCCTTCTCTGTTCTGATGGACACCACAATTGCCAACGCTGTAGTGGGCGAAGGAAAATAGTCAACGAACGTTCGCTAGAGGGGGGAAGACTGTGGCTCGTGTGGAGTTACGCAACGTAGGTCTGAACTATCATACAGAAGCCGGGGAAGTTGCAGCACTGCAAGACGTAAACTTGACCGTCCAGGATCAAGAGTTCGTCGCAATTGTCGGGCAAAGCGGCTGTGGCAAGAGCACTCTGCTTTCCCTCGTCAGCGGCCTTCTTACGCCCAGCCGCGGCGAAGTCACCATTGACGGAAATCCAGTTCAAGGAACCAGTAAACGAGTGGGTTACATGCTGCAACAAGACTATCTATTCGAATGGCGTACTATCCTGGACAACGCTCTATTAGGATTGGAGATTCGCAAAGAGCGAACGCCTGAAGCAGTAGACGAAGTGAGAGAAATGCTCAAAACCTACGGTCTTGGAGGATTTGAACACTACTATCCTTCGCAGTTGAGCGGGGGAATGCGCCAGCGGGTGGCGTTGATTCGAACGTTGGCCACCAAACCTGACGTGCTACTCCTCGACGAACCTTTCTCGGCGCTTGACTATCAGAATCGGCTTTCTGTAGGGGAAGAGGTTGTGAGGATCTTAAGGGAACGCAAGAAGACGGTCCTGATGGTCACCCATGACATTCCCGAAGCGGTCAGTATGGCCAATCGGGTCGTCGTCATGACACCTAGGCCCGGGACCATTCGCAGCATCCATTCCATCAAAATGTGTGATGAGGGTCTCAGCCCACTGCAAACTCGTGAAGTCCCAGAATTTCGAGAATACTTCGGAGCGATCTGGAAGGAGTTGAATGCAGATGCCGAACACTGACTTCTCACCAGAGCACCTCAGTTACTTGCGTAGACGCCGTCTGGATACTCTGACCGTTCGGGGAACCCAAATCTTACTTGTGGTTGGATTCTTCGCACTGTGGGAAATTGCTGCCTCCAGGGGTTGGATCAACGGTTTCATTTTCTCCCAGCCCACGAGAATTTGGGCTGCCGTCGTTCGATTGGCCAGCGAGGGAGAACTGTGGCGCCATTTAGGATGGACAGTAGGCGAAACTGTGCTGGGTTTTTCTATCGGAACAGCCATTGGTATCGTAGTTGCAGTCCTGCTCTGGTGGTCTACCTTTATCTCCAAAGTCATGGATCCCTATATTGTAGTGCTCAACAGCGTGCCCAAGGTGGCCCTGGGACCCATCTTTGTCGTTTGGCTCGGAACGACAATTACAGCCGTTGTGGCCATGGCGATTTCGGTCTCAATCATTGTAACGATCATGATGATGCACACGGGCTTTAAGGAAGTGGATCCGAACCAGATCAAGCTCGTTCGTACCTTTGGTGGCACCAAGGGCCAGGTTTTGCGCAAAGTGGTCATTCCCGCAAGCGTGCCGACGATGATTGCGGCTCTAAAGGTCAATGTGGGATTATCCCTCGTGGGAACCATTGTAGGTGAGTTCTTGGCTTCCAAGGCTGGTTTAGGCTACTTGATCATCTATGGAGGTCAGGTGTTTAACATGTCCCTCGTCATGGCTAGTGTCCTGTTACTCCTGGTCGTATCGGTCATCCTTTATTATGCAGTGACATTTCTTGAAGAAAGAGTAAGCCGGGGAGGAGCCTAAACAAATTGATCCGGTACTGCCCCAGGGTTTCGTCCTTGGGGCAGCTTTTTGTTACCATATCTATGCAGGGATTCAATTTGCCAACGAGAATTCTTTGAAGGATAAGCATGAGATGAGGTGGTTCTTTTGATCCGAGTGGGAGTCGTCGGTTGTGGCATCATCGGGCGGATACATTGTGAAGCCTTACAGGAAGTACCCGGTTGTGAACTTGTGGTTGTGGCCGATGTAGAACTCGCTAACAGAGAGCGTGCCAAAAAGGACTTCGGTGTCAGCGTGGTGGGCAGTGTGGAAGAAATGCTCGCAGAGTTCGATGTTGATCTGGTGGATATTTGCGTCCCCACCTATCTCCATGAAGCTGTGATGACGCAAGCGATGAGAGCAAAAAAACACATCTTTTGTGAAAAACCGCTGGCCCGTAGCCTTGAAGAAGGGCAACGCCTGGTTGCTTTGAGTGCAGGCTATGACAAGAAGATAGGTATAGGTCATGTCGTTCGTTTTGCCCCTGCCTATGAAGGCATTCGCCAGAGCGTCCTGCAAGGCGAGATCGGTCAAGCGGGTGTCGTCCGCACCTTTAGGGGAGGTAGCCAGTTTCCTGTAGGCTGGCAGGATTGGTTTGCCGACTTTGATCGAAGCGGTGGAGTTATTGTGGATTTACTCATTCACGATTTGGACTATTGCCGTTGGCTGTTTGGAGACGTCGAGCGGGTTTATGCCAAGACGACCCAAGGGCGAACAACCGCTCGTCTGGAGCATGCCATGGTTGTACTTCGGTTTAAGAACGGTGTCATAGCTCATGTAGAAGGAAGCTGGACAAACTTCCCAGGCCAGTTCTACACTGCAGTTGAAGTAGCAGGCACAGACGGACTCATCTCCTTTGACAGTCGCAAGACCAATCCCATTGTGACAGCCACAGTCCCTGATACAAGGGCTCAAATCGGACCTATTGCAGTCAATCCTTATGCCCTGGAACTAGAAGACATGGTGCAGGCCATCAAAGAAGACCGGCCTCCTTTAGTGTCGATTGATGATGCTTTCGCTACCCTTGAGGTGGCCTTAG
>DUQE01000179.1 GCA_012837925.1 Bacillota bacterium
GGATTACGATGCATAGCGACCACAATCTGCAGATCTCCCAAATCGAGTAAAGCTTGACAAATGTCCTTTAAGGGTTCTCCCCAGTTTTCTCTGCGGTGGGCTGTAACAACCAACAGTGGCTGCTCAAAGTTCAGGTTTCGCAGAGCAGGCTCCTTGAACACATAGCTGCTGTCCACCACCGACAAGAGTGCATCAATGACAGTGTTTCCAGTGACGAAAATGCGATCCGGCGAAATGCCTTCTCGCCTCAGATTCAATGCCGATTGCTCTGTGGGAGCAAAGTACCACGTTGCTAAAACATCAATGAGACGGCGATTAGCCTCTTCTGGGAAGGGATTATGTACAGATTCTGTTCGCAGGCCTGCTTCCACATGACCCACTGGAATCTTTTCATAAAAACTGGCCAAAGCAGCTGCAAAGGCCGTACTGGTATCACCGTGGACGAGAACAAGGTCAGGGCGCCACTCCCTAAATATGTCTCCCATGCCCTGTAGTGTCCGTTGAGAAATGTCGCTGAGCGTCTGGCCATGGCTCATGATATTCAAGTCATAGTCCGCTTTAAGTTCAAAAAGGTCTAGTACCTGGTCTACCATCTCACGATGCTGCCCAGTAATGATCACCTTGGTTTCCCAATGAACAACACTCTGGCATGCTTTCACTAAAGGTGCCATTTTTATCGCTTCAGGTCTGGTTCCGAAAACCAGAGCCAGTCTAAACATCCTTACTCTCCCCCTTATGTGACCCATTCCATGGCTTAATCATACCCACACGCATCGAGCCATACATGAACAGCAACCCCAATACCAAGGTCACAATCCAGGTCGTTCGGGCCATATGGGCCGTAAGAATTGCCATGGTTGCGGAAAATCCTGTTATCAAATAGGCCACATAGACAACCTGTCGCTGGGAAAAACCCAAATCTAAGAGCCTATGATGAAAGTGTGAACGATCAGCCTGATAGACCGGCACTCCGTCTTGCATGCGACGCACGACTGCACAGAGAAGATCTGTCACTGGTACAACCAAGATCAGAATGGGCACCGAAATACCAATGGTGGCCGCCCCTTTCAACGCTCCTTCTGTTGACACTGCTGCCAACAGGAACCCCAAGAGCATAGCTCCTCCATCACCTAGATACACCTTGGCGGGGTTGAAGTTGTAAGGTAAGAAACCTACGGATACACCCACCACAATCGTTGCGAGCATAGCTGCATCATAGCGTCCTAAAAGAAGCGCCAGCGTTGTCAAGGCAACCGCTCCTATGAGCGTAATGCCCGTCGTAAGGCCATCGATACCATCAATAAAGTTCATTATATTGACAAGTGTCAACACCCAAAGCAGGGTTAGGGGAATAGACAGCTTGCCCAAGTAAAGCATCTCCCCAAAGGGGTTACTCATAAACTCGATACGCGGTCCCCAGATTACGTAAATAGACACCGCCAGAACTTGTCCAGCGAACTTCACGCCCGCAGAGAGTTCGAAGCGATCGTCGATTACCCCAAGGATCATGATCAGGGCCGCAGTTAACATGGTCACACCGAAGTGCGGAATCTCGCCCACAGCCGATGCAACCAACAGCCCACCGAAGATGGCGATCCCGCCACCTGTGGGCATGGGTACCTTATTAATTCTGCGAGGATTAGGCACATCAACTAAACCCATTCTCAGAGCAAAGCGCCGAACAAAGGGCGTTAGAACTGCTGTAACCGTCACTGCAATTACAAAGACGATGAAGAATTGGGTAACGTTCATGGCTACTCCTCTCCCTGGGCCCAGATGACCATCTCGATTCTAGCCTCTGTCATTAGATCTAAGGCGAGTCCGTCAGGATAGTCGCCTCGGAAGACAACTTTTTGCACCCCTGCGTTGATCAACATTTTCGCGCACAAGATGCAGGGTTGGTGCGTGCAATAAAGCGTTGCACCATCGGTAGAAACCCCATGAAGTGCTGCCTGAATGATAGCATTTTGCTCGGCATGGGTCCCCCGGCACATCTCATGCCTTTCACCAGATGGAATCCCGAGCTTTTCACGTAAGCAGCCAACCTCTCCACAATGGGATATCCCTCGGGGAGCTCCATTGTAACCGGTGGCAATAATGTGCTTGTCGCGAACTAAGACCGCCCCAACTTGCCTGCGTAGACAAGTGGACCGGCTGCTAACCAACTCTGCTATCTCCATAAAATACCTTTCCCAAGAGGGACGGTGCATTTCATCACCTACTTCGTACCAAAGAGGCGATCACCAGCATCGCCCAATCCTGGAAGAATATAACCATGAGAGTTTAATCTTTCATCAATCGCTGCTGTAAAAATGTCCACATCCGGATGTTCTCGTTGCATCAACTCAATTCCTTCAGGCGCGGCAAGCAGACACATCAGTTTGATGGAACTCACTTGGAGTTTCTTAAGATACGTAATGGCCGCGGCTGCGGAACCGCCTGTCGCCAACATGGGATCTAATACGATGATCTGTCGTTCTTCCACGTCGGTTGGCAATTTACAGTAATATTCCACCGGCAACAGCGTCTCTGGGTCGCGGTATAGTCCAATGTGACCCACCTTAGCCGTGGGAATCAATCTGAGCACCCCATTGACCATGCCAAGCCCCGCACGCAGGATAGGTACAATCCCAATCTTTCGGCCGGCAATCACTCGACCGGTCATCTTACACATAGGCGTTTCCACTACACAATCCTCTAAAGGCAGATCTCGCGTTACTTCATAGGCCAGTAACGTCGAAAGCTCATCCACCAGGTCACGAAAATCTTTCGGCCCGGTTTCTTGATCTCGAATCATTGTCAGTTTGTGTTGAACTAATGGGTGGGAAACCACGTGTACTGTGCTCAATTCATCATCTCCTCGTTTACTCTGCTCTGACTAGACATTTTCGATCTTGCCAACACGCGTACTATGTCGTCCTCCTGCAAAGCTCTCCTGTAAGTACGTATCCACAATGTCAAACATAACTCCAAGGCCTGTTACTCTTGCACCCAGGCATAGCACATTGCTGTCGTTATGGTTTCTGGCCATACGTGCAGAATAGCTGTCCGTACAAAGGGCTGCCCTAATGCCGGGAACTTTATTAGCCGCGATGGACATTCCAATGCCCGTTCCACAAATAAGAATCCCCTGACTAAAACGTCTTTCTACGACAGCCTTAGCAACTTCATGAGCAATGTCAGGGTAGTCACAGGACTCTTCTGAATCGGTACCAAAGTCGTGGACATCAAAACCTTGGCCACGGAGATGCTCAATGAGAGCCTTTTTCGCCCCAAAGCCGCCATGATCAGAACCTACTGCTACCTTCACATTACCGCCTCCTTCGAGAAAATACGCCACGATAGCTCGCACCGCTTGATCAATCTCTTCACGGGATTGACGGTAGACGTCTAGGGATTGCCCAAAGGGATCGCTTATCTCGTAGTCTTTCTCTACTAACTCGGTCGGATCCTTCCCTTGATTGACTCTTTCTGCAAACTCCTTAAGTAGGAAGATCTTCCCAGAAAGCTCCGGTGCCAGAGCTAGCAACTGCTTCTTGTGACTTTCCGTCATAGGAAGAATGAGATCGAACTCATGCAACAGATGAACATGTACTTTTCGTGAGCGATGCCCTGTTGCGTTGATGCCCACTTCTTGTAAGGCTTCGATCGCGTGGTCACTGCCCGTATCACCAGTAAAGGCTGCTAATCCCGCCGAAGCCACTCGTAGTTCAAGGTTGTGCCTGGATGCGTGGCTCCGCAACAGATACTCAGCCATAAAACTACGGCACGTATTACCTGTGCAGACAAACAAAACGGACTTGGTCATAGCTCCTCCTTCTTCACTACGTCTTAATCTCACGGTGATTTGCCGCTTTCCGAAGACGATTCATGATCGCGAGCCCCAAGTGGTCTTCGGATACTCCTTCGATGAACAAAACCTTGATTCCTAACAGATCTGCTTCTCGAAGCAAGTGGAACAGGTTGTGGGCCAGTGCCTGGAGATCTCCTTCGGAACCCATACTCAACACGGTAAGCCCTGGATAAAGATGGGCTCGCTCATTCCACGTCATAACGCCCACTTTTTCCTTCTTTTGCATATAGGGTTCGCTACTCTCCAGGATTTTTGCGGCAGCCCTCTTGCCTGTGACGAGATAGACCGTGGCCATGGGCGCATAGTGTTGATACTTCATACCCGGAGAGCGAGGAGTTTTTTCGGCTTCGCCGGGCGATTTGCCATATTCTACCGGAACCAACGCTCGCAACTCTTCCAGGGTTACCCCACCAGGTCTCAGCAGGCGAAAAGGCCAGACCGTACAATCTAGGACTGTCGATTCGACACCCCATCCGGTTTCACCACCATCTAGAATGGCAGGGATCTTTCCTTCTAGATCGGCATACACGTGTTCGGCTCGAGTAGGGCTTGGTCGACCTGACACGTTGGCGCTAGGTGCGGCCAGGGGAAACCCCGTTTGCCTCAGCAGCTCCAAGGCCACTGGATGGTTGGGAACCCTCACGGCCACGGTATCCAGCCCCGCCGTTACCACGGCTGGGACTAAGTCTGTCTTACTTAAGACCAAGGTCAGGGGACCCGGCCAAAACTGTTTCATCAAGCGACGAGCTTCGGGGGGAATGTCCTTTACAAAGGCTTCCACCTGGCTTTCCTCACTCGCGTGAACGATCAACGGGTTGTCTTGTGGTCGACCTTTGGCCTTGAATATGGCTTCCACCGCTTGCGGCTCCAGAGCGTTTGCTCCAAGTCCATATACTGTCTCGGTGGGAAAGGCCACGACTCTTCCCTGTGCCAAGAGTTCGGCAGCTACCGGAATCTCCTCCGGAGTCAGTATGAGAGTTTTTATTACCTCCATCGAAAAACCACCACCCGGTCTTGGCCACCATAGTCTTTAACGGTTTCGAGCCACGTAAAGCCAGCAGTCTCGCCAATCGAGCGTACGTCTGCGCCTTGATCCCAGCCGATTTCTAACACGACAAAACCAGGTTGCTCCAAGTACGAAGCGGCCTGGTTTAGAATCCGGCGGTAGAATGCAAGCCCATCAGGTCCTCCGTCGAGAGCTAGAGCTGGTTCTGCACAGACCTCCGGAGCGAGGCTTGACAGTTCGTCCCTTTTTATATAAGGAGGGTTAGAACAAATAACGGCATATGTATCCGATACGTTCTCAAAGAGATCGCTCTCAAGAAACTCAATTTGCTGATCAACTTCAAGACGCTGGGCGTTCTCCTTTGCGACGCACAAAGCCTCTGGCGAAACGTCAACTGCTGTAATCCTAATGCGAGGATCTTGACAAGCCAGGGCCAACGAAATGGCACCGCTTCCTGTTCCCAATTCTAGTACCCTTGCAGAAGCTTCCAGGTCCACGACTTCCAGAACCTTGTCCACGACAAACTCGGTTTCAGGTCTGGGAATCAAGACGTCTGGCGCCACCCGAATCGGTATAGCGTAGAACTCTTTTTCTCCTGTCAAATAGGCCACAGGCGTTCTCTGACCTCTACGTCCTATCAGTTGTCGATAGGCTTCCACTTCTTTGGAACTAAGGGGTTTGTCAAAATTAAGGTACAAGTCCAAGCGTTCCAAACCCAAGACATGACCAAGCAAGAGCTCAGCATCAAGCCGTGCCGAGCTGCATCCTTTGCTTTCTAAGTAGCTTGCACTTAGACGAATTAACTCTCCGATCGTGTGCTGCTTAGTCATGGTGAACGTCAACGGTCTCCTTTAGTCTCTCGACTTGATCTGCGGTAATCAGGGCATCAATGATTTCATCGAGATCGCCATCCACTACTAAATCAAGTTTGTACAAGGTCAGGTTAATGCGATGATCCGTAACGCGTCCTTGGGGGAAGTTGTACGTGCGAATGCGCTCACTACGTTCTCCGGTTCCCACCTGGCTCCGGCGTGTGGCTGCTTGTGCCTGTTCAGCCTCTTCTTGTAGCTGGTCATAAAGCCGAGCTCTGAGGATCTTTAACGCCTTTTCCTTGTTCTTAAGCTGGGATTTTTCGTCTTGACAGGCCACGACCAACCCTGTGGGAAGGTGTGTAACCCGCACGGCTGAGTCTGTGGTGTTTACACTCTGTCCACCAGGGCCAGAGGAACGGTATACGTCAATCTTCAAGTCGTTGGGTTCGATATGAAGTTCCACTTCTTCAGCTTCAGGAAGCACTGCCACGGTGGCCGTCGACGTGTGAATACGCCCTCCTGCTTCGGTGGTGGGAATTCTCTGCACCCTGTGTACTCCGCTTTCGAACTTGAGGCGCGAGTAGGCACCTTTTCCTTCAATCACAAAGATGACCTCTTTAAAGCCACCAAGTTCCGTAGCGTTGCTACTCAAGACGTCGACCTTCCAACGCTGTTCTTCAGCATAGCGAGAATACATTCTAAAAAGAGAACCAGCAAAGAGGGCGGCTTCGTCGCCGCCCGTCCCGGCCCTGATCTCAACAATGACGTTCTTCTCATCATTGGGGTCTTTCGGCAGTAAGAGCAGCTGAAGCTCATCATGGAGCCTCTCCTTTTCGTGGGTCAACCTCGTGATTTCATCGCTCAGCATCGCCGCAAAATCTGCATCTTGAGGCTCATCCGACATAACCTCGGCATCGTCCAAATCCGCCAGGACCTTTCGATACTCACGGTATTTGCCCACAATTTCTCCCAAGTCAGAGTGGGCTTTGGCCAACTTATTGTAGGTGTGCGGATCGCTTAACACCTCTGGATTACTCATTTCACGTACTAAGTCTTCAAATTTCTGTTCTAAGGCCCGTAATTTTTCTAACATCGAGTCGCCTCCAAACTTTCCTAGGCTGTGGAATCGGATGATGGGAAGGATACAACTTTCGTTGTCTCAGGATGACCTGCGTCCTTATCCAGCACCGTTTCGAGGGCCTTAATGGCCACTTCAATCATGTGTCGATCGGGTTCGATCGTTGTGAGATTCTGCAGTAGCATACCAGGTTTAGCGGCCCACTTAAAGATGGGATGACAGTCTTTTTGCCCGGCCTTACGAATCAGCTCGTAAGAAAGCCCTGCTACAATGGGCATAATGGCCAGATGAATCAAAATCCTCTGGACGAAAGGTGGGCGCCCGAAAAACGAAAACACGAACACGCTGGTAAACAGAACAATCAGTAAAAAGTTCGTTCCGCAACGGGCGTGAACCCGGCTGTGTTTGGCGACATTATCCGGGGTCAGCTCTTCACCTGCTTCATAACAGTTGATGGTCTTGTGTTCTGCGCCGTGATAAGCAAACACCCTCTTAATGTCATCCATCCAGGAGATGGCCACAATGTAAATCACGAAGATCGATACTTTTATCAGACCCTCCACCAAGTTGACCAAGACATTAGAAGCGATGTGACTCTGCACAAAACGAAGCAAAAAGGCTGGTAATACGATGAAAAGAGCGACGGTTACCACGAGGGCAAACCCCATGGTCAAGACCAGTTCTTTCGTGGTCAGCTGTTCCTCTTCTTCGCCAAATTGGCTGGCAGAGTAGTTGAGACTCCGCAAACCCATGATCATGCTTTCCACGAGGGCTACAGCACCCCGCAAAATGGGCTTTTTCAAGATCGGAAAACGATCGGACCACGGCTTCAGATCCTCTTCCAACACGGTAATGGTTTGGTCCGCTTTTCGTACGGCCACGGCGGAATGATACTGACCGCGCATCATCACGCCTTCAATGACGGCTTGACCGCCATAACTAAACTTGCCCATCTAACACGCGTCCTTTCATTAAGGAGATTAAGTTCTGAACTTGGTGGGATGGCACAACGACCACTAACTGATCGAGGGGCAAGAGCACATCCGCACCCTTAGGTGAGGTAATTTCCTCTGGGGATCGAATAATCGACAGTACCTGCACACCCAAGTCCCTGCTTAAACCAACCTCAGCAAGGCTATGATACGCTAAGGCTGATTCTTCACTCAGCTCAATCTGAAGCAGGACTTTATCATCGTCTAAGTGCATGACATCACGGAAGGAACGCATCCATAGGGGCTGTGCGTAGGCACTGCTCTTAACCGATCGGTAGCCCCGCGGTAGGAAGAGCCTGGTGAAACTGCCAATGACAATACCCACCAGCCATCCGATGAGAAGTGCTAAAAACGTACTATAAATCAAGGTTCCCGCAGGTCCCGCCAAGTCCTGGATCCAATACTCGGTAGAAAAATACTCGAGTCTAACAATGCGATCAAACATGTCGACGGCCGAGATCATACCTACATAACTACTAATGTTGCCTTTAATACTGGCAGATAGACTGTAGGAAAGGCCGATGGTGAAGACGGCTGCCACCAAGATCGGTACCCCCACTTTCGTCAGACTGCCAAAAAGTACGCCCAAGAACAAGCCGCCAGCAAGGCTCAGAGCTGTACCACTTATGCGAGGCAACAACAACAGGATGAGATCCCGCAAGTGGCGAAAACGAACCGAAAACTTGGGCATGGCTACAATCATATCAAAAGCTAAGAATCCTACAAATATGGATACAAAGGATGAGGTAAGGCCAGGGATTTCACGGACTAAGAAGTAGGCGACCCCCACAACGATAGACCGCATGACCATAAGAAAAAAGACCACACCCGACTTACGTGCCATATCGTGACACTCCTACTTTCAGCTCTGGAGATCCTGGAACCTCGTGACAACGGCTACAGCGCGCCTCGTAATTCTCGGTCGCGCCAATAAGGATAACAGGTTCATCGTACTTGGCCGGTGCGCCATCAATAAGCCGCTGGGTACGGCTGGCGGCCCTGCCACAGACCACACAAATGGCGTTAAGTTTTGTGACCTGTTCCGCTAAGGCCATTAAGATGGGAACTGGTCCAAATGGTTCACCGCGAAAATCTTGATCTAAGCCCGCTACAATGACGCGTTTACCGTCCCTGACCAAGCTCTGGCAGACGGGGATAATCGATGGCGAAAAAAACTGCACTTCATCAATAGCCACGACATCAATTTCTCCATTCACTTGACTGAGAATCTCTTCAGGTTCACGAATGGGTACGCAGTCTATATAAAGGCCATTATGGGCTGCTACTCTCTCCATCCCATAACGATAGTCCAAAGCGGGCTTAAATACTAACACCTTTTGCTTCGCAATGGCCGCTCGCTTAACCCTGCGAATCAACTCCTCGGACTTTCCCGAGAACATAGAACCTACAATCACTTCGAGCCAAGATGCTTCACGAGTTGGCATGATCTCACCTCTATCACTTTATACCAAACTCATTTTCTCTAAAGCGTAAGAGAAATCCTGCCTTGCTTTTTAGTTCTGGAAGGCACGCAGCATACTTGCGATCTTGGCATCGACCTCGGCTTTGATGATCACGCCTTCGGCGACGAACTCTTCCGCGACAATGCGAGCGTTATTCCTCAGGAAACTAGCCTGACCCAGTTTTTCGAAGGGAAAGAAATACTCTTGCAGCGAGTAGTTCTCGAGGAAGAATGCGTCCACCGCCTGGGTGAGGTTCTCTAGCTGATAACCCGTCCTGGCCGAAATAGCTTGGTCCGGCTCCCTAACCTCAATGGGATGATCCACCAAATCCACTTTATTATACACTGAAATGATAGGCGCCGTGGCACCAATTTCTTTCAATACTTCCTCTACTGCTTCTTGCTGTTCCAGGGATTGTGGATGACTGGCATCAATGACATGAAGGAGAAGATCCGCATAGACCACTTCCTCCAGAGTGGCCTGAAAGGCCGCAACTAAGGTATGAGGCAGTTTGCGAATAAAACCAACCGTATCGGTCAGATACACCCACCGCCCGCTGTTTAGGTCCCAGCGCCGAATGGTAGGATCCAAAGTGGCAAAAAGTTGATCGGCCACAAAAACGTCTGAGCCGGTTAAGGCCCTTAATAGGGTTGATTTCCCTGCGTTGGTGTATCCCACGAGGGCGACAACCGGCGTAGCCGTACTCTTACGCCCTTCTCGCTGTAGACCCCTAGTTTGCCTGATTTTGTCCAGTTCACCTCGGAGATCGGAGATACGCTTGCGGATCCTTCGTCGGTCGGTTTCCAACTTGGTTTCACCAGGACCCCTCGTGCCAATTCCTCCCCCCAAGCGCGATAGAACCTTTCCCTTACCCATCAGGCGCGGAAGCAGATAATTGAGCTGGGCTAACTCTACCTGAATCTTTCCCTCGTTGCTCTGGGCTCTTTGGGCGAAGATATCGAGAATCAGTTGCGTGCGATCGATGACGGGTGCATCGATGATGTCAGAGAGATTTCCCTGTTGAGCAGGTGAAAGCTCATCGTCAAAGATGACTAAGCTATCGTCATCAACAATGTCGTGAAGCTCTAAAGCCTTACCTTTGCCGATAAAGGTCCCAGGATCGGGATAGCTTCTCTTCTGTACGAAGGAGTCGACTACATGGAGACCTGCATCTTGGGCTAGTTCTCGTAGCTCAGCAAGGTTCTCTTCTACTTCCCAATCTCTCTGGAAACTCTGTTGTAGCGCCACTAGATAGGCATTTTGCTTGTTTTCTTGTTGCATAGTTCACCTCTATTCTCGCAGGAATCTCACTCTTGATCAAGAAATCAAATCGAGGGAGGATTGGATCATGCGCACAATTATGCACGTTGATATGGATGCGTTTTTTGCCGCCGTTGAGGTTTTGGATCATCCAGAATATGCTGGAAAGCCCCTCATCATTGGCGGCCGTAAGGACTCACCTCGAGGCGTGGTTTCCACAGCCTCCTACGAAGCGCGTAAATACGGTGTTCATAGTGCCTTGCCGATTTCTAAGGCTGCTTTCCTGTGCCCTGATGGCATCTTTATCCCCGGACGTATGGCCCGATACCAAGAGATGTCTAGGCAAGTCCACGAGATCTTTCCCGAGTTCTCACCCCTTGTCGAGCCCCTCTCGATCGATGAAGCCTTTTTGGATATGAGCGGCTGTGAACATTTCTATTCTAGCCTGGAAGAGATGGGGCGTAGCCTCAAACAACGCATCAGAGAAAAGACAGGTCTAACGGCTTCGGTGGGAATCGCGCCCAACAAGTTCCTGGCCAAACTAGCTTCTGATTGGCGAAAGCCCGATGGCCTTCTTGTGCTACGGCCCGAGGATGTGGAGGGATTTCTGATTGACTTACCGGTTGGAAAACTGTGGGGTGTTGGTCAGAAATCAGAGGCCATCCTGCATAAGTTAGGTCTCCATTATGTCAGGGACATCCTTCCCCATTCCTTAACCTGGTTACAGGAAAAGGTCGGTTCGGCCCTCGGGTCACAGATTTACTATCTCGCTCGAGGAATCGATGAACGGCCCGTTGTTCCAGAGACGGAAGCACAGTCTATTGGCCACGAAATCACCTTTTCAGAAGACCAGGATAATCCATCCTTTCTCCGGCAACAGTTGGCCCAAATGGGCGAAAAGGTAGGCTGGCGTTTGCGGGAGCAAGGATTGTACGCCCGCACTGTCTCTATCAAGGTGCGATTCTATGACTTTAAAACGATCACGCGCTCGCACACCCTCAATTATTCCTTTAATGATGATGATACCATTTTTAGAGAAGCTTTACACCTTCTGGAACAAATAAAACTGCAACCCGTTAGGCTTTTAGGAGTCACCGTGAGCAACTTCTCGGTAGGAGCGCAGTTATCGCTCTTCTCTTCCCATAATCAACCAGCGAGCCAGGTTAACGAGTTAATGGACAGCATTAATCGAAAGTTCTCGCCCGGAGCTATAACCAAAGGCCGCACGTTGCTGACAGACGATTAAAAGGGCCTGTGTCAGTACACAGACCCTTCCTAGGAGGAATGTTAAGCTTTAGGATGCGAATACCACTGTTTCTCAAATTCTTTGCGGATTTCGGGGTTTAGGACCCTGAGGTAGGTCCCCTTCATGCCTAAAGACCTCGATTCAATCACGTTCGCGGATGCCAGCTTACGCAACGCATTGACGATGACAGAACGGGTAATCTCGGCTTCATCAGCTATGCGACTGGCAACGAGTAATCCTTCATCACCATTGAGTTCATCAAAAATCCTCTGCATGGCTAGAATCTCCGAATAGGACAGACTGTTGATGGCAGAACGGGCGGCCCTGGTTTGAGCTGCTCGATCCTCCTGCCTTTCATGAATTACGCGAGAGATGATCATTCCGAGCGTGACACCGGCTATTCTGGCGATGTCCATATCCACCGGACTGTACTTACCGCTACGCTTCACACAAAGTACCGAACCTACGCGTTCATCACCACCGACAATGGGAGCAACCATGATGGTTTCACCATTGGGCCCCTCTTGCACGCTGATATCGGCTACTCGGTTGGCGAGACTTTGGATCTCGTTGGAGGCGACTCCTGTGAAAAGCCAGTCTGAGTCGAATGGCGTACTGTCAAAGCCTGCTTCTAGTGCATAACCCAGCACATTTCCTTTTCTTCCAAGAATATAAACGCTACTCTCATCCATACCAGCACGCAGGGCTAGGCACAGTTCATTAAAATCTACATCATTGGTGATCTGTTGAAGTGACTGCAAATAGTGCTTCATTCTTTCTAACATTTTTTGTTCACCTCTCTATTTTCGCAGAAAAATCTTTCCGTATAGTGTTAATTATATATTTTCGCACAATTAATGTCAACGCTGTCTGCTGATACACTCAGATCGAAAAAGAGGCGACCCTATCATCACCTCTTAATCACAATGAAGCTGATGTCATCGGATTGCCCCTCGCCATGTCGCATTACGTTGCGGATCAAACCATCACAAATTCCATCCGCGTTGTACTCCCTGTACTTGAGCAGAGTCTGGGCGATGCCTTCCAAACCAAACTGGCTGTGATCAGCGCCTCTGGCCTCTCTTAATCCATCGGAATAGATCACAAGGATATCACCTTGTGCTAGTTCCACTTCTAACTGGGTGTACTCGGAGTTTGGTCTTCCACCTAAGGCTACACCGCGACCCGGTAGAAATGTGGCCTCCCCCGTTTTTCTTTGGAAGTGCACAGGAGGATTGTGCCCAGCATTGGCATACGTCAGTCTTCCCCTGGCGGCATCAAACCTGCCGTAGAACTGGGTTACGAACGTATCAACATGCCCTAGTTGAGAGATGAAATGATTGTTCAACTCCGCCAGAACTTCGCTCGGAGTTGTGGTTACAGTGGTTATCAAACGGAAAATCGTCCTCGCCATAAGCATGACAAAGGCAGCAGGCATACCATGCCCCATGGCATCAGCCACGGTCAAGCCAAGAGTCCCATCTGGATTACGCAGAATGTCCAAATAGTCTCCGCCCAGTTCGTGAACTGGCAGCGTCCGATAGGCTAGAAAACCAACATCCAAGCCGTCAATTTGTGGCATGAGTTGCTTCTGAATAAATTGTGTCGCTTCCAGCTCGCGGTTCACTCTCTGCACAGAAAAGATGTCGCTGGACAAAACGATGTCTGCTAGTCGCACCACATGCGGTGCTAACAGTTTCAGAGCATCATGTTCTTCTTCTCGTAACCTCCGAGAACACCAGACGTTGAAGTAATAGTCACCTCTCTTGCCAGCCAGAGGCGTCGACCAGTAATAGGCCGCCTTTCTGGTTGGGAGAGTAACGGCACCGTTAATGGGCTCCTGTGATTCTTGCGAGCGCATGGCGATTTTCTGGTCTTCAACAGCCAGCTGGTCTTGCTTGCCTTTTTGCTGGTAGGCAACTCTGGTCAACGCACCTTGAACCTGGGCGTGTTCGCTCCACAAGCTAATAGCAGATACGTCGTCCGCTTTGAGAAGTTCCTCTCCTAAAGCCACAAGGGGAGTACTCTCGGACTGCAAGCAAGCCTCGTATAGGTTGCTTATAAAATCCCTGTCATAGAGTATTATGCTCATCCCCTAACCCTCCGTGACTTCGTCCAGCCTGTTCTTGACGAAGTACGTCGGGTGAACGGCCAGATCTACCTCATAGCACGGTTCTACCTTTCCGAACTGGTTTTGCTCGACTCGAACCACCGGTCGCGTTGGAAATCCCCGGTTCGACCTGAGGACAACTCCGCGCTCTCCCGTATTTAGCTCAACCATGGTTCCCACAGGATAGAAGGATACACAGTTTAGAAAGGCCCTTACACTGGCAGGTTCGAATTGCGTGCCGCTTTGACCCATCAGATACTCGATCACTTCCTCCATTGGATAGCGAGAGTTCGTCGACATATTGTCAAAGGTGTTTGTTACCTGCAGAATTCTAGCATCCTGGCAAATCTCTGATCCACTAAGACCTGCAGGATACCCTTGCCCATCCCAGTGTTCGTGATGTTGGCAAATGGCGTTAACGACTCCCGCGTCAAGATCGCTTTTTTCACGCAGAAGCCTACGTGCCAACTTCAAGTGCTCACGCTCATCTTCGGAAAATAGTTTGCCGATATCATGCAAGAGTGCACTAACTGCCAGCTTTCTCAGTTTCTTCTGGCTATACTCGAGTTCAATTCCCACAATAGTAGATAGAATGGCCACATTGACACTGTGATGGAAAAGCTCCTCGTCATGGGAACGAATGTCCACTAAATTGATCATCAAACTGTCTTGGAGCAAAAGTTCATCAATAATAGCTACTAACACCTGATTCACTTGTTCTATCTCCAGATCCGCCCCACGTTTGACACGACCAAGAACCTGACGAGTCTCGCTTAACGCTTTGATTCTGGTCTGGTCCCTAATTACATCCTGCGGTGCTACATTGCTGCCCGTTGAGATATAGACAACTTCGATCCAGTGTCTCCGCAAATGATCAATGTAACGGTCGGTGAGCTTGACACCTTGCCGCAAAAGGATCTGGCCGTTACTGCCAATAATAGTTTTCCCCACTACCATATCCGGCTTGAGGTTTTGCACTGCAACAAGGCGCATAGTCTTCACCCCTTTCGTCACACTTGGCTTGAAGTTGTGGTGGTGGTGCAGGGTTTGCCGGTTTGTACTGTAGATCGGGGCGTAGGACTAATGTGGTCCCCGTACCTGTGATACAAAACTCTATTTGCTTCATGTAACGCAACATGATCGTAAAACCCGCGCCAAGGCTGGTATTGGTGGAGAACCCATTAACGAACACCATCGTTGGTAGCTTATCTAAGGTAATTCCTGGCCCATCGTCCTGGACATGAAAGCAGGGAAGATCATCTTCAAAGTATAGTAAGAACCTTCCCCCCGGAGTGTGTTTAAGAACATTGGTTATGGCCTCGGTTAGACTGAGGGTGGTCGTACAGCGGACATTCTTCCAGCTAGGAACCCTTTCGGAACAGAGCTTGTCCACCGCGTGACGAATACGCCGAATGTCGTCCTTGCTCTTGATATCCATTTCTAGGATTGGGTCTGCGGAGTACTTTTCCTCATACTGCTCGGGCGTTATGAGCCGTACTCTGTCATGAGTAACCAGAGAAAGGGCTTCTTGATACGTTTCCATGAGGATCGTTTTTTCTCCTCTTCTGCATGGGCAATCTGCGAGTAGCGCCCTACTTTGTACGCCAAATAGAAGCCAAGTAAGGATCCGAGCATGATGACAACTCTCATGAGCCGTACGGGCACGCCTGTCGGAAGTAGGTCAAGGGTCATGGTTCCAGAATCTCCCGTACACCAATGAGTTCAAGGATCTCTTCTATTTCCCTGTTATCGTTCTCGATGTATACACGCCCTTGTCTTTGACGGAGTAACCGATGATATCCAATGAGCTGTCCAATTCCGGTGGAGTCAATGAGTTCGAGTCCACCGATGGAAAACGTCAGACTGGTGAGATCGTCAATGTCTAAACCTCCGACAGTATCCCTCAGGACATCTCCTGTTGACATGTCCAGTGAACCCTCAAGTGTAAGCTTTGCATCGGGCCCCTTCTCCACTACAGTTACTCTTAACATCTTACTCCTCCTCGTCTAAACGCTGAACTGACCAATTTTCCCTCTTGTACATGAAACTTCTGATTATGACATTCCTGTTCAATAACCGTCTGAACAGAACCGATTCTAAGCTTAACTCCTGGATAAAAGGTGTCTGCACCAATAGTCCCGTTTTCGCCAACGATGAGACTGATCACGCCTAGGCCCTTCGAACCTACAGCATGGGCACAAATCGCGGAACCAGCTATGTAGGAGCCACTCCGACACTCTCCTGATACCGTTATACTCCCCCCGGCCACTACATCACAGTCATAGAGCAGTGGGCCGCTCACGGTAATATCTCCTGTGGCCTCCATCTTGGCATTTTGCCCATAGTACACAGTAATGTCTGCAGGGGAATCCAAGAGGTCATCGAGCTTGTTGGTTAAGTCTTGCAGGTCTGTGATCGCCTGGGAAAGCTCCTCCAGTGTTTTCATTTCCAAGGGTGCAGGACCCAAGAACCGCTGAACTTGAGCTCGAACGGTCGCAACGAACTCGAGGCACTCTTCATCACAGAATTGTAGACCACGCTCAGAGAAAAGCTCATGTACCTCTGCCAGCGTCTTTGTGATCTCAGGGAACTTGGTTTCCAAGACCAACTTGACCAAGTATCCGTCGCCACGCAACTTCAAGTCAGAGACCGAAAGCCTGGGCTGCTTCTTGAGTTGAGAGCAAATCATGTGGAGACTCTCCAACCCCCGAATGGCACGTTGTAACAACTTCTCTGCCTTAGCCAATCCCGGCTGCTGGGCACCGGCAATCACAGTCCCACCAATGAGCTTCTTATGGATGATAACATCCGAACCCGAAAGGACTCTGGCGTGATAAACACTGTCTAGCACTTCGACGGAACCACCGGCCTTCACGGTTAAAGATTCTGTCACACTGCCCAAGATGGTTACATCGCCCTTAAACTCTACGTTGCCAGTGACTAGGCTCACATCTCGATCAATGACGAGCTGTGGATTAACCTGTAGGACGCCGTAGTCGTAACTGGGCAGACCTGTTACTTCTGCGACTGCGGTGGTGCCGTTACGAATGAGCTTCACTCCCTTGCCAACACGCAAACGGGATGAAGCAGGAGGCGTAACCTCGATAATGTTACCATATACATCCTGACCAGGTTCCCCTGGAATGGGCGGATACCAATGCGCAA
>DUQE01000180.1 GCA_012837925.1 Bacillota bacterium
GTGGGATCAACTGGAAAAGAAAAAACCAAGAATGTCATGTATGATCCCATCGGGAATCTCTACTCTCAAGACCTAGACCAGGTCCCTAGCGACACGCCAGATAGGCCCGGCACCCATGACCAGGACTAAGTCGCCTGCGTTTAACCAGCCTCTCAAAAAGGGGACTACATCCTCTTGTTTGGGAATATGGTAGACCTTTTTCGGGCCTTTCAAATCTCGAACATGATCAGCTAGAATCGAGGAACTCACGCCGGGGATTACCTGTTCCGGTGGTGGTGCATAAATGTCCGTGATGATGACAACATCCGCTTCTTTAAAAGACCTGACAAAGTCGTCAAAGAGGAGCTTGGTCCTAGAATATCGATGCGGTTGAAAAACAGCAACGATCTGTCTAGATGGCCACCCTTCGCGGGCCGCTTTGATCGTTGCAGCAACCTCTGTAGGATGGTGAGCATAGTCATCGACGATCAGGGCTCCGTTGTGCGTTCCGATGATCTGGAATCGCCTTTGCGCGCCCGAAAACATGCGCAGCGCTGTTTGCATCTGGGCAACGGACAATCCTACATAATTAGCCACAGCAATGCAGGCCAAGGCATTGGCAACATTGTGGCGTCCCGGGACACTCAACTCGAAATCTCCAAAAAAGACCCCTTGCCGGTACACTCTAAAATGCGACCGTTGCTGGTCTAGGTTCACCACGTCAGCTCGCCAATGGGCATGCTGAGAAAATCCATACGTTTCGCACTCGTACTCTCGGCTCATCGAAGCAGCGACGGGGTCATCTATGCCTATCAACCGCAAACCGGCACTCTCGCAGTTGGCTAAAAATCTTCGATAACTGTCAATCAGTGATTCAAAGGTTCCGTTATAGTTCTCTAGGTGATCCGGTTCAATGCTTGTGACGACAGTCACCTCCGGACGATAGCGCAAAAAACTCCCGTCGCTTTCATCAGCTTCGGCCACCACAAACTGACCCTGACCATACTTGGCCCCGGGCCCAAAGGGGGCAAAATGTGCCCCGATGAGGACGGTCGGATCGAGTCCCGCATTTTCGAGGCAAAGAGCCAGCATCGAGGTTATCGTAGTCTTTCCGTGGGCACCACCAATGGCAATACCACGTTTACTATTGAGGAGTTGTGCCAGGACCTCCGATCGATGCAAGACATTGAGGCCATTCTTTCGTGCTGCTACCATCTCTGGATTTTGTACGGGAATGGCACTGGAGTATATGACACTTGTCGCACCGTTGACATTGGCTGCTGCATGCTGAAAATAAATCTTGGCTCCCAACTTTGCCAGGTAGTCGGTGGTGTCAGAAGGTTGAAGGTCGGATCCGCTTACGCTATGACCCATTTCCAAAAAAACCTTTGCTAAGGGGCCCATGCCTGTTCCACCGATGCCGATAAGATGTATGTGCTGGTTCATGAATGTCACTCCCACTTACTGTCACTTTACGAAGGTTGCTACGACTCGCGCTAGAATGCGGGCTGAGGCAATGGCTTCGTCTAAAGTGTTTCCCCGCCAATCTCCAACTAAGACCATAATACTGTTGGGATGCAGTTCGCCACTGTAATCCGATTTAAAAACACGCACACCCCGCGTGATCCCGGGGTACTCTTTCTCTAGAGCATCGCTTATGGCCTGTGCGAACTGCGTATTCTCTTCAAGATGTTCATTGTCTTTATCTCCAACAACAAAAAGAATCTTGGCTGCGTCTATACCATTCGTACGCGCTTTGGTATAGTCGTCCGGTTTGTCTTCTAAACCATCGCGGTGAATATCCAAGATAATCTGAATGCTGGGATTGGCGGCCAATAGTTCGTTCGCCCTTTTCTCGGAGTTGATAAACGCTTCGCTGTAGCGCGGTTGATCGTGAATGGACTTGTCGTGAATGGCCAAGACGCCTAGGCTGGACAACTCGGCCACGAAGGCTTCACCCACCCTGACAATGTCTCCAGTAGAGCCCTTTTCATGGCTATCCTTTGGTTTGTAGTTTTCCGAAGCGTGGCTGTGAAAAACCAACACTGTTGGCTCCAAGTCAACTTCTGCGTCGCCCTGTGGTGGTTGGGGGTCTTCCGTTCGTACGACCGGAGGAGGCGGTTCTTCCCCACTACCTCCAGGCATAAAACCGAAAAACCTTGCACCTACCACCGCGACCACAATCAACGTAACGACAATAAATAAAAGACCTGGCCCATTCTTTTCGTTTCTTGCCATTCTTGCCATTGCTATTCCCCCTTCCACCACAATATATGCGGAGGGGGACTACAATTATTCCGTAGCGTTTACAAGCCCTGCCAAAATGGCCTTAACTTGGTCCACGGTAAAGTCATAGCGTTCATTACAGAAGTGGCAGATGGTTTCGATCGTTTCGCCTTCATCTACGAGTTCCTGCAACTCCTCTGCGCCGAGCGTGATTAACGCTTGCTCGAAACGTTCCCAAGAGCAATCACAGACAAAGGCCACGTCTTGGGTCTCAAGGAAGCGGATGGGCATATCGTAAAAAACTGACTCGACAATCTCCTCCACCGTCTGCTCTTCACTGAAGAGTGAACTAATGGCCGGCATCTTACTCAGGCGTTCTTCGAGCGCTGCAATAAACTCATTGTCCGAAACGGCGTCCGGTAGTAGCTGTACAACTATTCCACCACTGCCCATGGGTACACCATCCACTCCAACAAGCACGCCTAATCCGACCGCTGATGGGGTTTGTTCGGAATGCGTAAAGTAGTAGGCAAAATCTTCTCCGATTTCGCCAGTCTGTAAAGGGACGGTCCCTTGGTAGGCTTCCTTCAAACCCAAGTCACGAATGACGTACAAGTTGCCCTGCCCAACAGCTTCACCAACGGCAAGTTTGCCATCTTCGCGTGGGCGTACTTCCACGTTGGGTCGTCCCACATAGCCTTTGACCTTGCCATCAGACGTTGCTGATACGACAATTCCCATGAGGGGTCCATCACCCTTGACTTGAATCGAAATCGTCTCATCGCCCTTCAACATGGCTCCGAGAACTAAACCCATGGTTAGAGTTCGACCTAGTGCTGCTGTGGCCACGGGCGTAGTGTTATGTTTGGCCTGCGCCTCACGAACCACGTCTGTGGTCCTCAACGCAAAAAGCCTGGCTTGGTTATCTCCGAGCATGGCTCGGACTAAATAGTCTCGTCCCTGCAAACTTGTTCCTCCTAAACGTTCAGTAACCTGAAAAATAGGTACGCAGCTCCACTCAACACAAGGAGTGCTGTGATCACCCGCACAAGAAAGCGTCGCCGTCTGGCTCGTTTGGCACGTTCTCGGCGTTCACGAATGCCAGCATCCACAAACACTTCCTCCGAAATCACTGCAGGTCCTTCCACATCACCCATGATCTCGTCGTCCAGTCCCAGAGCTTTGGCATAGGTGCGGATGAAAGGCTTCACATAGGCTTCACCAGGAAGCAGATGATACTCTTCCTCCTCAATGGCTTGAAGAAATTGGGGTTTGATCTTGGTGCGATCTGACATTTCTTCAATGGTCAGACCTTGTCTTAGACGCGCCTTTTCTAACAGTGTCCCCAATCCCATCATTTTTCTCACCCTTCTTCCAGAATTGTGCTATCAGCCAATACCTCACGAGGCTTACTGCCTTGATAGGACCCTACAATGCCACGTACTTCCATCACATCAATGAGACGAGCTGCCCTACTATATCCAATGCGAAACCTCCTCTGTAACATGGATATCGATGCCTGCCCATTTTCTACGACCAGGCGAATCGCATCGGGTAGCAACTCATCTTCTTCATCGTCGGACAAGGTAAAGTCCTCAACCTTAGCTTCAACCACATCTTCCTTATACTCTGGTTCCCCCTGTTTTCGCCAGTATTCAACGAGCGACTCAACTTCTTTGTCCGAAATCCATGCCCCTTGGGCTCGAACTGGTTTACTGGCCCCTATGGGATAATACAGCATATCGCCTTTACCAATAAGGCGTTCCGCTCCTCCCATGTCTAGGATGGTACGGGAGTCTACTTGACTCGAAACCGCAAAGGATATCCGCGAAGGAACATTCGCCTTGATTAGTCCCGTAATGACATCAACCGACGGACGCTGCGTTGCTATGATCAAGTACATGCCCGCTGCTCGTGCCATTTGCGCGAGACGACATATGGCATCTTCAACCTCAGCGGCGGCCACCATCATCAGATCAGCCAACTCGTCAACAATGACGACAATATAAGGGAGATGCTCCATAGGCTCCTCGGGACTCGAATCCTTGGCGGCATCCAGGTACATGTCAATGTTCCGGACCCCTGCGTTAGCGAACAGTTCGTAGCGACGCTCCATTTCGCCGACCGCCCATCGCAGGGCAATGGCGGCCTTTTTCGGATCCGTTACAACGGGAGAGATAAGATGCGGTATCCCGTCATATCCAGAAAGTTCCACTCTCTTCGGATCTACCATCAGAAGCTTCACGACTTCAGGGCTGGCTCGGAACAAAATGCTCGAAATCATGGCGTTCAGACACACGCTCTTTCCAGAACCAGTAGAGCCGGCCACCAACACATGCAACCACTTCTTAAGGTCAGCAATCACAGGTTTTCCAGCAATATCTTTTCCTAAGGCCAGAGCAACTGGCGATGGATGCTCTAGCAGTTCAGGGCTTTCTAACACATCTCTTAGCAAGACAGACTCGGTTGTCTTGTTGGGCACTTCAATACCCACGACCGGTTTACCTGGCACCGGTGCTTCGATACGCACGTCCTCTGCAGCCAAAGCGAGTGCCAGATCGTCGGCGAGTGCCGTAATCCGCGATACCTTTATGCCTGGTGCGGGTTGTAGTTCATATCTCGTTACAACTGGACCCTGACTCACATTTACAACCTTGGCCTCGATACCGAAACTGGCCAACGTATCTTCGAGCAATTCGGTTTGAACACCCTCTGTCTTCTTCGCCCGCGAACCAGATTTCTTCAATAGGTATGTAGGGGGTAATGCGAAAGCTCCTAATTCATCGTTTTTCGGAAGATTTAGAACAAGTTGTTCTGGCTCTACCGGAGACTCCTTGGAGACTTCCGGCTCGCCCTTTTCTTTTGCCGTCTGCCTCTTCGCCTTAGTACTTTTCTTTGGTTCTTGAAGCAGCACTGCCTCCATCGGTTCTTCTGGTGTAATTTGCTCCTTGCGGTGTAGCCTTTGACGTTTTCGCTCGTCTCTCCATTCTCGATAACCATCAACTTGTCCATGCCAAAAACGACAAATAGCCGTCCACACATACTTCGCACCGCTGCGGGCCAGATCTGTCAGGGAGATCTTAAAAAGAAAGATGAGTCCCAGCAAGACCATTGTGATCACTAAGACATAGGAACCATGAATACCAAAGGCATTGTAACTGCCGACGAGAAGGACCGCACCGAGAATTCCCGCACCTTCCCCCCGCTGCGCATACCTTATCTCTTCCATCAGATTTGGAGGGAACTGATAACCTCTGTAATATAGCATGTGGAACACCAACGTGATCGAAGCCACCAAAAGGATCAGACCCAGCGATCGCTGAAACGAAGGAGGCCACTTTCTGCCACGAAAAACGTGTAGCGATAAAAGGAAAAAAAGCAAGGTAAACAGCACGGCTAAATCGCCAAAGCACATACGCAAAATAGACCGTAGCTGACCTCCCACTTGGCCAGTGGCATCCACATAAAGAGCCAATGTGGCAAAAACAGAAAGACCAAGGAGCAAAATCCCCACTACTTCCCGGGATTTAATGCCTCCTTGCACTTCTTCCACTTTGGTCTTCTTGGAGCGATCCGATTTCCTCATAGCGCCACCTCTTTACATGCAAGTTCTACGTAGCCGATGCAAACCCTACTTTGGGTTCGACTATTTCTCTCGACGGAGTTGCTGTAACTCCTCGATAAAGCGATCAATATCCTTGAACTGACGATACACAGAGGCAAAACGTACATACGCCACATCGTCCAGGTCCCGAAGCCTGTCCATAACAAGTTCCCCAATAAATTCTGAAGCGACTTCTCTATCCTGACCAGAACGAACCTGTCGTTCTATGTCATCGACCATCTCTTCAATCGTCTCCAATGAAATGGGGCGCTTCTCGCACGCCCTAAGGACACCATTTAGAATCTTCGCACGCGAAAAAGCCTCCCGTCCGCCGTCTTTCTTAACCACCATAAACGGCATCTCGTCGAGACGTTCGTATGTAGTAAAGCGCTTAAAACAAGCTGTGCACTCGCGACGACGGCGAATGGAAGCCCCTTCCTCAGTCTGACGCGAATCTAATACTTTACTATCCAAGTGTAAACAAAAAGGGCAACGCATGGCACCCAACCTCTCTCGGAACTTCGGAAAAGACAACACCCATGAACATTATACAATAAAATGCTCAGCGTTTCCATGTTCTGTTTTTCACTAGGACCACATCGACGCCCACCAAGACTACATCTTTCCACGGAACCTCCAAGTCTGCGGCTCGGCCTACTCCAAGAAACCTAAATGGCCTCCCCTCATCCACCACGAGCGCCAATACACGCCCTGTATCAGGATCGAGGTCTACATCACAGACACTGCCTAGGTAACGCCCTTCTTCCATGTTGATAACATCGAGCTTTCTTAAATCCGAGGTCTTGATCATGGTCATGCTCCACCCTCCGTTCCTAGACTACTATATGCGACAAATCAAAAAAAGAAACGGCCTTAGGCCGTTAACGTTGAAGCACGAGTTGTCTTAGTTGGTGAGTGCAGGTAAGCCTGCAGCTGATGCTCGCCACCACTTCTGTAAGGCCTGAGCATAACGGGTCTCGACGACATGCTCCCAGAGTTTGAGACGCAACACTATCCTTTTGCCTGACGATCCTTCCTTATCAATGGCAACTAGATTCTCGTTGGCCCCCTCAAGCTCGGCTAAGCACAACGGGGGAAAAAGTACGCACCACCAGTTGTCACCAGCAGCAGCTCCAATTTCGACCCTGACAGCATCATATGTGCCTTGCGGAAGTGCCATTGAAGCGTACTCGCGATACGGAAACACATACTGCCCCATCTTGACCTCAACCGGGTAGTCAAAACCCAAACGTGCAACGACCTCTTGCGCACGTGTTTCGAGTCGTTCCGCGTTTTTCATTAGTAGCTCATAAGCTCGTTCTTTGTTGTCAATATCGCCAAGGATTTGCCCAGCTTCACGTAATACCTCGTCGCGCACGACCAGTTTGAGGTCTTGATCTTGAGGAGAATTGCTATGCGCTATCACATGAAGGCGGATTAGGTTCTCCGCGAAGGCTTTATCGGAGTTAAGACTGCTCTGAATGGCAAGTATCGTGAAACCGATAAGAGTACCCATGCACAAAATGGCCAGGGCGAAAGCAAAACGGGCTTTGAGGGAATTCCGAGCCATACACTCTCCTCCTTTCTAGGATGTAGCCATGTACTTGCGCAAGTGTTTTAGAGCAGCCTTCTCCAGGCGCGAAACCTGGGCTTGGGAGATGCCTATTTCTTCGGCGACCTCCATCTGCGTTCTACCTTCATAAAACCTCATGGTTAGAATCAGCCGTTCTCGATCACCCAGATGTGTCATACCCTCCTTAATGCTGACTCCCTCGATCAAATGTCTCTCCGTGTTTTTATCATCGCTGATTTGATCAAGTACAAAAATCGGGTCACCTCCATCATTGTAGATGGGTTCAAAGAGTGAAATGGGATCTTGAATTGCATCAAGAGCGAACACTATGTCTTCCCTGGGAATCTGCAGTTCTTCGGCTATTTGCGCCAGCGAGGGTTCCTGTGAATACCGGTTGGCAAGAGTGTCTCGAGTCTGTAAAGCCTTATAAGCAATATCGCGAAGAGAGCGGCTTACTCGAATCGGGTTGTTGTCCCTAAGATAGCGACGAATTTCTCCAATAATCATAGGGACGGCATAGGTGGAGAACTTGACATTCTGCTTCAGGTCAAAATTATCGATAGCCTTCATGAGTCCAATACATCCTACTTGGAACAAGTCATCCACATATTCTCCCCGATTATTAAACCTCTGAATTACACTGAGAACCAAGCGCAGGTTTCCCTGAACCATTTCATCCCGCGCTTGTTCGTCGCCCGCTTGGATCCTTACCAAGAGCTCCCTCATCTTTCGATTGGGTAGAACTGGCAGTTTTGCGGTATTGACACCGCAGATTTCCACTTTGTTCACGTCCGTCGCCTCCCCAAAATGCCGATTACAAGGTTCAGTATTGCCACCTAAGATTGGATCTATTCCATTTTGTCCTCGAACCTGTAATTGGAAACGCTCCTGGTAGTTTTGGCCCAAAGGAGGAATTCGCGGGTTGCTCATTTAATATCCTTCCATAAGTATCCAAAAGAAGGAGCGAGACGCGTATGCCCGACTACACGCTATACGTTGACGTATGGCTTTTACGCCTTGGCTGCAATTTTGTATTTGAATACCTCCTGTTGTGGGCTACAGCGACCATCACCCATGCAACGACAAGACCATCGCGCCTGGCTCTAGGATCTCTATTGGGAACCTTTCATTACTTTCTCTACCTCCTGGCGAGTGTTGGATTAATACGTTTTTACGGTTTATTGCGGTTCTTACCCATTGTGCTGCTGGTCTCTTTGGCCATGATCTTCGTGACATTCTATCCCATGACGTGGAAACGTCTCTGGTCAGTAGCGGGTCACTTTTATGGCATTGGCTTCGTTGCTGCTGGTGTAGGTATGGCAGCCGCTTATGCTCTAGGATCCTCGGGATCACCGCAATTTACAGTTGGCACACTCGTTTCGATCTTCGCCATTTTACTTATCGCAGAGTTGGGCTGGGGAGTCGTTCACGAGACAGTTGTGAACAGAGTATACCGAGTACCAGTTGAGATTTGGTGTGATGGAGTTCAAGTGCAAATGACCGCTCTTGTGGATACCGGAAATCATCTGAAAGATCCCCTTAACCGTCAATCGGTCATCATTGTAGATAAAGATGCTCTCACTAACCTATTGCCGGCATCCCTTACAACGATCGTTTCGGACCTTGGTGAAGGTATACCGGAAGCTATCGACCATCTTGAAGAGATTGCAGAGTGGCAGACGCGCGTCCGCCTTATTCCTTTCAGTTCTATTGGAAAGAGCAACGGACTCTTGATCGGCTTTAGACCTGATGAGGTAACTATCGGAGGCCATACGCTTCCCAAATACCTTCAACCAACAGTGGCTGTTCATCCCTATCGGCTAGACCCCGAAGGCGAATACATGGCACTTGTGCCTCCCATTCTCGTGGAGGGCTCGTTACACGCCCAGAAAGGAGGCGAAACACATGCCAAAGCGACCTCTGCAGACATTTAAGTTGCGCATTCGCCTCCACCTCATCGGACTTTTTCATCGGTTACGACTAAGTCCAAAGGTGTACTATGTTGGGAGTAACGAAGTCTTACCTCCTCCACTCTCGACAGAAGAAGAACAAGCTCTGCTGGTACGGTTGCAGGCAGGTGATCTCCTTGTTCGGACTCCACTCATCGAACGTAACCTCCGACTGGTCGTTTACATCGCTCGCAAGTTTGAAAACACTGGCATATCGATTGAAGACTTAGTGTCCATTGGAACCATTGGCTTAATTAAGGCGGTCAACACCTTTGATCCCAGTAAGAACATCAAACTCGCCACCTATGCTTCTCGTTGCATTGAGAACGAGATTCTGATGTACCTTCGTCGCACCAGCAAATTGAAGGCTGAGGTGTCCTTCGACGAACCCCTCAACGTAGACTGGGACGGAAATGAACTGGTGTTAGCCGATGTGGTCGGCAACGAAAGTGATGTTATCGTCCACATCGAAAAAGAAGTGGACAAAGCCCTGTTAACGAGCGCTTTACAGCAACTAACAGGGCGAGAAAAGAGAATTATGGAGTTGCGTTTCGGTCTAACAGGTGACAAGGAGCGTACACAGAGAGAAGTAGCAGATCTCCTGGGTATCTCTCAATCCTACATCTCCCGACTGGAAAAGAAAATCCTCAAGAAACTCCGCAGAGAAATGAAAAAAATGGAGTAGTCGCCTAACAGCGAACACAAAAAAGCCTCAGGAATTCTGAGGCTTCTGCATACTATATCCGATGTTGTGCCGTACTATTTGCGCCGTAGAAACGCTGGGATCTCTAAGGAGTTGTCCGTAAAGGGCCTAACATCAAGCTCTTTTGTAATTTTAAAGCTCTCTTTGGCCTTCGGTACATCGAAACCAGTGGCAATAACTGTCACTCGCAGGGTATCCCCGAGGCTCTCGTCAATTACCGCACCGAAAATCACGTTCGCATCCGCGTCTGCGGCCCGCGAGA
>DUQE01000181.1 GCA_012837925.1 Bacillota bacterium
CAGCTAGTTCACCCCCGATAAGCTGAGGTTTTTGACGAATGTTGTAGGCGGAAATTGCATTGAAGCAAGGATTCTCTAAGGTAATGTCGAACACTACAGAATGCATTTCTTTTAGAACGCAAACGGAGGGGTATGTATGCTCAGAATTTTCGTACTTGGTGGTCCAGTAATGATCCCGCTACTCTTGTGCTCGATTTTTGCGGTGGCGATTGGGATCGAACGATTGTGGTACTTACTACGCTCAAGAATTGATACCGACGACCTCTTAGAGGATATCAAACTTTCTCTGGGCCAGGGCAAGGTACTTGAAGCGATGCAGATCGCGAAAAAATCGAGGGGACCGGTTGCTGCGGTCTTAGCAGCGGGAATTGCCCACTACGATCAGAACCGCGCAGAAATTAAAGAGCACATGACTGTCGTGGGACAGGAAGAGATTCACAAAATGGAGAGGCGCTTAGGTGCCTTAGATCTCATCGTAACTATCTCTCCTTTACTTGGCATCTTGGGTACTGTTACTGGAATTATCGACAGTTTCAATGTACTGGGCGCCTTAGAAGGTGTAACGCAGGCTTCCGCCTTAAGCGTTGGTATCGCCGAAGCATTGATTACAACCGCAGCAGGCTTAATCGTTGCCGTGCCTACGATGATCCTTGCTTCTTATCTGAACAGCATTGTCACGAACCAGGTAGCGGACATGAGCAAAAAATCGACGGAGCTCCTGAATGTCTTGGATGCAGGGAGTGACTTTTAATGAACTTTGAACGCTCGCGAAGAAGGCGTAGTAGCCCCGATATTACCCCTTTGATTGACGTCATGTTTTTTATGTTGGTGTTTTTCATGGTCTTTTCTACGCTCAAGACCGAACCGATGGGACTGGACGTGGAACTACCCAGGGCCGTGACGGGGAGTGCACAAACGAGCTCTAGTTTTGAGGTGCTTGTGGACAAGTCCGGTACCTTTTATGTTGCAGGTCGTCAGGTGTCTGGAGCAGAGTTAGAGCAGAACCTCGCAGATCGCTTGCGTGTCAATCCTGACATTTTTGTGATTGTCAAGGCCGACAAGGAAGTGCGTTACGAGCATGTAGTAAAGGCTCTAGATCATGTCCGCGGGGTCGGTGGTTATAGATTAGGATTGGCTGTTGAACAAGTCAAGTAAGGGAAGGAGGGAGAGATGTGCAAAACCCCTATGGTGATGAGTCGCGACTTAATCGATTTCTCCTGATTTCGGTCGTCCTTCACGCGATCTTATTTTTCGCGATACCCGACTTAAGTTCCCTCCTTGAGGTTGATGCCCCGGGACTGGCAGGGGGAGGAGTTATTCAAGTTATGCATGTTGAGACATCTGTTAATCCCCGGCCTTCCCCGGTAACTGATCGTCTCTCCCAGACAACGGTTCCGAGAGTGACGGAACCCAGACCACAAGTTGAGCAGCCTCCTCAAGAGCAGGCGATAGCTCAACCTGAGGAACCGCAGGTTCCAGAACCCCAGGTTGAACAGGCCAGTCCAGCACAGCCTGAGCCAGAGGCCGTGCCAGAACCCGCTGTCCCTGAAGTGCCCGAGGTTCCAGAAGAGGCGAACGAAGGTGAACTGCTCACGAGTACCCAGGGACCCGAAGTGATTGTTGAGGCAGAGCCTAGGGAAGTAGTAGAACCACGTGTCGAAGCGCGTCCTGAACCTGAACCTAGGCCTGAATCCCAACAGACAAGCGGTTCGGGTACGGAGACTGTTGGTGCTAGTGATGAATCAGGTATTACCGAATCTGGCGAAGGAACAGCCGAAACGGCTCCCCCGCCACCACCTCCACCCGCTAGCGGAAGAGAGTTACACGGCGGCGGTGGTGCTCCGATGTATCCTAAGAACGCAGAGCATGATGGAGTTGAAGGTGTAGTATTCGTGGCGATCAAGGTTTCTGCTTCGGGAATACTGCAAGAGGTAGTGTTAGAGAAGTCCTCAGGCGATGAACGTCTCGACTTTCAAGCGGTCCGATATATTGAAGGTGTCTGGACGTTTGCCAGTCAACCCTATGACTACAGCATGCAAGTGGCCGTTGTATTTAGCAGGGAGGATAATCGTTTCGTATCGAACGTTGAGTATGGAGAGGTTAGCTGGTTGAACGCACCATAGAGGGGGGGAAGAGCGCGAATGCCAAGAAAGTTTCTGATCACCTTAGCCGGAGTCGTTGCGGTCACACTCATTGTCTCGAGCGGCGCGATGGGCTTGGATGCTGTGCCTAAGGTGCAGATTGACAACGAGTATATCCGCATAGTGGCGAATGCCGGAGAGACGAATACTGGACGCTTTTCGGTAGGCACCACGGGAGGAGATCCTGATCGACTTACGGATCAAAACAAGCACTTGATCTACGGTGGTGACGACCCGTGGACGTCGTACACTACAATTCGCGTAGACAACCAAAACTGGGTCTATGGTGGCGAAACGGATAGACGTGCGGGATTTAACGCCCTTTACGGTGAGATGATTCAACCCCCCACCATTGTAGAAGGAAAGATCGAGAGTAGCTGGAGACTGGGTCCTGTTCAGGTCTGGCAGATACTAAGTATTACCAGAAGTAGTACAACAGGATTGCTTGATACAGCACAGATTGAATACCACGTAGAGAACATAGATTCAGTCCCCCACATGGTCGGTGTGAGACTGATGCTCGATACGATGCTCGGTGCCAATGACGGTGCACCATTTCGAGTAGATGACAGAGGAATAACAACCGATAGCGTATATTACGCGGTGGATATGCCGCAGTTTTGGCAGGCCTTTGATTCATTGGCTAATCCACAGGTAATGTCACAGGGAACATTGACTGGGCGTGGTGTTACGACGCCTGATCGTGTGTATTTTACGAACTGGGGAAGCTTAGCCGACAGTGCGTGGAACTTTGACTTTACTCCGGGACGAGACTTCCAGCGTATTGGCGAGTTTGAGTTAGACAGCGCCATTGCACTCTTCTGGGATCAAGTGTCTCTTGCGCCTGGGGAATCAAGGAGTTTTGTCTCCTATTATGGACTTGGCGGAGTCACCATTGCCCCAGGTGAGCTTATCGTAGGCGTCACCTCACCTGCGGAAATCACTGCTGAACCAGGCGTATTCCAGACCTTTTCCATTGTGGCTTATGTGCAAAACGATGGTCAAGGCGATGCCCTTGATGTGGTTGCTGAGCTTAAGCTACCTCCAGGTCTTCAGATCGTTGGCTCACAGGCCAAGGTCGCACTTGACGAGTTGAAGGTGGGCGAGACAAAGCAAACAGGGTGGCAGGTTGGAGTTCACAGCATCGCAGATGGCGTCTTTACGTATGAAGTAGAAGTGACAGCTCGGAATAGCGAACCGAACAGAGTAAGACGTAATGTACAGGTGTTGAGCCCGGCCAAACTCCAAGTGTTGTTTAGCGGAACACCAGGTTTGGGGATCAAAGACGAACGTTATGAACCTTCCGTTTTTGAAGCCAAAGCGGTCATTCGCAATGACGGCGGCACGCAATTTTACGGTGGCACGTTCGAGATTTTGTATCCCTTGGGTCTGGATCTCGTGACCGGCCAAAATGCAAAACGATTCCCGGGAACGATTGAACCAGGTCAAGAAGTGTCCTTTAAGTGGTTGCTGAAACCCAAAGACGGTTTTTCGGGCCCCTTGCCGTATTCATTGCGAACCGTTGATGAACGGGGCCAGCAGAAGGTCGAAAATATGTTCATTATTGTCCCCGAATTGAAGGC
>DUQE01000182.1 GCA_012837925.1 Bacillota bacterium
AAATCAACCCAATGCCCACCATAGCCCCGGGGCCACAGCCAGACTCCCCAGCCTTCGTAGTCTTGATCTTCACGATGATAGTGGATGATCACCTTGCGCATGTGGCCGCCTCCTTAATTAGTAGTAATTCCCTTTACAAAACCGTTTTTCCTGCCTTGGTTTCCCTCCGCCGTAGTTTACCCAAATCTTCTTTGCATAAACTTTTGCACCTGCTAGAGACGGATTTCCATGTTTCTTGCTCGTTCATGGTATAATAAGCACATCGATGTGGAGAGGTTGGGATACGATGTCGCAATTACAGCTCTTGGCTACGGCTACCTTCGGGTTAGAGTCCCTGGTGGCCGATGAACTACGAAAACTAGGATATGGAGATACACAGGTCGAAAACGGGAAGGTGTCCTTCACAGGGGATGAACTGGCGATCTGCCGTACGAATCTTTGGTTGCGCACTGCAGCTCGGGTTCGAGTGAAGGTTGGCGAGTTTACGGCCACCACCTTCGATGAGCTGTTCGAAAAAACGAAGGCCCTACCCTGGGCACGATTTATCCCGAAGAATGCAGAATTTCCTGTAGAAGGACGCTCGGTGCAGTCGACGCTCTTTAGTGTCTCCGATTGCCAAGCCATTGTGAAAAAAGCCGTGGTGGAGAGCTTAAAAAAGGAGTACAATCTCGACTGGTTCCCCGAAGAGGGCCCTTTGATGAAAATCGAGATCGCTCTTTTAAAAGATGTGGCCACGCTCACGATTGACACCACCGGACCTGGACTCCATCAAAGGGGTTACAGAGCTCTGGCAACGGGCGCGCCTTTGAAGGAGACGCTAGCAGCGGCCTTGGTCATTCTCGCCCGTTACTACCCGGACATCGCCTTCATTGATCCCTTCTGCGGCTCTGGAACGATCCCCATCGAGGCCGCCCTCATGGCCCATAATATGGCGCCTGGGCGAAACCGGAGCTTCGCGTCGGAAGAGTGGCCTTGGATTTCGCCAGCCTTCTGGAAGCAAGCCCGTACCGAAGCCGAGGATCTGATTCGTCCTGAGAAACCCGACTACCTGATTGGCACCGATATCGATGAGGGAGCCCTAAAGATTGCCCGCCACAATGCGGAGGCAGCAGGCGTGGCTGATTCTATCCATTTTCAGCGACAAGAAGTAAAAGATCTGACCACGAGCAAAAAATACGGGAAGATCGTGACCAATCCCCCCTATGGTGAGCGTTTTGGTGAAAAGGACGAGGTAGATCAGCTTTACAGAGAGTTAGCTCAGGTCAAGAAGAGTCTTGATACCTGGTCGTTTTACATATTGACCTCTTACCCACACCTGGAGAAAGTGCTGGGAGGTCGGGCTACCAAACGCCGCAAACTTTATAATGGCAATATCGAAACCCAGTATTATCAGTACTATGGACCAAGACCACCGAGACGCAAAGACTGAAAAATTAAGGCCACCTGCACACGCAAGTGGCCTTCGTCGCTGCTGAGCTTACACGAAGATGAAGTACATCAGACTGATAACGATGATCCCTACAAGCCCCGTAACAAGTGATGCCAAGGTCTGCAAGCGATAGGCCTGCTCCACCTTCATATCCGAGAATTGAGCTACAACCCAGAAGTAACTGTCATTGGCATGAGAAACAGTCATAGAACCTGCTCCGATGGCCAAGACTGTCAAGGCTGGAGCAATACCTGATGCCAGACCCAAGGCCGGCATCAACGGAGCGATGATCCCGGCGGTTGTAATAATGGCCACCGTGGACGATCCCTGTGCAGTCTTCAAGGCCGCAGCCAGGATAAATGGGACAAAAATCCCAAACTGTAGAGTACTGAGGGACCCTGATAGATAATCTGCAATAGGAGTCTCCCGAATTACCTGCCCGAGCGAACCGCCAACACCGGTGATCAGTATGATGAGACCAGCATTGGTCAATCCGATGCCCACCCAGTCACCTAAGACTTCCTTCGTAATCTTGGGTACTGTCAGGAAGGACAAGAAGACACCGATCAAAAGAGCAATATTGGGGTTACCGATAAAGCTCATAAACGCTTTGAATGATCCCGTGCCAAAGGGTGCCGACGGATAATCCGCAATGGATTTCAAAGCGATCAACAGAACAGGAACAACGATGGGAGCGAAGGAACGCAAGACAGAAGGATACTCCCTGAGGTCCTGTTGCTTGTTTGCTTCTTCTTCCTTCGGACTTGGATCAATATGAATCTTTGAACCATAAGACTTAGCAAAGAAGTAACCAGCCAG
>DUQE01000183.1 GCA_012837925.1 Bacillota bacterium
CGACCTAGTTGCTTAGCGTTATACATGGCGATATCGGCCTTGATGAGCAGCTGCTCCACACTGGTACCGTCATAGGGATAACGAACAACGCCAACGCTCGAAGTGATATTGTTGCGTCTACCCTCAACGGTATGGGTCTTGCTCACGTTCTGCAGCAGTCTCGTGATGATGGCTGCCAGTTCCTCCCGCTCAACAATACCATCTAGGATAACCAGAAACTCATCACCGCCAAAACGATACACCCTTGCTGCAGAATCGAGGCTACGTTCCAGCGTCCCTGCCAGATGACGGAGGAGCGCATCACCATAAACGTGACCTAAGGTATCGTTGACATTCTTGAAATTGTCCAGGTCAAAAAGGAGAACAGAACCCGTTTGGGCACTATCCAATAACGCCTCTAAGTCTTCTTCAAACTTCCTGCGGTTGGGAAGACCCGTTAAGACATCATGATCAGCCAAAAACTGAATGTGTTCCTCATCCTTCTTGATCTCCTGGTATTGCTCCTGAAGCTGCTTTTCGTGGGCAACGAGCTGACCATAGGCTGCGGTTAACTCTTCCTGCTGATGGATGATATTCTCGAAATGCTGTTGCACTCGATCGAGACTCACGTTAATGGACCGCCTCAAATGCTCAAAGGGGCTGTGCTTCCGGGCTGGCAGACGGTATGTTACGTCTTCATCAAGGGATATGGCCATAATGTCACGGTCTAGGTCACGCATGGGTTTGGTTATGTATTGGCGCTGGAAGATGAAGAGTGCCAAGGCAAGAACGACCAGAGAGACGAGTGTTGTCATCAACACCTGCACAACCAAGAGCCGATAATCAAGAAAATCCTTAATGGGAGCAATGAGCCCTATGATGATTCCCGAACTACCCACGGCTTGCCACCTAAAGTAGCCATCTTCACCCTCAACAGTGGTAAAGAGAATCCCTCCTGTGTCTGACAAGACGGTTTCCATTAAGTCTTGCCCCATGAGAACGGGCGTCTGTACCTCTTCTGGATCACTGAGCAGAATTCGACCGATTTCATCAAAAGCAAAGACATGCCCGTGCTCCGATGGCTTTGCCATTTCTAGAGACGCAAGCATGCCCTGTAACGACTCGTCCACACCTAATACGCCCATCAAATGACCATTTTCATCGTAGAGAGGTTTAGCCATCGTGATCACCCAGCGATCCGCAGCAGCATCAACGTAGGGATACGTAAAAACGAGTCTCCCTTCCCTTGTCGCAGCTTGGTACCAAGGTCGCGTGGTTGGATCCACCGGCTCCCAATGAAAGTCTCTGTTGGTATAAAGGACGTGATCCTCCGCTATGCCAAGGTACATGGCCAGGAAGGATCGATTATCGCGTAAAATCTCATCGAAGAACTGTATGATCTTGTCCTCATCGTCCTCGATAGCAATCACAGCCTCGGCGGCACCGAGCATTCTTTCCACATTAAGCAAGCCTAAGCTGACTTCACTCATGACAGAGTCGAGCTTAAACGTTATCGTGTCCTCTATGTGCTGCTGAAGCTGTTCTCCGAGATGACGAATGCCTACAAAGGTGTTGAGTCCACCAACGAGCACAAACACGAGTCCAAGGAGGTAAATCCTGCGAATGAAGCTTCTCATGTGAACCACCCCGCTTGCTTATGTTTGGTAGAGTTCGACATTCTGTCGTATTCTCCTTGTCAGCTTGTCTAGGGTGGCTACAGCGATTTTTCCCTGGCCGCCATACGCTTGTTCATGAGTTCCGAAGCTACGAGCATCGTTAGGGCCGCAGCAAGCAGAAAGAAGGGAAGGAGCTTCAGGGACGTTAGAGAGGCTAGTGCACCAAACAAGGGTGAACCCAATGTGCCTCCAATATAGGCAAAGGCCATCTGCAGACCCATGATCGCACCGGAAACCGTCGAGCCAAATCGAACGGGTGTCTCGTGCAACATGGCTGGGAAAATAGGGGCGGTACCTAAGCCGATGATGACAAAGCCAAGAGCCGAGACCATCACGGGTACCGGCAAGAGCAGAAGGAGTGCCCCGGCAACGCACACAAGCTGACCAATACGAATCAACACTGTGTTCGCCACCTTGATCGACAAGAATCCCGACAGCAGTCGACCCAGAGTGATTCCCGCATAAAAAGAGGCTGTCCACCTGGCTGCAGTTGTGGCAGCCATCCCTTCGACTCCAACGAGATAGCTGCTGCTCCACAGTCCCGTTGTTGCCTCGGTCACACTGAAGAAAATAAAGGATATGAGGGCCAGTCTTACGTTGGGCAGTCCCAATGCTTCTTTATTCGTAAGCACCTTATGTTCCTCATTCTCGACCCCTGAGGTGCGCACATCTTTCCCATCCCAGAGCTTCATGGTGGCCAGCAAGACCACAACAAGGACAAACTGAAGTGCTGCGATGACGATATAGCCCGTTCGCCAACCTGAAGCCCTTCCTAGAAAGAGCGACATGATAATCGGACCTGCCGTCGCTCCCACTCCCCAGAAGCAGTGAAGCCAGTTCATATGCATGGACTTGTAGTGCAGGGCCACGAAATTGTTCAGCGCCGCATCCACACTTCCGGCGCCGAGCCCTAGTGGGATCGCGAGTAAAAAGAGGAAGGCGGCATGACCCACAAAAGAGTAGCCAAGTAGTGCTAGAGCCGTCATGGCTACGCTGGTCACTATTACTTTCGCTGTTCCGAAACGTGCGACTAAACGATTGCTGAGCAAACTAGAAACAACTGTACCTGCACTTACTGTCATGGCCACATAACCGACCATGCTCACCGGTGCTGACACGTCAAGTCGGATGACGGGCCAAACACTCCCCAGGATAGAGTCTGGGAGCCCAAGACTGATAAATGCTATGTAGATGATGATCAAGAGTGTGGTCACAAACATTCTCCTTCAGCTGATGTTCCAAACGACGGCTGCTCTACAGCCAGACGTTACTTCTCCACCGCCGATAGGAATCCTCTTATTGCCCGGCCCGAGCCATGCGTAGTCTTCTGACCATAAAACCGATACATGGCATGAAGTTGAAAACAAAGACTACCCAAGCGAAAACCAAAAAGACAAAGAGAACATGGGAGAGCCATCCGGGGACGCCCCCAACACGCAAGGCGATTGCTAGAATCACGAGAACAAGGAAGGATATGGCGCTTCCTTTCGCTGTTTCTCTGATCATAGGCAGATACTGTTCTGACTGCTCCGCTGTATCCAGATACAGTGGTGTCGTGCCTTCTGGCGCGGAAAATATGTGGATTTCTCCCAGGGTCGCCCTGTGCGTCCAACCCGCTTCCTGAAAAATGGTGAAGTATTCGTCGTCGTAGTCGGAGCGATAATCCACACTATAGTCTAACGTCTGGGGCTGTCCTTTCCTGAATCTATAGAAGAAGGATGTGATTCCATCAAGGATCCAACCCTGTTGCGCCAGTTTCTTGAGCTTTCTCATATCCGCCTTTTCGCCAAAGGCTAAGCCGCTGACGAGTACGTACTTCTTCTTCACTTGTCATCCCCTCCATCGAAAGATGCTAATCCCTGCCGAGCCAGTTTGACCATTTTCTCCTTCCGCTTCACTTCCCTTCGCAGGGCCTCAATACCACTTGATGTGATGCTATACACCTTCTGGTTACTTTTTTCCCCTGGTTTTTCGGCGATCAATTCTGCTTTCAGAAGCTTCTTCAGGTTTGTGTAGAGCGATGCGGGTCCAATGACGAACTCGCCGTCTGTCAGCTCTTCAATCGTCTGCATGATGAGATAACCGTGTTTATCTGTGAGCAAACTGACCAAAATGTAGTAAACATTGTCCGTGATTGTTTCCATTGCTGATACAGTCATGGATCATCCCTCCTCCTTGGCGCGATCAAACATATCCATATCCGATATATCTAACACAAACATATCACCAACCGATATATTTGTCAAGAAAAAACCTCCAGGAGTTTTCCTGGAGGCAAAAATTCTTTCGTCTTAGCTCAAGAGCTTTCTAACGGCATTATAGGTGATGTTTGGTATGTGCTCAAAGGTGTGCTTCATATGCACTCTTTCGGTAAGTTTGTGTCCATCCTTGCCAAAGGTGCCGATGTTAACGACGGGAACGTTGATTTCCGCGATATCTTCGATGGGGTGTCTGTACTTTTCGCCCCACGCTGGCGTGTTGTATTGCAGAGCTCCGAGTTCTTCCCGATCACCGCCTAAGGCCATAAAGCTGGAGTCCGAGATGTAGGGATAGAACATCTTCGTGACAACTGGTTTATCCGAGTACTGCTGCAAGGCGTTCACCGACTCGGTGACGCAATCCAACAGTCTCCTCTCGTTTGGTGTCTTCCCTGTCATTTCGAGATTTGTGTACATCGTGGAGGAATAATAGACAATGATCGCGGGACTCTTATCCCTTGCCCAGGACCAGGCTTCCTCCACAATCCGCATACTGAAATCTCTCAGGTCCATGGCCGGGTTGTTCCTGTGCAAACCGGCTACGAACTCTTTGAGATGGCTTTCGAACGTTTCTCCATGTTGTTCTACGAGCTCGGCGTAAAACTCTTCCC
>DUQE01000184.1 GCA_012837925.1 Bacillota bacterium
GCATCTCAAACACAGGGGAGTCAAAGACAAAGTAAGTCTCATCGTCTCGGGCGGTTTCACTTCACCTGGACAGTGTCTAAAGGCCCTTGCCCTGGGAGCTGACGCCATCTACCTAGGCACCATGATCCTCTTTTCCGCAAGTCACACCCAAACCCTCAAAGCGATTCCCTGGGAGCCACCAACCCAACTTGCCGTATACGGAGGAAAGGCCAGTAAGAAGTTCAATTGGAGACTGGGGGCCAAGCACGTAGCGAACTTCCTCATAGCCTCTACGGAGGAAATGAAAGAAGGAGTGCGAGCTTTGGGAAAACACGCACTCCATCAGGTAGACTCTCATGACTTGGTTGCCCTTGATGAATATACCTCGCAAATCACAGGGATCCCTTTGGCCTATCAAGGAACATACCGACAAAATCAGGCCAGTCGCAATGGTCGGGCTACCGTGTCTTCTGAAGGGAAGTAAAAGAGAACCTGTTCTGTACCCTTGCGGAAATCCAGGGTCTCCACAAAGATCTTGCGTCCGATCTCTCTGGGACCTAGACCTTCGAGCTCAGGCAGCATTTCTAGAAGCCGACCAGACTGAATGAGTTCGTTCTCCAAACTACGATCCGAACGTCCGCCCATCCAGGCGGGCGTCATTTTTCGCGGCTCGTTCATGCGAAAATCATAGCACAGCCAGGGCAAGAGATCAGGATGCTCATCGTCTGAACCGCAGAGTTCCCATAGAGCCCTGTAGAGACCAGATAAGGAATGACTGAGCCAATGATACCCTACCTCTTCCCAGCGCTCGGCCAGTTCATTAAAGAAGGCAAAGGGCGACCGCCCGTTCCTGCACAGATACTCCAGGGAACGTTCAAAGCGTGGACCATAGAATTTATCAACTAAGTCTTCGATCACCTTCAGGCGCGAAATCTCACCAAAGGAAAGGTCCTTGGTCTGTAATACTTCATAGGGTGCCCGCTCGGTATAGACACATCCGAAACGCTCCGCCTCGTGCCTCAGCCCCGACCCTCGCAAGAGTTTTAGGAAACCCAGATGTATACGATCAGGCTCTAGAGCGTAAACATGGTCGAACGACTCGCCAAAACGCCAGAAACCTTCCTCAGGCAATCCAGCAATGAGGTCGAGTAGGACCCGAACCGTTGTCTTCTCCTTCAAGAACTTCACGACTTCTGTAAGACGCCTCAGATCCGTACGCCGAGACACCGCTTCGAGGGTCTCGGGGTTCGTTGATTGCACCCCTATTTCAAACTGAAAACGGTTCTCTGGCGCAGACTGCAAAAGCTCGAGGATTTCGGGGGTAAGCAAGTCTCCACTTACTTCAAGTTGAAACCGCGTCGTTGTGTCAAGTTCCATCATGAACTTGAGCAACTCATAAGCGCGCTTAGCATCGTAGTTGAACGTGCGATCCACAAAGCGCACCTGTTCTACCCCCGTCTCGGCCAGGGCTCTGAGTTCTGCCCGAGCGCGTTCCTCCGGGAACTTTCGCACTCCACCCATCACCGAAGAAAGACAATAGGCACAAGAATAAGGGCAACCACGAGTCGTCTCATAATAAACGATCTTGTTCCGCAGTTCGCCCAAATCACCAGTGTAAATCGGAGGAATACAAGCCAAATCAAGCGGCTGATGAGGGTTTGAGACCACCCTGCCTCCCTGCCGATACACCAAACCCGGAATACCGTCAAGTTTGGCCATATCCAAGGAGCCTTGTGTTTCTTCGTATTGCTCCAAAAACATTCTGAGAGCCTCTTCTCCCTCGCCGGCAATCAAATAGTCGATTTCCGGATACCTCTGCAACCAGTACTCGGTGTCAAAGGAAACCTCTGGGCCGCCTAGGATAATCGTCGTCTGCGGACACACTTTGCGTAGACTGCTGACCAGGGGCAGAATCACCTCAATATTCCAGATGTAGCAGGAAAAACCCACCACATCAGGATTCCTTGAGACGATCTCTGCGAGCATCATACCTGGGTTCTGGTTGATGTTGAACTCCAGCGTATCCACGTTCCGAAACGAGGGCTGCAAATAGTGTTTTAGGTAGCGCAAAGCAAGACTTGAGTGACTATATTTGGCGTTTAGAGCTACTAAGGAAACCTTCATGGCGCTACCTCCACTTGATTATTCAAAACACGACCCCCCGAGAAATTCCTGCAACAAGGAATTGCAGGGAATATCCGACCAGTCGTCGACCGCAACAAAGTGACTCAAAAAACGCATCATGCGTCTTGCTTCAGAGTATTGAGGATCAGCCGGTGTAATATCCTCCAGAAGCTCCATGGCGAGAGGTTTTAGAACTGGCAACTCATAGATCAGGGTGGAGTTGAACATCACGTCGGCGTCTTCCTGGAAGGGGAAGATGTGACGTTTTTCACCCCGCGTCACCGATGGCCAGCGTTCAATGGTAGCTCTGGCGTCATGCCCGCGGAATTGGTTATCGCGAATCATCCGACGTAACATACGCACGTCTGTGGTGGGAATCCTGGTATGATAGTCCAGGTTCAAGTTAGTCAGGGCCGAGATGTAAATCTTGAACTTGCGTCCCTTGGGAATGGACGAGGTCAGTCGATCGTTGAGTCCGTGAATTCCTTCGATAATGATGGGTTGGTCCGATCGAACCTTCAGCTTCTTATTGTCATGCCACTGCCTGGTTCCTGTTGGAAAGTGGAACGTAGGAAGCTGCACTTCTTCCCCCTGAATCAGCTTGGTCAGATGTTCATTGAAGAGATCAATGTCGATGGCTTCTAGAGCCTCAAAGTCAGCATTGCCATCTTCGTCAAGAGGCGTTAAGTGGCGGTCTACAAAGTAGTCATCGAGACCAATGGCCACCGGCCAGAGCCCCTCGACGCGCAACTGCACCATGAGCCGCTGGGCAAATGTCGTCTTGCCCGAACTGGATGGCCCTGCAATGAGAATAATGCGCAGGCGATCCCTCTCCCTGGAAATCTGCGTGGCAATGTCGCGAATTTGGTTCTCGTGGTACGCTTCGGACATTCGCACGAGGTCTCCAAATCCGCCCTTACGTATATAGTCATTCAGAGCGGGTACTGTAGGAATTGAGATATTGTCTTGCCACCGCTCTGCTTTGAAGAACTCGTTGAAGAGCTTGCCCTGCTCCACATAATCCAAAATGACGGTTGGATGAGCCCTGCGGGGATACTCCAAGATAAAGCCTGGTAGATAATAGCGGAGTTTAAAGTACTTTAGATACCCACTACTGGGAACCAATATCGATCGCAGAGAGTCATGGAACCAACCAAAATTGTACAAAACCACTTCATCGCTGCCATTTTGATCCAAGAGGCGTAGTTTATCCTCTAACCCTTGTTCGGTGTAGATCCTCCGGGCTTCTTCTTTTGACACCACGCGTCGTTCGAATGGAACATCCTCTTCGACAAGAGCGTGCATACGCTCTTCAATCGCCCGAATATCCTTCTCAATCACGGGCTGGGTGTGATCGATCTCCCCATAGAGTCCGTTATTGAGGGCATGCTTAATGTGAACGGTACATCCAGGAATCACCTCAAGGGCGGCGCGCACAAACAGAAAAACCAAACCAGCCCGATACGCCCGCATCCCATCTTCAGAATCCGTATGCAAGAATCGGATCGTGCCGTTCTCCGTCAGAGGAAACTGAAAACCCACGGTGTCGTTATTGACCTTGGCGACCACCGCTCCCTTGGATTCCGGAATCATTGCAGCTACCTCTCCGACGCTTGTGCCAACTGGCACCTGAAACTCCTGATCATTCCACTTTACTACGATCTGTTCCTTTCCCACAACTCTACCTCCTTACATGCTTGGCGCGGGAGTAAATCCGAAATAAGGAACTGGCAATGATAATGCCAGCGGCTACCGCACCAGCCAGCAGCACGGTTGAAATAAAGGAAACCAATGCTCCTGTATAGTCATCTTGTAGAAAACTCAACATCGTCAAATATGCTTTGGCCCCTGGAACAAGGGGTATCACCGCAGGAATCAGAAAGACGAGGACGGGTTGCCTACGCCTGCGGGCCAACACTTCACTAAAGAAAGCCACCATTGTAGCCGCCAGAAAGACTCCACCGACCTCTCCCCACTCATCCCGCGTAAGCAGGAAGATAACGTGCCCCAGGGAGCCTACGATCCCAGCATAGGGAAGCTGCCTTGTAGGGACACGGTAGATGTACGCGAATGCAGTGGCTCCTATGAAGCCGATCAGGGCTTGAACCAACATTTCACCGCCCCCCCAGCGTCAACACAATGGCCACACCTGTGGCAATAGCCACCGTGACAGATAGTGCTTCTGCACTGCGGCTCAATCCCGAGAGCAGTTCTCCACTGAGCAGGTCGCGAATGGCCGTTGTCATCGCGACGCCTGGCGTCATCACCATGACCGCCCCAAGAGTCGTCAAGTCAGGATGAATGGCTAAGATTCGAGACAATCCCATGATTACTGCAGCAGCAAATATGCCCCCTGTAGCCGCTTGCAGTACTTTTGGGACCGGATGGCGCCCCAGCCAAGAAACCAGTACGAGTACCATGGCGCCAGTCATTCCGGCAATGATTCCTTCAAACCAGTTGCCTCCAAAGATCATCGTAAAAGCCATGGCACCTGCGCCGCCAATCAGTTGCCGTCCCAGGCTTTCTGGAGCTGTCTCCTTGCTCAAGCGCTCCAACTCATCGTGCACCTCTTGAATTGTCATGCTCCCATCAGAAAAGGCTCGACTTATGGAGTTGACCTCGGCGATCGTGGACAGCTTGTTATAGGTTTGGCGAATACGACGCACCCTAGTATAGACGCGTCCGTTAGGGGCATGCAAAGAAATAAACAAGCCTGTTGGAGTAGCAAACCCCTCCACCTGCACAAATCCTGCAGCCAGGCCCATCCGTTCGATGGTTTCCTCAACTCTATACATCTCGGCCCCACAGGTGAGGAGTAATTCTCCTGCTAACAAGACAAGACCGACTAGTCGCTCCATAGATATCATTCCGTTTCGCTAGACTCTGTTGGAAGGAAATCCTACACCCGTGTTGAAAACCAAATTCATGAGGAGGCTGATAGTATGGAAGTAAACCAACAACGGTTAGTAGACGAATTCCTGGAACTCGTGACGATTGACAGTTCACCAAAGGACGAGCGCCTGATCGCGGACGCCCTGTTAGCCAAGATGAAGGCCCTTGGTTTCACCGTGACAGAGGACGATGCCGGCGAAAAAATCGGCGGAACCGCCGGAAACATCATCGGTGTTTTGGAGGGTCAAAAAGACGCCCCTGCCCTACTCTTCTGTGCCCATATGGACAGAGTTCATCCCGGTTTAGGAATTAAACCTCAAATAAACAACGGTGTGATCACAAGTGACGGTACCACCATTTTGGCTGCTGATGATGTGGCCGGAGTGGTCGCGATCCTTGAAGCAGTCCGAGTTATCCAGGAACAGAAGATTCCTCATGGACGCCTAGAAATCCTCTTTACAGTTGCCGAGGAAGGAGGCCTTTTTGGAGCAAAGTCCGTAGATCCTAGTCATTTTAAGGCTAAAGCCGGCTATTTCATGGATGCACTTGGACCCGTCGGTACGATCGTGACCGCTGCACCCGCCCAGAAGGGACTCAAAGCTACCATTCACGGTAAAGCTGCCCACGCTGGAGTAGCCCCAGAAGAGGGGATTAGTGCCATCTTAGTGGCAGCCCAGGCGATCACAAAAATGAAACTCGGACGAATTGACTCTGAGACAACCTCCAACATCGGTATCATCAAGGGCGGCGTAGCGACGAACATTATCCCCGACTTAGTCGAACTACAAGGCGAAGCCCGATCCCGGAACAATGGCAAGCTCGATCAGCAAATGGATCATATGGTGGAGATCATCAAGGCAACCTGTGCCGAACATGGCGTCAAGACCGATATCACCGTTGATCACAGTTACAGTGCTTTTGGACTGGCCGAGGACGATTATGTGGTAAGTCTGGCCGTAAAAGCGGCTAAGGCCCTTGGTTTAGAGCCCACCATTGAGAGTACCGGCGGAGGAAGCGATGCAAATATCATTAATGGCTACGGCATTCCTTCGGTTGTCTTGGGCGTTGGCTATACCAATGTGCATACTACATCTGAAGCGATCACCATTGAGCAACTGGTGACCGCCGCCAAGTACGTACTGAGTATCATCACCACAAGCTAGAAGAACGGTTCAAAAAGGGGTCAAGCGAGACCCCTTTTTTTATAGTATGCTCTTTTCCATGATTTCGGTTAACTCGGCTTCAGCTGGTTCGCCAAGGGAATTCTTGATGTTGTTGGTTAACATCGCTTTCGTTACATACTTCTCAATGGTGTCTGCGCTGAGCTTTAGTGTTCCTATGTGCGCTGCGAACAAGTCACCCATGAGCTCTCCGAAGGCCTCCGTTGAGCCAAGCCCCAAAAGCTCCAAAATGGTCTCCACTCTCTCTGGGGCTACTTTTTTTGTGTAATCCAGGTAGGCCCTCATGGTAACAGCATTGGCCCGTCCATGGGGTAATCCATCGAAATAGGTCAAAGAATAACCCAAAGCATGAACGAGTGCGGTTCCGGTCTGCGCAATGGCAATCCCGCCAAGACTCGAAGCCAAAAGAAGAGCGTCCCTGGTTTCGAGATCAACCTTCCCTTGACGCAAGGCCTCAATCGCTGTTCCCCACAACGCAATCCCCTGCAGTGCCACGAGATCACTGGCCGTTGTCGCTCTCTTGGCCAGGTAACTTTCAACTAAATGCGACAGCGCATCAACTGCGGTGTCAATTGTCACATCCATGGGCAAAGACTCGGTATACTTAGGGTCCAAGTAGGATACCCGCGGGAACAGGTCGGGTCCTCCTAGACCCTTCTTCGTTTCCTCTTCATCAATCGTCAAGACAGCATATTGTGTCACTTCACTGCCTGTGCCTGCCGTGGTTGGAATCGCGACGATGGGCAAAGCCCTTGTCTTCCAACCCATTTTGTATAAGTCCATGGGGTGCGTGTCGTTAACAGCCAGAACGGCCATGACCTTGGCGGCATCTAGAGGCGATCCACCGCCAATTGCCAGCACGTAATCGCATCCTTCTTCTTTGGCCATACGACCTCCCTTGATCACGGTGTGCACCGAAGGATTGTTCTCTACCTGGTCAAAGATAACGTATTCGCCAGGCAATACGGCGAGTACATCATCGAGGGCACCACTTAGGCGCGCCGAGGACTTCCCGGTGACGATCAAGGCCTTACGACCCAAAGCCAGACTAGCCCCCGCCTCTCGAACGACTCCTTGTCCATACACCATTTTGGTAGGCATGAAATAACTGAACTTGTTCACTCTTAAGCACTCCTTCCCTAAATTTTCAGGTTCTTCCAATCACCCCGATTGAATCGCCTTTGAATGAGATAACCTCTGGCAAAGAGGTCGACAACCATCGCCACCCAGGCACCAACGAGCCCCAAGCCAAGATGAATCGCCAAGAGATAGGCCAAGCCTACCCTGACACAAACAAAACCAATAATGACGATCTTCA
>DUQE01000185.1 GCA_012837925.1 Bacillota bacterium
CATTTCATGTCAAAATCAAACCACAAGCCATGCGTGTGCTGATTCCAAAAACCCCGGCTCTTTGAGCCGGGGTTCTACTTTTAGATAATGTCGAGCTTTCTTCCCACTTTCGCAAACGCATCCAATGCATATTGCAGGTCCTCACGTGTATGTGCTGCGGTAACAATCGTCCGAACTCTAGCTTTCCCTCTAGGTACTGTCGGGAACGCCAGTGCTTGAGCAAACACTCCAGCTTCGAACAGATCGTCAGCCAACTGGCTGGCTTTACGCTCATCACCAACCATGACTGGGATGATGGGTGTAACACTGACGCCGGTATCAAATCCAAGCGCCCGAAGACCTTCTCTGAAGAACGAGGCGTTGCTCCACAGCTTCTCGATGAGCTCAGGCTGTTCAATTAGCATGTCGACTGCTTCCATTCCGGCCGCAGTGACGGCTGGGGGAAGCGACGTGCTGAACAGCACAGGTCTTGCTCTTTGCACCAAGAAGTCGATGAGTTTCTGTGGTCCAGCCACATAACCGCCTAACACACCAAGCGCCTTAGATAAGGTCCCAACCTGAATGTCCACTTGGCCATGGAGGTCAAAGTGATCGACGGTTCCACGTCCATTACGTCCCATAACACCACTGGCATGTGCGTCGTCTACCATGACAATCGCGCCAAACTCTTTTGCTAGTTTCACGACTTCGTCGAGGGGTGCAACGTCTCCGTCCATGGAGAAAACACCATCGGTGACCACAATCTTGCGGCGTCCTTCAGCTTCTTGTAGTACGGAGCGCAGACCGTCCATGTCGGCGTGGGGATAGACCTTGATTTGGGCTCTGCTCAATCGTGATCCATCGATAATACTGGCGTGGTTAAGTTCATCGCTGATGATCACGTCTTCTTTACCCATAATGCAGCTCACCGTTCCAGAATTGGCCGTGAACCCCGATTGGAAAAGAAGACATGCTTCAACATTCTTGAACTTGGCGAGTTTGTGCTCAAACTCCTTGTGCAAATCCATCTGTCCGGCAATGGTCCGTACTGCACCCGGACCAACCCCGAGCTTCTCGGTAGCCTTAATGGCTGCCTCAATCAAACGTGGGTGGTTGGCCAATCCTAGATAGTTGTTGGAAGAGAGATTGACCACCGATTTTCCGTCGTAGATCGATTTCGGTTTTTGATCCCCTGTTAACGTACGCGGTACCCGATATAGGCCCTGATCCTTAAGATTCTGTAGCTCCTGTTCCAAAAAATTCAGTGCATCCACTACAAATCACTCCCATCTGGATAGATGACAACTTTTCCACATTGACCGGCCTTCATCAGTTCAAACCCTTCTCCAATACGTTCGAAAGGTAGCCGATGGGTGATCAATGGGGTAAGATCAAGCCCGCTCTGCAAGAGGGACTGACCCTGATACCAAGTCTCAAACATTTTCCGACCATTGATTCCTAAGACGGTAGCGCCTTTAAAGACGATGGCTGTGGCGAGATCGATATTAATGGGCTTTGATGGGATACCAAGCAACGAAGCCGTTCCGCCATTGGCCAAGCACTTAAATGCATCATTAATGGCCTTCTCGTTACCTGACATCTCCAAGAGGACTTCAATACCCTTGCCTCCTGTTGCCTTGGATACCGCGACACAGAGATCCTCGTTTCTCACATCAACGACATGGTCAGCGCCAAACTCCTTGGCTAGATTCAACCTGTAGGGGCTCACGTCAGAGCAAATTACGGTTTTCGCACCGGCTTGTTTGGCGATGGGAATTGCAGCCAGACCAATAGGGCCTACGCCAGTAATTAAGACGTCAGCACCCAGCAAGTCGCAGGCTAATGCTGTGTGCACTGCGTTGCCGTAAGGATCTTGAATCGCGGCAATCTCTGGGTTAACATCATAGTCCCAAACCCAGAGATTCTCATAGGGCACCGTTACGTATTCCGCAAAACAACCGTCCCGATCGACCCCAACAATTTCCACAGTTTGGCAGATGTGTCCTCGCCCGGTGCGGCAGAAACGACAGACACCACAAGTAAAGTGCGTTTCTACCGAAACAAAGTCGCCAACGTTGACACCCTTGACTCCTTCACCAAGTTCGACAACATCACCGCAGAATTCATGTCCGAAAATTAGCGGTGGCTTAATGCGATTCTGGGCCCATTGATCCCAGGTATAGATGTGGACATCAGTACCGCAGATGGCCGTCACCCGCACTTTAACCAAGACCTCACCTGCCCGCGGTTTCGGTATGGGGGCCTCAATAAATTCAAACCCTGCTGCAGCCTGCGTCTTGGCTACAGCCTTCATCGTTTTCGCCATGGTGCTACCCCTCCAGAGTCAGACAATTTTCTTTCGCATAACTCTTCCATTCTCATAACGAATTATCCTGCCAAACTTATCACAAAAAAAGCAGTCGAATCGACTGCTTCCGGTTTTATATTGGGGTGAGTAACCGGATTCGAACCGGCGACCTCCAGGGCCACAACCTGGCGCTC
>DUQE01000186.1 GCA_012837925.1 Bacillota bacterium
AAAATGTCCAGGTTAAAGGGTTTCACCATAAAGTAATCAGCACCTAGAGCCATCAACCTCGCTAGGAGACTATCCGTGCCAAAGGCTGTGATAGCCACCACTTTCGGTTTCCGCTCCAGTTCTATCGGCCGCAACCTTTCCATGACGCCAAGCCCATCGAGATAAGGCATGGTGATATCCAATAACATAACATCGGGTTGTAGTTCTTCGACTAGGGTCAGAGCTTGTTCGCCATCGTAGGCCAGCCCTACCACTTCGAAATCTGGTTGGGTTTCGAAATACTCCTGCAAGGCCCGGCAAAGCTCCACATTGTTGTCCACAACAAGTATTCGCATAGGATCCCTCCAGTGGTGTTCTTCTTTTCTATTTGACAAGAAGTGGAAGAATCCTGCCGATAGTCATCTTTAGTCAACTTATTGTTATATTCCGTGTTTTCTGAAACAAGCCAAGAAGAACCCGTCCACCCCGTGCCGATGTGGAAGAAACGTGCGCATCCAACTCTGTTCTTCAGAAGGCGGAAACCAAGAGGGAAAGGAAAACTCGGTAAACTCTGGGTGATTCTGCAAGAACCACTCCGCTACCTCCTGATTCTCCTGTCTTGTTAGCGTGCAGGTTGAATAGAGAAGCAGACCCTCGGGCGCCACATAGTTGGCTGCTACACGCAGAATCTCTTTTTGCAGCCCCGCAAGTTTCCTAATGTCCTGGCTGTCTTTACGCCAGCGAATGTCGGGGCGATGTCCCATGGTTCCAAGACCCGAGCAAGGTGCGTCAACCAGAACCCGGTCAGCCGGGGCTAACTCCATGGGTTCGGTAGCATCGCCTACTTGCGTTTCAACAATCGTAGTGCCTAATCGCTCTGCGTTCTCACGGACCAATCGCAAGCGGCTGGGATTGACATCAAAGGCTATGATTTGGCCCCTGTCCCCCATCAATTGCGCTATATGGGTTGTCTTCCCGCCAGGCGCACTGCAAAGGTCATAGACTCGTTGACCGGGCTCCACTTGCAGGGCATGCGCAGCTAGACAACTGCTTTCATCTTGAACATAGTACAGGCCTTCCTTCAGGGCGTCGTCTGTGATCACCAAATGCGCCGGGCTGGCGTCCAAAATGTCAGGGGCAAACTTTCCAGGTCTCGAGGTAATGCCCTTCTCTGCAAAATAGGCTCTAAGCTCTTCCACCGTCGTCTTCAAGGTATTCACGCGAACACTCATCTGAGGTGATTCGTTCAGAGCCTGACAAAGGGCAATCGTCTCGTCCTTCCCTAGCCAGCTCAGCCATTCTTCGACGATCCACGAGGGGAACGAGTATTTCACTCCAATGTGTTCTACCAGATCTGCTTCTTCCGAGGGGTACTCGATGTTCTCCCGTTGCCTTACGACTTGCCTTAGGACACCGTTGGTGAACTTAGCTATGCCCTCATGGCCAAACATGCGGGCGAGCTTCACAGCTTCGTTGACGGTGGCCCGAGGCGGGACCCGATCGAGGAACAGTATTTGGTACACAGCACTGCGCAGTATGTTCAAAATGACTGGCTTGATCGCCTCTGGCTTTCTGGAGGAGTGCAGGGAAAGCACATAGTCCAGGCTACGACGCATCCGTACGGTTCCATAGACTATTTCTGTATACAGGCCTTGATCAAGACTGTTCAGGTTATTTTGACGCAAATGCGAATCGAGGACTTCCCGCAGGAAGTCCCCTGTTGCGTCCAACTCATTTAGCGTGATGACTGCAAGCTGACGAGGATTCGTTATCTTTCTCATTAGCGTCTCCGCTGCCCTCGTAAGAGTAATAAACGAAGAAGTTGTGTAGCCGATACCGCTACCGCAGCCACATAAGTCAGAGCTGCAGCATTCAGAACAGCCTTAGCCTTGGGTACTTCGGCGCGGTTGAGGTATCCACCGGCATCCAAGAAGCCAAGGGCTCTTCTTGATGCATTGAACTCTACAGGGAGAGTCACAAGCTGAAAGCCTAAAGCGGCGATGAAAAACCAGATACCAACCAGCATTAGAACGTCAAAGCTAAGCAAAAAGCCTAGGACGAAGAGCGGCATTGCCATCTGTGAACCGATACTGGCAACCGGGAAGAGGCCTGTGCGAAGGGCCAAAGGTCCATAGTTCTTCGCATGTTGCACAGCATGGCCCACTTCGTGGGCGGCCACTCCAATCGCTGCAACACTCGTGCCATTGTACACATCCGAAGACAAGCGCACCGTGCTCGATCGCGGATCGTAGTGATCGGTGAGCTGGCCCTGAATTCGCTCTACACTTACGTTATGCAGACCATTATCATCTAAGATCTGCCGCGCAACCTGACCACCTGTCAGGCCCGCGTAGGAACGCTCCCTTAAGTAACGGGCAAATGTGCTGTTCACTTTGAACTGCGCGTACATGGCAAAAAATAGTGCGGGAAGAACCAAAATAAACGTCGGATCATAAAACACTTAAACTCCTCCTCTCACGATAAACGATCTCCCGTCCGAAGACGCAAACCGTTAGCGAAGTCGACACCAGACACTGCCTTGGCGTTGGGCCGTTGCACTCGAAGCAAAAGGAGCGACCCCTCACCGCAGCCTACGAGCAAACCCTCGCCATCGAGAGCTAATATTTCGCCCGGAGTACCATGCTCGTCACGGGGTACGGCTTCTAAAATCTTGACAGCCTCATCCCTTACTAAAGTGTAAGCCAATGGCCAGGGATTCATTCCTCGGATCAAGCGGTCGAGATTGATGGCCGAGTCCTTGAAATCCACTAAAGAATCGTTCTTGGACAGCTTAAAAGCAAAGCTCGCCTGCTCAGGGTCTTGAGGAATACGCGGAGCCTGTCCTGCGGCGATCAACTGTACAGTCTCTGCCAGAAGGGCTGCTCCTTTGATCATCAGACGATCATGGAGTTGACCAGCTGTATCTCTGGGCAAAATGGTTTCTTCCGCCTGGAGAATAATGTCTCCTGTATCCCACCCCGAATCCATGTACATGGTTGTGACTCCTGTGACAGAATCGCCATGGACAATGGCTGCGTTGATCGGCGCCGCGCCGCGGTACTTCGGCAACAAAGAACTGTGCACATTCACACAACCGTAGCGTGGCATTGTGAGCAGACGACCGGGAATCTTCTGGCCAAAGGCCACAACAACGAAGAGATCAGCTTTGTACTCTGCCAACTCCTCCATGACTTCGGGACGACTAACTCGCTCGGGTTGAAGGACAGGCACATCGTGCTTTAGGGCTACTTGTTTAATCGGAGAAAACCTTACTTGCTGGCCCCGGCCCGCTCTGCGATCGGGCTGCGTGACGACGGCCACCACTTCATGTTCAGCTAAGAGTACTTCTAGACTCGGGACAGCAAACTCCGGAGTCCCCATAAACACAACGCGCATTCATTCACCCTCTTCTGGCGCAGTCTCGCTGTCGGTCGGCTCGACTTCAACTTCGGCCTCAGCTAACATGCGATCAAGCATTAACACGCCATCTAAGTGATCGATCTCGTGCTGCAAAGCTCTGGCATAAAGTCCATCGGCCTTGATGCGAACCGGTTTGCCCTTCTCATTCAGTCCCATGACCTCAACAGCAGTAGCACGCTTTACGTATACCCAGCGTTGAGGGATGCTCAGGCAACCTTCTACATCAATGTCTTCACCTTCGGCATCGACAATTACAGGGTTCACCAGAGCAACGGGCCCCTCCCCCACATCCAGAACAACGATCCTTTGGCTCACACCCACTTGAGGGGCGGCCAGACCTATTCCGTTGGCTTCATACATGGTCTCTAGCATATCATCTATTAATTTCGAAACTTTTTTCGTAATCTTGGGTACTTCGGCTGCGGGTTGTTCCAAAACCGGATCGCCCACAGTCACAACGGGAAGTTTCGCCATTGTGCAACACCTCGTTTCATTCTATCCATTTATTATAGCATATCTACAGCATAAAGAGGGGATCAAGATCGATACTCACCTGTACATCCTCCGGTCCCGGGGGAAGCATACGCAGCTCTGCAGCCGGCGAGCGATCGCTTTTCAGCAGAATCTGCCAGCGATATCGTCCTTGAATTCGGCCAATGGGCGCCATAGATGGCCCTAGGATGTCTTGGGGAGGAAACCCCGCTTTCAACATAAAATCGTGAATGTGTCGCACACACTCCTCGGTTTTCTTCTTCGGACCACTACACAAAATCCGTGTAAGTCTCCGAAACGGCGGATAACCCAATTGCCGCCGAAAACCCACTTCCTTACGATAGAAGTCAAGGTAATCATGGTTTTGGGCTGCTTGAATCGCAAAGTGCGTCGGGTCATACGATTGAATTATCACCCGACCTTCCTTTTCTCCGCGACCACTCCGGCCTGCGACCTGGGTGAGCAGTTGAAAGGTGCGCTCAGACGATCGTATGTCGGGAAAATTCAACGCCAGGTCGGCACTGAGTACCCCTACTAGTGTCACGTTGGGAAAGTCAAGGCCCTTGGCCACCATTTGGGTGCCCACCAGAACCTGGGCATCTCCTTGCTCGAATTTCCGGAGAATGGACGCGTGCGATCCCTTACGACGCGTCGTATCAGCATCGAGCCGCACGACCTTAAGTTCAGGATAGTCCTTGGCAAGAACTTCTTCTACTTGTTCGGTTCCGACACCGAACTGGCGCAAGAAACGCGAAGCGCACTTTGGACACTTCGTCGGAAGAACCTCACGATGCAGGCAATAGTGGCAGTGCAGACGTGCATCTCCCTGGTGATATGTCAGGGATACTTGGCAGTTTGGACACTCGAGCACTTCACCGCACTCTCTGCACAGGACAAAACGCGCAAAGCCTCGACGATTAAGGAGAATGATGGCCTGATTATCGGTGTGAATGAGCTCCCGCAGCTCCTTCTGCAACTCGGTGCTGAACATGGAACGGTTTCCCTGCTCAAACTGCTCCCGCATATCCACAACATGTATAGTTGGCAAGGGGCGATCCTCAACCCTTTCCGTTAACTCCGCCAGACGAAAGCTACCCTGGAGTGCCTGATGATAGCTTTCTATGGCAGGAGTGGCACTACCCAAGACTACCTGCCCTCCCACAAGCTCACATCGTTTGATGGCGACTTCGCGGGTCTGGTAGCGAATCGAGCCCTCTTCTTGTTTGTATGTCCCCTCATGTTCCTCATCGAGGACGATAAGACCCAGATTGCGTGTCGGGGCGAACACCGCCGAGCGCGCACCGATCACCACGTCTACTTCACCTTTATAGGCCTTCCACCATTGGTCAAAACGTTCACCCAAGGAAAGCCCGCTGTGCAAGACCGAAACACGTTCGCCAAAACGCGCCGCAAATCGATTCAGAGTCTGGGGCGTCAAAGAAATCTCGGGGACGAGTACAATTGCCTGTTTTCCTTGATTAATGACATCTGCAATGACATTGAGATAGACTTCAGTCTTCCCGCTTCCTGTCACACCATGGAGCAGAACTGGCCTTCTCGCTCCATGCATCTCGTCACGAATCAGATCCACAGCCCTTTGTTGCTCTACTGTCAAAGTCAATTTGGGATCCGGGATCACATCCCACTCGATTTTTCGCTCCAAGTTCACGGTGCTAATTTCGATAATGCCCTGTTCTTCAAGAGCGCGTAGCGTTGCATGACTCGTCGCGGAACGTTCAACCAAGTCAGAAGCCAGTATCCCAGACTCAGCCTGCAAAATTTCCACAACACGTCTTTGCGCCTTGGCATTTGATCGTAGTTGGGGATCCTTTTCCAACAAACGCACATACTGTGCTGTTTTCGTCCCCACCCTTTCTTTCCCATAACGATACGCTGGAGGCAGCATATATTGCAGAGCCTCGGACAAGAGTCCCACATATGTCTGCTCCATCCACATGGCTAGCTCAACTAAGGTCGGAAGAATGATCGGCTCTGGATCCAGAAGCTCTATGATGTTCCTTAGCTTTGCCTCCTCGATCTGCAAGTCAGAGGATAACTCGACGACATATGCCTCGAGCTTACGGCGTCCAAAGGGAACGAGCACTCGATGACCGATCTCGATCGTCTCTTGAAGAGAAGTAGGGACTCTATATTGAAAAACCCTGTTAACAGCATCAGATCGCACATCTACGATCACACCCGCGTAGAGATCCATGTCCTATCACCGCCTAAAAAAACCTGTGGCATTGACCACAGGCTTTCCCTAATTTGCTTCGGCCCTGTTGTGCTTCCATTGAATCTTGCCTGCTTTTAACTCTTCAATGGCAATCGTCACAGGTTTTATTGATCGGCACTCTATAACAGGCGCAGCACCATCAATCAGTTGCCTTGCCCTTTGTGAAACGGCCACTATAGCCGTATAACGGTCTGTATCAACTCTAGACTTCAACAGATGAACCCCCTTCCCAAAGCCCTTGTAATCTCTTCATATCAATACGACTTACTCTCAGCCATTCACTCATGATAATCTGCCTCAGTTGCTCTGCGGCACGGGCCAAGTCATCGTTAACTATATAATAATCATAATCTACTATATGCTTGATTTCTTCGTAGGATTTTGCCAGCCTTCTCTTAATGACCTCGTCGGAATCCGATCCCCTCAGCTTCAAACGACGGCTCAACTCCTCCGGCGTTGGAGGTAATAGAAAGACAAACACCGCTTCGGGCATTTTTTCTCGTATTTGAGCGGCGCCTTGAATATCAATATCCATAATGACTGCATTTCCCGCTTGAATCTGCTCGTGTACAAAACTCTTGGGAGTGCCGTAACGATACCCGACAAAAGTGGCTGACTCCAGCAGTAGATCCTCCTCTAGCATACGGTCAAATTCCTCTTCGGAACGAAAAAAGTAGTTGACCTCATCCACCTCTCCCACGCGAGGGGGTCGGGTGGTTACGCTAATGGAGTATTTTAGATTAGGGATAGTGGGAAAAACGGCGTTCATCACAGAGTTTTTCCCTGCCCCACTTGGCCCGGACAAAACAATGAGAAACCCCTTCATTTTTAACCCACCATCCCTGACATTCTGTAGTGTTCCCTTCAATTCAGCAGCAACTCCCTATTTTTCATTAGGTTCAAGTTGGTCTTTGTTTGTTAAGCGATGTGCCACAGTTTCAGGTTGCACTGCTGACAAAACTATGTGATCACTATCAGCGACAATGACCGCTCGGGTACGCCGGCCATAAGTGGCATCAATTAGCATGCCCCGTTCTCTGGCCTCTTGCACCATTCGTTTAATGGGAGCCGATTCGGGGCTAACGATAGCCACAATTCTGTTAGCTGCCACTATGTTTCCGAACCCAATGTTAATCAACCGTATCCCCATGATCACAGCTCCTTATTACTTATCCCAGTCGTTGCAACAACAGCTCTCTTTGCCGTTTACCCAAACCCTGGACGCGGCGGTTTTCATTGATCCCTATTTCCCGCATAATCTTGTCGGACGTTACTTTACCTACTTGTGGCAATGATTGAAGAAGATACGTGACGCGCATTCTGGCGATCACTTCATCATCGGCCGAATTCAACACTTCCTGGAGAGTCAAAGAACCCTTCTTCAGTTTCGCTCGCAGTTCGGCTCTCTTGCTCCGCATCTCCTGTGCCTTTCGTAGGGCCTTCAATTTGTCATCCTGGCTCAAATATGGTAGCGACATAGTTGCTCACCTCCTCCGTCTCACAACGTAAGTATCCATCCTATGATCATTCAATGTTCTGAATTTGCTCACGGACTTTTTCGAGTTCGCTCTTCATGTTCACCACTAAACCAGCTATATGCACATTGTTGGCCTTCGAACCGATGGTATTGACTTCGCGGTTCATCTCTTGGATCAAAAAGTCAAGCTTACGCCCAACAGACTCCTTGGAGCTTAAGGTCTCCCTGAATTGTTGGATGTGACTTGCCAAGCGTACAAGTTCTTCATCAATACTGCACCGATCAGCAAAGATGGCAACTTCACCAAGAAAACGTTCATCGGTGATTGTTGTCCCATCAAGTAGTTCGCCCAAACGCTCTCTAAGTCTGTTCTTATAATCAACAATAACCTGCGGCGCTATCTGGGCTACCTCGTTCTTTAGATTATCCACCACACACAGTTTCTCCTGCAGATCCTCAAAGAGTCGTTGCCCTTCTGCCGCCCGCATCGCCTCTAATCTATCTAGGGCTAGGGTCGTAGCTTCTGCAACGACTTTATGTAAGTCGTCCCAATCTGTTGTCGGCTCGTCCACCTCTAAAAGACCTGGTAGAGACAACACCTGGGGTAGTTGAATGGGTTCGTCACTGCCCAACTCAGCCTGAATGGCGGCAAGTGCGTGCAAATATCCCTGTAAAAGAGCCTTATTGATTTGTACAATTCTCTCTTGATCTCCAAATTCCTCCAGAGACAGAACTACTTCGAGTCTGCCCCTGGAAATGCGGCGTGAGATCGTCTGGCGCAGTGTCTCTTCTAACTGGCTATATTGTTTTGGAATCCTAAAAAACAGGTCTAGATAACGATGGTTAACCGACTTAACCTCCACCTGTGCCGAAAACCGGTTGTTACTGGCCTCTCCTTGTCCATATCCTGTCATGCTCTTGATCAAGTTAGTCTCCCCCAACCTCTTCGTCTTTCCTATGAATTCTGGTTATGATGGCGTAATCCTGCTTAGCTCATACTTTTAGCAGGGAAAGGTGCCTTCGTAGCGTTTGCTTGATCAGACGCAACACCGTTTCTACGAAGAGCGGCAGCACGGCAAACAGCCCCACCAAGATCCAATCATCACCGGTTAACGGAACGGTTTGGAACATGTTCGCCATGAAAGGATTATAGAGGATAAACACCTGGGCTGAGGCTGATAGAAGGACCGCCAAGATGAGGTAGGTGTTGCCCCAAATACCCATCTGGAAAATGGAGTAACGCTCATACCTACACTGAAAAGAAAACACGAGCTGTGCTAAGACTAAGGTTGTAAACGCCATCGTCCGACTGCGAAGTACATCGCCTGGGTAGAACCACAGGCTAAAGACGAAAATTAGTAAGGTTGAAAGGCTGATCAACAATCCCGAAAACAAAATGCGTCTAAGAAGCCCCCGGGCAAAGACTCCTTCTCTGGGATTGCGAGGCTTTTGCAGCATGAGATCTTCGTCGGTGGGATCGAGTCCCAAGGCAATGGCAGGCAAGCCATCGGTGACAAGGTTCATCCAGAGAATCTGCATTGGCACCAAGGGCAAAGGCAACCCCATGAGTGTGGCCACAAGCATCGTCAAGACTTCCCCCACATTACAGCCCAAGAGGTAGCGAATGAACTTTCGGATATTATCGTAAATGCCTCGTCCCTCTCGAACCGCACGGATGATTGTTCCAAAGTTGTCATCGAGCAACACCATGTCGGAGGCCTCTCTGGTCACATCGGTCCCTTGGATACCCATACTCACTCCGATATGCGCTTCTTTCACGGCTGGGGCATCGTTCACCCCGTCTCCTGTCATGGCCACGATTTCGCCATTTTCCTGAAGAGCACGGACTATGGAGAGTTTGTGAGCCGGTGCCACACGGGCGAAGACAGCTACAGATCGAATTAACTCCCTTTGTTGTAGAGGCGTCAAGGCTTCCCACTCTGCGCCTGTGACAACCTCCGAAGCTTCTGGCGTCAAGATCCCAATTCTCTCTGCAATGGCTGCGGCGGTCCTCTTGTGGTCACCGGTCACCATAATCGTGCGAACGCCGCCAAGACGTGCTTCTCGAATCGCGGCAGGAACCTCGGGTCGTGGAGGATCGAGCATGCCGATTAAGCTGGTCAGAATGAGACCCTGTTCCCAGCCTTTTGCCGGAGGAACATGGCGTCCCAAAGTCTTATGCGCTGTAGCCAGAACCCTAAGGGCATTGGCAGCCATACTATCTAGAGCCTGCATGGCCTGCTGACGGTACTCCTGGGTAAAACGCACCACCTGGTCACCCACCATAATATGGGTGCATCTTTGCATAATCACATCCGGTGCTCCCTTGACGAAGGCAAGGTGATCACTCCCCTGCTTCACAACCACAGTCATGCGTTTGCGTTCTGAATCAAAGGGAAGAACGTCAACTTCTTGGTACTTCCTGCGCAGTGTCGCCTGCCCGCCAAGTCCGCTCCGTTCCGCCATCCGTAAGAGCGCTACTTCTGTTGGCTCCCCAAAAAAACCTCCATCAGCATAAGCTTCAGCCTTGGTGCACAAAGAGCCCGTTGCTGCAGCATAGTAGAGCGAATCGTGGCTTCCCACACGAAGCCTTAGGGATTGCTCATCGCTCTCGAGTAAACCCGTTGATGGGGACCAGAGGGCTTGCACTTCCATTTGGTTCATGGTCAATGTCCCAGTTTTATCGGAACAGATGACTGTCGCACATCCGAGGGTTTCAACCGCGGGCAGTTGCCGTATAATGGCATTTTGCTTACTCATACGCTGCACGCCTACAGAAAGAGCGATGGTCACAACTGCTGGCAAACCTTCCGGAATCGCCGCAACGGCCAAGGTGACGCCCACCATGAACATCTTGTAGACAGGCAACCCCTGCTTGATACCCGCAAGAAAAACCAGGGCAACTATGCCCAAACAGGCGAAAACAAGGATGCGACCGAGTTGACCCAAGCGCTGTTGTAAAGGTGTGTCTACGTCAGCTTTTTCCTGAAGTAAATGGGCAATTTCTCCAATTTCGGTGTCCATGCCCGTAGTGACGACTACAGCTTTAGCATAACCCCGGGTTACTAGTGTACTCTTGAAAACCACGTTTTTCAGGTCTCCAATTGGCGTGTCAAGACTCCCCCTGTAATTCTCATCCTTGGTTACGGGCACGGATTCACCTGTCAAGTTCGACTCGTCTACACTTAAGAGCTGGCTTTCCAGGAGAACGGCATCTGCAGGAACACGATCGCCTGGCTCTAGAAATATGATATCACCCGGAACCAGAGTCGAAGCGTCAACGATCAACTTATGTCCATCTCTAAGTACTGTACAGTGGGGCGCAGCAAGCTTGCCCAACATATCCAGTGACTTTTCGGCCTTGTATTCCTGTGAAAACCCCAGAATCGAGTTGAGAAAGACAATGGCAAAAATGGCTGTAGCATCAAGATACTCCCCAAGTGCGATGGACACAATGACCGTTCCTAGTAGAACCAAGACCATAAAGTCCTGAAACTGACGGAGAAAAATCCGCCAAGGTCCTACTGGCGGTTTGCTGATCAAAAGGTTTGGTCCCAGGCGGCCGAGGCCTTCTCTGGCCTGTGACGGGCTGAGTCCTGTCTGTGGATTGCTGCCAAGCTCTGCGAGTAACTTCGATCGAGGGGTTAAGTGCCAAGTTTTCGCCAAGACGCTCACTTCTTTCCCAGAATAATCGTCAATCCTTGTGCATCTTATTCTGGGAGCATAAAAAATAGTACGCTCCCCTTGAGCGGGGAGCGTCTGTTTAAGGCGTCTGTTGCAACTCAGCGATTCGCGCGAAGGCGTGTTCCGCCTTTTCGTCTAGACCAGTAGCTTCGTAGCTAAGACCTAAGTAATGGAGCATGGCAATGGATCGAGGCGCCTGTAGTTGAGCGAGTTCAAGAACGTTGACGGCTTCCTCATACTCATGTAAGTAATAGAGTGCTTTTCCCAGACCCACACGAGCATCTACATAGTCTCCTGCGTTGGCCAAAGCCTTCTCAAAGGCCTCCTTGGCTGCTGTATACTCGCCTTTTTCCAAGGCCGTATTGCCGAGCCCCACATATGCTTGGGCGAAAATGTCGTCCTGGGATCCGTCGATTGCCCTGCTATAACTCTTCTCTGCATCCTCTACGCGTCCCATCTCAGCATACATGTCACCGATAAAGGAGTAGATCCATACCTCTTCAGGATGCAACTCAGCGAACTCCAAAAAATAACCCAGCGCAGTGCCTGGACGATCCAGGTACTGGTAGATCATCCCCATCATCAACTTGGCTTCGCCTGCGGTCTCATCGTCACGAGCTGCTTTCTCAAACTCCGTAATCGCGAGTCCCATAGGGTTCACTCTGGGAAACGCTTCCTCCAGACGAACAGCGTGATAGTAAAGTGCTGCAAAACCATTGTCTAGAAACAGCGAAGTAGTGTTAGCCTGAACGAAAGCACCGGCCAGTACAACCACGACCATCGTCAGGATCAATGCTCTACGTTTTTTCATCAGAAACAACTCCTATCATTCCCGAGTAGAATTCTCTATTGACACCGAAAAACCTGCTTAGTTGAGAGTTAGAAACCGAGGTGATATAATGGGAAAAACGAGGTGGTACTATGCCCTTAGATGGTCTTACCATGAATGTACTGGTCCGAGAACTCGACCCCATGTTGCGAAATGGCCGGGTGCTCAAAGTTTACCAACCCGATGAAACCACCATAACTTTGCAGTTACGTTTACCGGGCAAGACGGAGATTTTGCTCCTCTCAGCCGATGCACTCTATCCCCGTATGCATACTCTTCCAGAGCAGCCGAAGAATCCTCTGAACCCTCCGGCTTTTTGCATGCTTCTGCGCAAGTACCTGGAGCCAAGTCGCCTGCTCAGCATCGAACAACAAGGTCTAGACCGCATCGTCTATCTGCGTTTTGAAGCCATTAGCCCCGCGGGTCAAAGCGTGGAGCTGGCCTTAGTGCTCGAACTCATGGGTCGAAATAGCAATCTTTACCTCCTTAACGATGAAGGAGTTATTTTGGATGCCCTCAAACGCTTCCTAGAAAAAGGGATCATGCCCGGTTGTCTTTATTCCCCACCGCCCGACCAAGGGAAGGTACATCCTGGGAGTCTGTCGTCAAAAGAGTTTGTCGACGAGATCCGTCTCTTGCCTGCTCCAACTCCTCTATGGAAGGCGATAGCCGACAGATTTCAAGGATTCAGCAAGGTTGCAGCCAAAGAAGTGATAGCTAGAGCGGGATTCCATCCCGATGTCGAGCGCCATGCAGTTGGCGAAGACAGCTGGCAGCTGGTGCACCAAGGTTTGACAAGTCTGATGCAAGAACTGAACGAGGGCGGAACGCCCACGTACTATACGGATGAACCGCACGACTTT
>DUQE01000012.1 GCA_012837925.1 Bacillota bacterium
ATAGGGTGTACCATCATTGTTTAGGACGCAATAGCCCTTTTCGATCGCGTATGCTTCGTCCCTTAGGAGCTGCAGTCCGGGCTCACCCCACTCATACTTGATGACAGGAATTTGCCAGAGCACTAGGTTTAGACCCGCTTTTTGGATCTCCTGGGCAAGGCCCCTTGGATCTGGCCATTTTCCATCTTCGGGAAAGGTAAAGTCACTGTAGGAATAGGGGCGTTCTTGATCCAGTGACTCGTATTTTGCATCGTTGAAAATGCAAAATGTTTGTTCATCGCTCCACGCCTCTAAGACAATGGCCGTGGCGGGTAGGCTATGATCACGGAGTGCCTGGAGTTGTTCCATGGTTTCTTTCTGTGTGTTCCATCCGTTGGCCGAGATCCAGAGGCCAAAAGCCCACTTTGGCGGTAGCGTCGCTTCACCTGTGAGCTTGTGGAGCTTAGACAAGAGTTCCTGGGGTTTACCAAAGAGCCACCATTCTTCCGTTAAGATCCCCCCTTGGGGTGTGTCAAAGGTTAGCCTCAATCCGTCTTTGGCATCTATCCAGAGGCGATGCTTGGCGGAGGAAAACCAACCGAGTTCCTTTTCAGTCAGGAAGAATGGAATGGGTAAGTAACTGTTCTTGCCTTGGCGCGTGAAGTGTTCGACAACCCGGCAGAGTAGATCGTTACCCTTTTGATCGACGGTGTCGAAGCGCTCGCCAAGACCTACGAGGTGTTCAAAGGTGAGTTCAGGGGTATAGCTGACCCGGTGCACTGCACCTTCTCCATCGACTAGGATGCGGTAGGAGTCTCCTTTGGCGGCAGTGACCGTTTCGGTGTAACGTTTCACCTGCCAGAAAAATGGGGTGGTTTCAATGATAAGGGAGGTTTCTTCATTCAAGTTTTCTCTTATAGAATCGGTAGCAGTGCCTTTTACCTCAGCGTCGCGGCTAAGTATGTAGATGCGAAGGGAGCTCGACCAGTCAAAGGCAATCATGATTCGCTCAAAGACGGCATAGGCACAGGAATCTCCTTTCAAGAGCGAGATTGGCGCTCCTAAGGTCTCTTCGCTTAAGACATTGAAGGAGTAATCTTTGGAGGTTGCCTGCTGATTCTCACTTTGAACCGTGAATCTGTACTGTATATGGGAACATTGCTTAAAGCTTCCCAGGGAGAACCTAAAGCACAAACGACCGTCGCCGTCACGAAGGATTCTTTCCCCTGATATTTCGGGCATGACAGTTCCATCGACTTCCCAAGTGAGAAGGGCCCTGACGTCGCCACTGGCATCCTCCACTCGGAGTTGTACAAAGACTTCTTCCCCAAGGAGGGGACGGTAGGGATACCTCTCATAGCCAAAGTCTTTGAAGTAATGGGTTCCGCAGGGCATATGGACCAGTCGCATGGGCTCACTCCTCGGTTAGGTTATCGGTTTTACGCTATCCCGCTCCACGACATGGAGGGGCAGAATTGTGTCCTGCTTTGGGATTCCCTTCACTGCTTCGATCACAACCTCAGCTGCTGTAGTTCCTTTTGCGGTAATGTCTTGGCGCACTGTGGTGATGTTGGGTAAACACATGGTTGCCAAGGGAACGTCGTCAAATCCAATTACCGATAGGTCATCAGGGATGGACCAGCCTAAGGCAGTTAAGCCATTGATCAAGCCCATGGCCATGATATCGGCGGTGACAAAGGCAGCTGTTTCGCCCTTCTTTCGCTGAACGAATTCGGATGCTAGTTTGTAACAGCTATCGTAGGAGACGTCACAGGTGTACAGGTAGTCTTCCTTTAGGGGGAGATCGGCCTCTTTGAGTGCGTCACAATAGCCCTGAAATCTCTGTTCGTGAACTCCCTTTTCTCGCAGTTGTTCAGAGATGAAGGCGATTTTCTGATGCCCTTTGTCGATCAAGTATTTCGTTGCTATATAACCGCCGTAACGGTCGTTGTTACCAACGGTGTGGAAGTAATAGTCATCCACATAGGCATCGACCAAGACGGCTGGAATGCCCGTTTCTTTGATCTCATCCAAGAAATCACAGGGATAGGTACCGAGAATGATAATGCCATCGAGTTCGCGCATCTGGGCCACCTGGGAGTAGTCTTGATTCGGTCCAGTTCCGGAAAGTAGTACATGATACCCTTGTTCTCTAATGGCGTGTTCCACTGCACTGAGAAACTCGCCGTAAAAGGGGTTGGCGAACATAAGC
>DUQE01000187.1 GCA_012837925.1 Bacillota bacterium
ACACCCCGCCAAAAAAACACCAAGGTGACATTTTCACAGAATAAAACTGAACCATTTTGGTGACATTTTCACAGACTATTGACATTTTTAGTCCGAAGGCCAAAACATAAAGAATTAAACTGGAGGCGATAATGGTTCCCCCAGCAAATCCTCCGCCTGGAGAGTTGTGCCCGTACAGGATAATATATAGGCCATACAGCTGCAGATAGGGAATCATCATCCGCGTAACTACCTGTACAATTATATCACTCAATGCTGTTCGCCCCCCACTAACTGCGTAGTACTGCCAACAAGCCCGCGATGGCTGTCAAAAGGACGGTTAACTCGCCCAAAGTGTCAAAACCGCGGTAGTCCGTAATAATCGCGGCTACAACGTTTTGAACGCCTGCCTCTTCTTGTGTGTTGTCAAGGTAAAACTCACTGACCTCGTTATGTACAGGATTGGTCGGGTCGCCAAAAGTCGGCATTTCCCGTACGACCATAACTAACAGGACGCCGATCAGCACAAGTGTGACAACCTCCAGAATGGTCTTCATCATTCCATCCTCCGGGTTCGAGAAATTGCCGCAAACAGGAGAAGTGTGGTAACTCCTCCGCCAATGGCGGCCTCGGTTATGGCTACGTCAGGTGATGCCAACTGCTGCCACAAGAGCGCCATGGTTAGAGAATAGGCCGAAAAAACAATGGCAGCACTAATGAGGTCTTTTGTGCGTCCAACAAAAATCGCGCAGACAACGAGGAACAAGAGTAACAGAAAATGTACCAGTGTCATGTTTGGTTCCCCCTTCCTGATATGTCTTTGACAGGAATATCACCGCAAGCAGCTTCTACACCGGTGCGGTAGGCGGACTTTCCTATCAGGTGAGCTGCCGTAGGACTCGTTATCCAGATAAACGTAATGATTAACAGAAGCTTGAGGCTTGTATACGTGAAACCTAGATAGACTATGGCCCCCAAGAGGCATAACCCCAGGCCCAACGTATCTCCCTTGGCTGTCGCATGAACACGCATATAGATGTCTGGAAGGCGTATTAGTCCGATGACACCCACCAGGAAAAAGAACACACCACCTGCCACGAGAACCGCAGCGATGATCTCACGGAGAGTCATTAACACACTATCGCCTCCTAACTCAACTTACCCTTCTCTATATACTTGGCCATACCTACAGACGTCAAGAAGTTGATGAGGGCATAGACCAAAGCGACGTCCACGAAAAAAAGTTGCTCTGTTGCAAGAGCAACAAATACCAGAACAACCACTGCTTTCGTGCCTAGAAGATTGGTGGCCACAATTCGGTCGGGAACAGATGGCCCAACACCGGCGCGCCACAGACACACAAACATGAGAACGATCAGAATGTAGCCCCCTGCACGAAGTACGGTTTCGATCATTGTTCGTCCTCCAAGCTCTTCAGTTTCTCGGCAATTCTCCAGTTAACGACAGAGTCTGCAGAACCACGATCCAATAAGTGGACAGTAAAACAGTCTCCTTCAACATCTAGAGTCATCGTTCCGGGAGTTAATGTTATGCAATAAGCCAACATAACCCGCAACCATCTGTACTTTAGGGTGGGACAATATACGACCACGCCCTGGCGGCACTTGATTTCGCGGCTAAGAACGAATTTTACGACTTCAATGTTGGCTTTGACAACCTCGACCAGGAGAATTCCCAGAAGCTGAATTACGATCCAGGTACGACGCAAAGTAAACCGAGGTAAGTCGGTTTTTTCCCAGAATAAATCTGTATTCAACATAATAACGCCTGCTGAACACAAGGCCCCAATAAGGAGGCTGTCCCAGTGTAATCGCTCGCTAATTACTACCCAGAAGGCAAAAAGCGCAAGAAATATCCTTAGCTTCGTCCCCATTGGAAGTCTCCAATCAACAAGATAATGTGTAAAATCACTATATCAGCCCTAGCCAAGTTTGTAAAGATTGTGCCAAAACTGTCAAAAAACACTTGTGAAGCACGTAACAAAAAAACCCTGCAGGAGAAAATCCCGCAGGGTAATGTACCGACGTCGATTAGAGGTCAACCTGGTCAAAACGTTTTGCCGAAATTCTGTAAGTGGCGATTATGCCTAGAATATAGACGATCAACCCCGTCAACAAAATAGGAAGCTGCCGTAGTAGCATGGCGCTTTCAACACTATCGAGCCATGCGAACTGGGGGAAGTGGACAACGATTTCCATAATCAAGACGCCAAGAGTCGCTGGGATGATTGCATACAAGAAAGACCATCCAACGTTGTATCCGCTCTTGAAAAAATGTGTCAGGAAGATGACATTGAACACTGTGTAAATCATTAAACCAAACCCATAATAGGCTACATTTGCTTCAATACCCGCGGGATTTCCATCAGGAATGAGACCCAGGCGAAGCACAGCAAAAGGTAGAGAGACCGAGAGTTGCACGAGCTGGCTCAACACAACCAAGGCGACCTTCGACTTCACTATAGCTCTCTTCTTCACCGGAAGCAGAGCAGTATAGTAAATGTCATTGGTTTCCCTTCCATACATAAATGTGATAAAAGGCCCGAGGCAACCAAAAAGAAAGACCATACCGTAGGGATAAGCCGGCACAATGACCAAGACCCCTAGAAGCGTGAATACGAACAAGTTGGGATGGGCTGCAAGACGCAACTCTTTGTACAGGAGATCAAACATCGTAGTTCCTCCTCTCCGTGCGGATCATAATGTCCTCAAGCGTTATCTGCATGGTCTCTTCCGGCCTTCTTAGGTGTTGGAACGATTCAATGAACGTCTCCTTGTCAGCGCTCGCCAAAAGTTTCCCGTCTTTGATGTACGTGATATCGTCAGCACATTTTTCCAGGTCAGATGTAATGTGTGTGGAATAGAGAATGCTCCTTTCTCCATCCTTCACGAGTTGGCGAAACAGCGACAAAAGATCGTCTCGGGAGACCGGATCAAGTCCACTTGTTGGTTCATCGAGAATTAAGAGTCTGGCATTATGTGAAAGGGCTAGGGCTAACATGTACTTGACCTTCATACCTGAGGAGAGCTCCTTTACTCGCTTAGTTGGCACGAGCTCAAAGGTCTTCAGGTACTTTTGATAGGCTTGTTCATCCCATCTTGAATAAAAGCGTTTGGTCACTGCTGTAATACTCGAGAGGCGTTTGTGACTGTAGAAATCAATCCCACCGAAGACAACGCCGATCTCTTGCTTGCACTGTTGCTCATGCCTGCGAAAGTCTCGGCCGAACATTTCAATCTGTCCAGCATCGGGAGTCACCATGTTAAGAATAGACTTCAACGTTGTCGTCTTCCCTGCACCATTCTTGCCTATGAGACCCATGATTCTCCCTTGCTCCAAGGAGAAGCTGACGTTTTCCAGGGTAAAGTTTGGATAGTGCTTGGTTAGACCCGTTATAGATAGAGCCTTCATGTCAATGCTCCCCTTTTCCCTTAAATAGACTCTCAACGGCTTGTCCAGTCATCCGCAAGAACGTTTTACTGTCGATTAGTGCCAACCCTGGAGTTACAGGATTGGTGTCGCCCAGAACGACCATTTGATCGCCCGGCTCAAGGTTGAAGATGTCTCTGGCCTTTTTGGGCAAAACGACTTGACCACGTTCGCCTAGTGTGACCACGCCGAAAAGATGTTTGTCCTTGGGTGGAATTGGCATGCCCTCGCTGTCGGGATCGTGGCGGACCAGATCGTTTAGGGACACATCATAAAGGTCAGCTAAAGCTTCACAGTTGAGGATATCAGGAAGAGTATCACCGTTTTCCCACTTGGCCACAGCCTGACGTGTCACCCCGATTTTTTCTGCCACCTGTTCTTGAGACCACCCATGTCTGTTGCGTAAGAAGCGAAGGTTAGAGGCAATATTTTTTTTCGAACTATTCATGTTTTTCATACCTCCTATCCATATGATATATCAGTGAACAGAGGAGTTAAACCAACCATTCCACACAATTTGTGTTAATGTTGGTTGCCTGACAAGAAACGAGCCTACAGAATCGAGTAGGAGGGGGCGCCTAGCCCCCGTCCTCTCACACCACCGCTCATGCGGATCCGCAAGCGGCGGTTCGGTTTCAGTGAATCTGGCATAGTATCCCTTGCACAGTCTATCCTTGGTCACTAA
>DUQE01000188.1 GCA_012837925.1 Bacillota bacterium
AAGGGTAAGTCCATGGAGAAGATCCTAAGGAGTTAGAGAAAAACAGGGAGGGTGTACCCATGTATGAGGCCAAGACCAAAGCAACTGACCAGAGCGTCATGGAATTCATTGAACAGATCGACCATACCCAGAGGCGAGAGGACGCTTATCGTCTATTAGAGATCTTTTCTGATGCCACCGGGTTCAACGCGGTGATGTGGGGCGATAGCATGATTGGCTTTGGAGCGTATCGCTACAGATATGCTTCTGGGCATGAGGGTGAGACGTTTCTTGCAGGCTTCTCTCCAAGAAAGGCAAAGATCAGCCTGTACCTGAACTTGTGGGACTCCCAAAGCGAACGTCTGCTAGAGGGACTCGGAAAGCATACCAGGGGTAAGTCCTGCGTCTATATTAGCAAGTTAGCAGATGTTGACCTTGAAGTGTTGAAAGAGCTCATTGTACTTTCCGTTAAGCTAGCAAAGGAAAAGTACCCGGATCATGGTGTCTAAAGGACGTTGGCACCAATCGGAAGAGAACGTCAGTCAGCGGAGGATTGGTAATGGTAGAGCATTTTCTTAGCGGATTAGGCATTATTCTTGCATACTTCATTTTTTCTGCTACCTTGGCTGTCGTGATTAAGCAGTTCGTCACGATGCCCAGGGAGGTCTTTCGTAAAGGGCTTCATCTCATTCTCTTGGGTTCGGTTTTTGGCTGGGTCTACGCGTTTGAGACATGGTGGATTGCACTGTGCGCAGTTCTCACGTTTTTAGTGGTCGTCTTTCCGGCTTTGCACTTGGCTGAACGGATCAAAGGTTACTCCGCTCTTCTCGTGGAAAGGAAGAAAGGGGAAGTAAAGAGGAGCCTGGTCGCGGTATGTGTCATGCTTGCCATCTTGATTGCGATCTGTTGGGGTTTACTCGGCCAAAGGTATTTGGTCATTGCCTCTGTGGCTGCATGGGGATTAGGCGATGCTGCTGCGGCTTTAGTTGGCAAGCGTTATGGTAAGCGTTATATTGAAGGACGACGTGTTGAGGGCCGTAAGAGCCTTGAGGGAACGATGGCTATGTTTGCTGTCTCATTTATATCGGTGCTCCTGGTCTTGCTTGCCAGTGGGGCCTTAAAGTGGCATGGTTATGTACCCATCTCCCTAGTGACTGCAGCTGTGAGCGCACTTGTGGAGCTTTATACAAGGGGCGGCATGGACACAATAACATGTCCCCTTGCTGCTGCATCCGTACTCATACCCTTAGTCTACATGTGGGGGGTTTAGGTGCATGGATAAGAATCGTGGAGAACGAACGCTTCTAGCCTCCGTACTCTTGAGTTCACCTGGTCCGTTGGTTTTAGGCATTGCACTATTCTTTGGTCAATCATCCACGCAACTCGCCGACTTTATCCGGCGCACTGTAGAACTAGCTGCTATCGTTGTTTCATGGGTAGTGTTTCGGGCTTTGTATAAAGACGGAGAGTCTGAATCATCACGTAGAGAGAGACTGGAAAGCACCGCTAATAAGACGGTCGGAGTAGCGATGTGTCTTTCTGGTCTTGCTATGATCTTCATTACTCTGTCGTCGTCCAAGGCGGATAAGGGAAATGTGATCCCGGGTCTAATAATCGCCTTTCTGGGAGTTGTAGTCAACTCCTGGTTTTGGTTCAGGTACCGGAAACTGGATCGCGAGAAACCCGATGCTATTCTTGCGGTGCAAAGCAGGCTCTATGGAGCGAAGTCTGTTGTCGATATCTGTGTCGTGTTGGCCTTATTGCTTGTCACTCTTGCTCCGCATGCTCCAATAACCTTCGCTGTGGACTTGGGAGGATCAGTTGTTGTTGCACTCTACCTCATCCGAAGCGGTTACCTAACGATACGCGATAGAGGCCGGGCCACCGAGTAGGTACGAGTGGCCTGTTTGAGACGAGAAATCGATAATGTGGGAACGAGGAGGTTGCTAGTAATCTTGTAGCCTCTTTTCTATTTTCCCGGAAAAAGTGATTTCGGTCACGGCACGCTCCGCCAAGTGCAATTATAATGAAGTTGGTATGAAATCATGTCACAGAAAGGTGAGAGTGATGAGGGAAAACCTGTTTTACAGAGAAGAGATGGCGAAAGCTTGGAGAGGGTTTCAACCAGGATGCTGGTCTGAGACCATCGACGTCCGTGATTTTATCCAAGGGAATTATGAACCGTATTACGGTGACGAGAGCTTTCTCGAACATGCGACGGAAAACACCACCATGCTCTGGAAAGAGGTTGACCGACTCATTCAAGAAGAGGTTAAAAGCAATACAATCTCTGTAGATCTGGAACGGTTTAGCGGAATTGACAACTTCGCTCCAGGATACATCGACAAGGACAGAGAGTTGATTGTGGGGTTGCAGACTGACGCACCACTTAAGCGAATGATCAACCCTTACGGTGGTTTCCGTATGGTGGAGAACTCCCTTGCAGCCTATGGACTAGAGCTGGATCCTACCAGGGCTGCACAGTTTCAGGAGTACCGAAAGACCCATAACCAAGGAGTCTTTGATGCTTACACAAAAGAAATGAGGACTGTTCGCTCAGCAGGACTTCTTACTGGCCTACCCGATGCGTACGGACGAGGGCGAATCATTGGTGACTACCGCCGTGTAGCACTTTACGGTGTTGACTATCTCAAAGAAATGCGGATCAGAGATAAAGAAGAACTCACAGACTCAGCTACGGACGCCACGATTCGCCTGAGAGAGGAGTTTTCTGAACAGATCAGGGCCCTCGATGCCATTAAATCGATGGCCTTGAAATACGGCTTTGATATCGGAAGACCGGCAAGGGACAGTCAAGAAGCAGTGCAGTGGTTATACTTCGCCTATCTTGCCGCCGTGAAAGAAAACAATGGAGCAGCCACGAGTATTGGCCGAAACACAGCCTTTTTAGATGTGTACATTGAGCGGGACTTGCGACTAGGACTCATTGACGAAAAACGAGCACAGGAACTCATCGATCAGTTGGTAATCAAACTTCGTTTGGTGCGACACTTGCGCACTCCTGAGTATGATGAGCTGTTTGCAGGCGATCCAACCTGGGTTACGGAGTCAATCGGGGGAATGGGAGAAGATGGAAGAACGTTGGTCACCAAGACATCCTATCGCTTCTTGCATACTCTTTCGAATTTGGGTACTGCTCCCGAACCGAACATGACAGTGCTGTGGTCAGACAGCCTTCCCAGAGAATTTAAGGAGTACTGCTCCCATATGAGTATCAAGACTGCATCCATCCAATATGAAAACGACGATGTGATGCGTCCGATTTATGGCGACGACTACGCCATAGCCTGTTGTGTATCGGCCATGAGAGTGGGACGAGAGATGCAGTTCTTTGGAGCAAGGGCGAATCTCGCCAAGGCGTTACTGTACGCTATCAATGGCGGACGAGATGAGTGCAAGCGCGACAAGCAAACGAGCGAACCAATCACGGTCTTGCCTGGGATAGAGAAAAACGATCAGGAGATCCTAGAGTACGACACAGTGCTCGCAAGTTTCAAGAGTGTTATGGATCAACTGGCTAAAATCTATGTAGAGACCATGAACACTATTCACTATATGCACGACAAATATGCTTACGAAGCTGGACAGATGGCACTCCATGATCCCTATTTACACAGGTACATGGCCTTTGGAGTTGCGGGACTTTCCATCGTGGCGGACTCCCTGTCTGCGATAAAGCATGCGAAAGTGAGACCCATTCGAGATGAATATGGAATCGCTGTGGGCTTTGAAACAGAAGGGACCTTTCCTCGCTATGGCAATGACGATGATCGAGTTGACCAGATTGCCGTGGAAGTGAACACGTACTTCATGGAAGCTCTAAAGCGGACACCGACGTACAGAGACGCCCAGCACACTCTGTCTTTGCTTACGATCACGTCGAATGTCGCATACGGGAAGAAGACAGGAGCGACACCGGACGGACGTAAACGCGGAGAGGCATTCGCCCCCGGGGCCAATCCTATGAACGGTGCTGATCAATCGGGAGCCCTAGCTGCTTTGAATTCTGTAGCCAAACTTCCTTTCAGGGATGTGAACCAGGATGGAATCTCCAATACATTTTCCATCATTCCTGCAGCTTTAGGAAAGAACGATCAAGAGAGGGTTATCAATCTGACAAACATCTTGGATGGCTACTTCAGGCAGAACGCCTTCCACATCAATGTCAACGTCATGGATAAGGACCTCTTGCTTGATGCGATGGAGAACCCTGAGAAGTATCCAAACCTGACCATTCGGGTGTCAGGATATGCAGTGCGTTTCAACCAGTTGCAGCGTGAACACCAGCTTGATGTGATCAATCGAACGTTTTATGCGACTATGTAGTCAGCCATGAAAGAGGGTGCGTCATGAAAGGTTACTTGCAGTCCATTGAGACAATGGGGCTTCTGGATGGACCAGGTACTCGAACCGTGTTTTTCTTACAGGGCTGCCCACTCCGGTGTGCTTACTGTCATAACCCAGACGCCATAGCCATGTCAGGAGGAAAGAGCGTGTCTCCCGAGCAAGTTCTGGAGATTGCATCACGGTACCGGAGCTATTATGGAGAAGAGGGCGGCATCACTTTCTCAGGCGGAGAACCCTTACTGCAGGGGGCCTTTCTCCATAAATCCTTAGAGCTTTTGAAGCAAGAAGGCTATAATACTTGTATAGACACATGCGGAATTGGAAACCCTAGTTTCTTTCCCAAAATCCTCCCATTAGTTGATACTTTACTCGTCGATGTCAAGGCTTTCGATCACGAATCTTTTGAAAACCTGACAACGATTCCGGGTTTTGAACGGTATCTGACGTTTCTAGAGAGTCTAGAAAACTACGGCTTCAGGGGACAGATCTGGGCACGTCATGTAATGGTTCCAGGCTATACCGACAATGAGGAGGCCATGAAGGCGTTTGTGGAGATCTTGCGTCCGATACGTCATCGGGTCGACCGCATTGAGATCCTTCCTTACCATACTTCGGGTGTGAAGAAGTATCGGCAACTAGGGATACCCTACAGACTAGAAGGAGTAGAACCCATGGATAAAGAGCGTGCCAAGGAACTGGAGATCTACGCAGACAAACTTTTTGCAGACAGTCTGCGCCAAGAGAGGAAAAAAGAACGAGAGAACAACGTGGACAAATTTAAGATCTTGAAGGATCGTGAAGTCATCTCCAAGATAGAAAAAGCGGAGATGTTCTCCTCTCTACGGGAACTACCTCTCTTGCGTGAGGTTGCTGACGAGGACGTAGATGGCGTTTTGAGTGAAGTGATCTTATCGAACATCAAGGCTGGAGACTACATTTTTCGAACGGGAGATGCTCCTGATTTGATGTATCTCATTTACCAGGGCCAAATGAAGATCTTCTACAATACGATAGATGGGGAGGAGCAGATCTTTTACATCTATCGTGATGGGGACTTTGTAGGTGGCTTGAATCTCCTCGTGCAGGCACCATATCGCTATGTAGGTCAAGCATTAACCGACTGCAAGGTTGTTGCCATACCGAAGTCGACCTTTGACAAGTATTTCTACGATTCATCAGTCATCTTACGTAGTGTCTTAACCAAGAGCTTCGAGAGAATACGCTGGGCTGAGGAGCTGATTCAACGACTCGCGACCAGCAATGCTTCGATGAAAACGGCTGGATTACTCTTGAAGCTGGTAAAGAGAATTGGAGTAGAGACAGAAGAGGGGATTCGGCTCGAACTGTCCATGAATCGGGAAGAACTAGGCAACTATTCGGGATTGCGCCGTGAGACGATAACGCGGAAACTCGGAGAGTTCAAGGAGTTGGGGTATATAGAGTTGGTGGGCAATAAGGTCATCATCGTCAAGGACCTGGAAGCGTTGGAAGGATATGTCCTGTGAGGTCTGTTGTACAAAGGAAAAGGCACTCTCCGCATCTGGAGGGTGCCTTTGATTGTGACGGTTCCTATGGGAAAAAGATGATTTTGCCGTCCGCGTGGTGTTTGGCGCCGACAATCGCCAAGTCTCCATCTTGGACCGCATCCTCGATGATGGCACTTTGCAGAACGAGACGCTCCATCACTTCCTTGACGTTCGCGTCTGCCACGTCTTCATATATTGACTTTCCGTTCTCTGTCGTCTCTTGCATCACCTTCTCCATGGCAGGCTCTAATTGCCTGACAATAGCGGTGAGGCCGGGGCTTAGGGATGAATCGTCGGACGTCGATCGAACGGCGGCCTTGACAGCTCCACAATCTGTATGACCAAGAACTACAACAAGCGGAACTGCGAGCTCAGCCACGGCGTATTCGACACTACCGATCGCCAGATCATCCACGACGTTTCCTGCCAAGCGAATCACGAAGAGATCACCTAAACCTTGATCAAATACATGCTCGGGAGGTACGCGAGAGTCTGAACAGCCAATTATGACGGCAAAGGGTCGTTGTCCCGCGACCAAGGCTTCTCTCCGTTCTGCTGTCAAGTCGGGATTGTTCAGACCTTGCCGGTAGCGCTGGTTTCCCTCTACTAATAGAGTCAAGGCCTGTTCGACTTTCGGCGAGTGAGCACTTGCCGGGTTGATGAACGAGATGCTGATAGCTAACACCAAGAACAATATGCATCGTTTTTTGCTCATCGATTCACCATCTTTCCAAGAGGTTGTTTAAGTAGTTCTGAGGGATTTTTAGGAATCCTTCTAGGGGTTCACGGGTGTGAACTTGATCTAGATCATTTTTTGAAAGGGGCTGTGATGCTACAATACACATAGAACGTCAGTGAACGACTGAGAATAAAGCGCAAAGGAGAGTGCATCATGACAAAATTTGATCAAGTAAAGGAACGCAACTTTGATAAATTGGAGCTCTATGTACCTGTGGTGGCCCGTGTCCACGGAGGGAGTCATCCCGAGTTTCACGAAGTGCGAAGGGTGTACGATCAGTTGGTGAGAAAAATCCACGCTGCAGGAGACAATCGACCTGAACTGAACAGCGAGTTCGAAGAGCTTCGAAAGATTACGGACCACTACACAGTCCCAGCGGACGTATGTGAAAGTTATGAAGCCGTGTATGCCATGCTAGCAGAACTCGACAAGGCTTATCACGCCTAGACCCCTAACCATCCACGACATTAGAAGGGAGTGGGGACATGCAGCTTTACATTCTAAGAAGTAAAAATAAAATCACACTAGTCAGTGCCATATTGATTGTCGGAGGTTTCTTGAGCTTGTGGTTGCTCAGTGCAGAGAGGGTTTTCGAGGTTGCTTTGATTCTTGCATCCATTCTGGGGCTCGCTCCCATTGCCATCCAAGCTTATCAGGCCTTGCGCGTCAAAGTGGTGAGCATTGACCTCTTAGTCACTATCGCTGTACTCGGTGCGTTTCTTATCCGGAATTTTGAAGAGTCGGCCATCGTCACATTCTTGTTCCTTTTTGGGGCCTTCTTGGAACAACGTACCCTGAATAAGACGCGCTCCGCCATCAAAGAACTAACGGAGATGGCGCCAGAAAGTGCTCTAAAGCAAATGGCGGATGGTGAGTTTGTTGAAGTCGATGTTGAAGAAGTAGATGTGGGTGACATACTACTGGTTAAGACGGGAGCCAAAGTACCTGTTGATGGCACAGTGTTAACCGGGGTGGGGAGCATCAACGAGGCCAGCATAACTGGGGAGTCCGTCCCTGTAGCTAAGGAAGCAGGCTCGTATGTATTTGCCGGAACCATCTTGGACAATGGGACCATCCAAGTCGTGGCCGATCGTGTGGGTGAAGATACGACGTTTGGGAGAATTATCGAACTGGTTGAAGAAGCACAGGACTCCAAGTCAGAAGCAGAACGCTTCATCGACCGATTTGCAAAGTATTACACACCCGTTGTCTTAGTTCTTTCCTTTATTGTCTGGCTTTTCTCCAGGGACATTGAACTGGCCATTACAATCCTCGTTCTAGGTTGCCCGGGAGCATTAGTCATTGGTGTACCAGTGTCGAACGTAGCAGGAATCGGTAATGGAGCACGTCATGGGATACTTCTCAAAGGCAGCGAGGTCATCAGCGACTTTAGTAGACTCGACACCATTGTCTTTGACAAGACAGGAACGTTGACCGCGGGTGAACCTTCGGTTGCGGAAACCCAGTACTATGGGGACCATATCGGTGAAGTCTTGGGCTATTTAGCCAGCGTTGAACGCGAGTCAGACCATCCGTTGGCTAGAGCAGTTTTGGAAGAGATCGGTGAGACCACTTTTTCCGACGTCAGTGATACTGAGGTTGTAAAGGGTGGAGGCATTGTTGCCACAGTAAACGGAAAGCGAGTTGCTGTCGGTAATGTTGCTCTCATGGATAGGGAACAAGTTACACTCAGTGACACAGCAAGGGCTGATGTAGAACGCTTCGAACAGAACGGAAACTCCCTCGTATTGATGTCTGTCGATGGAGAACTGAAAGTGTTAATGGGAGTTCGGGACCAGATCCGCTCTGGGGTGAAAGAAGATCTACAGCGACTAAAGCGGCTTGGTGTAAAAAACCTCGTGGTACTGTCAGGCGACAATCAGGGGACCGTCGACCTAGTCAGTCGCCAACTCGGATTGAGCGAGGCCCATGGCAACATGCTCCCTGAAGACAAGTCCGCTTACGTTAAGAGACTAATCGAGGAAGAAGGCCAAATCGTTGCCTTTGTGGGAGACGGTGTCAATGACAGCCCATCTCTGGCCTTGGCTAACATTGGTATAGCAATGGGTGGAGGTACGGATGTGGCGATTGAGACATCTGATGTTGTCCTCATGAACTCTGATTTTGGCCGCTTGCCACATGCACTAGGGCTGACGAAGGCAACGGCGCGAAACATGCGACAAAACATCATCATTGCGATAGGTGTTGTGCTCCTTCTGTTAGCTAGTCTGTTGTTTAGTGATTGGATGAATATGTCCATTGGTATGTTAGTTCACGAAGGAAGTATCCTTGTCGTCATTCTAAATGGAATGAGACTGCTGCGATACCGATTACGCCGGTAAGCCAGCCCGACGATTATTGCGTCTGTGTGAATTCAACGTGTAGAATTAGAACAGAAAAATTCAAGTGTGAGAGGAGATTGCATGATGAAAACAGCGACCATTCAACTGGAGACTCTAACCTGTCCATCCTGTGTTCAGAAGATCGAAGGAGCGCTGAAGAACCTAAACGGTGTAGACCAAGAATCGATGAAGATTATGTTTAACTCAAGCAAAGTGAAGCTGAACTTTGATGAGAGTGTTCTCTCCATCGATGCGATAGAAAAAGCAATCACGACGATGGGATACGAGGTTCAGAAGTCTTCAGTGCGTTAGAGTGAACAAACAGTCAGGCCATGAAGGTGTGTTTCGATAGAATGAAGCACACCTTTTTTCGTCTTGTTCTCAATGGGGGGATTTGCTTGTACGTTAAATACTGATTGCGTTATAATGAAAGAACGAGGGGAGGTAGAGATTGTGGAGATTCGACGAGGAGTCAACAGCTTTTTTGTCGGCGATTCAGAGGACAAGCCCTTGGCTGCGATGACGTTTGTCCTTACGGATGAAGATGTAATCACAGTGGAGCACACATACGTCGCGGACGAACTGAGAGGCCAGGGAGTCGGAAGGGTACTATTAGAGCAAGTTGCGG
>DUQE01000189.1 GCA_012837925.1 Bacillota bacterium
AAGGGGTTTGCGGAGACTCTTCTCAACAGCAACTTTGAAGACCGGGCTCTCTCTGAACGTTTCTTGCGGATCATTGATAATGAGACTGATCGGATGATTGCCTTGATCAATGATCTTCTCGATTTATCACGGATTGAAAGTGGTAAGCAGCCCTTGAAAATGGGAGCCGTAGACCTCAAAGAAGTATTTGAAGACACGGTGCTGATGCTGCAGAATAAGGCCAACGCCAAGGGTGTGACCTTAGAGAACAATATCTATACGTCGGCTATGGTGGAAGGTGATGAAAAGCTGCTCAAACAAGTGGCTCTGAACCTTGTAGATAATGGCATCAAGTACAACTCCGAAGGTGGCCGAGTGTGGATAGAAGCAGAGCAAGGGCTGGACAGTGTGGAAGTCATTGTGGGCGATACCGGTCTTGGAATCGCCACCGAGCATCTGGATCGCATCTTTGAACGCTTTTACCGGGTTGATAAAGGACGAGCTCGTCATATGGGTGGAACGGGTCTGGGCCTGGCCATTACCAAGCATATTATTGACAAGCACAAAGGGACCATCGCCATTGAGAGCAGGTTGGGTAAAGGAACCAAGATCCGGATTACGCTCAAGAAGATCAATTAAACAAGAAAACACGTATGGAGTGCTTCTCTAACTGGGGAGCACTCTTTTTGCTTTTTGACAAAAAAAGGGTTGACAGGAGACTCGCTTGGTTGTATGGTTAATTACACAAGTAACTAACCGACGAGGGGGGATACCTTGATTCTCAACTTCGATAGTGAACAGCCAATCTATATGCAACTGGCAGAAGCGATAGAGGATGATGTTTTGAAAGGAATTCTCGAGGAAGACAGCCAGATTCCCTCTACCACAGAGATTTCTGTGGTACTGAAGATTAACCCTGCCACGGCTCGAAAGGGAGTTAATCTGCTGGTCGATGAAGGGATCTTGTATAAGAAGCGAGGTGTGGGTATGTTTGTCACTCCTGGGGCCAGGCGAAAAGTGATGCTAAAACGTAAAGCAAAGTTTTACGAGTCGTATGTAGTAACGCTTCTGGAGGAAGCCACGAAGTTGAACATTTCGCATCGAGAATTGGTAGAAATGATAGAAAGGGGTCTACCCGATGAATAGAATCGAAATCAAGGGGCTAACGAAGAACTATGGCGATACGGTAGCCTTGGATAATGTCAGCCTGAGCTTTGACGAACCGAAAATCTATGGTCTCCTCGGACGCAACGGTGCCGGAAAGACCACCTTACTCAACCTTATCACCGGAAAAACACATGCAACCAAAGGGAGTATTACCTTTAACGGCGAGCCGATCTGGGAGAACGATCGTGTCTTAGGAAAGATCTTCTTTATGACCGAGCCGAATCTGTATCCCGAGTCTCGCAGGGTGCGCGATATCTTTCGGTGGACGGCGGAGTTCTATCCTGCGTTTGACTTGAACTACGCAGCAGAACTGGCCCAGCGGTTTGAGCTTGATTCCAAGAAGAAAATGAAGGAGCTTTCCACAGGCTATGCTTCAATTTTTAAGGCCATTCTGACCATAGCGAGTGGAGCAGAGATCTTGCTTTTCGATGAACCAGTCTTAGGGCTCGATGCCAACCACCGGGAACTCTTATACAGAGAAATCCTGGCGAACTATGGGGAGAAGCCAAAAACCATGATTCTCTCCACGCATCTCATCGAAGAGATTGCCGACCTTTTAGAGGAAGTCATCATCATCAAAAAAGGACAGATCATCTTGAAGCAACCGGTGGAAGATCTGCTCTCTTCAGCTCACACGGTGTCTGGCGAAGCATCGAAGGTTGATCAGTATAGCCAAGGCAAGAGCTGCGTGTCTGAGGAGCGGCTGCAGAACTTCAAGTCCGTAATCTTGTTTGGGGATGTAGATACGTCACTGGCTAAGTCTCTGGATGTGGAGGTAGGTAAAGCGGAACTTCAGAGACTCTTTATCGGACTGACGAACGCTTAAGAAAGGAGATTAAACATGAATCGTGTTCGTTCCTTTGCGAAATATCAGCTATGGGATTTTCGAATCAGTGTGATGGTTTATTATGCGATACTTGTGGCTATCGCCTTGTTCATGGTTGTGAGAAGTGGGAGTCCAGGTGACAAGATGAGCTTGAGCGGCTCTAGCCTGATCTTCATTTTTGTCGTTGGTCTCAACTGTTTTAAGCAGAGTTTCTTCTTTGCTCAGGCGAACAATATATCGCGTCGTACATTCCATTCGGCGACCATCGTGGCACTTATCGCGTTGGCAGCGATCTTAAGTGTTGCCGACTTTGTCCTGGATAGTGCAATGAGTGGATACCCATTCTACGCAGGTCTCTTCGAGCAGATGTACCAGGCTTCCTGGATGGCAAAGATCCTCTGGACGATGTCGGTACTTACCTTTTTTGCGAGTCTGGGCTGGATGATCACGATGTTGTACTACCGGGCGAATCTCATTGTGAAATGGATCATTTCGGTTGTACCCATAGCTCTAATCATGATGTTTGTCTACACGTACGAAAACCGCACTGGGTCCTTTGGTTCGGCAGTTGTCCGCTTTTTGGCCTTGGCGTTTGGGTTTTCGGGGGAGATACCAAATCCCTATCCGGCGATCCTGACTTTCACATTGTCTTCTGTCGCGTTATGGGCAGTGAATTACCTGTTGATGTATAGAGTACCCGTAAAAGTACATTAGGGAGAAGGTAGTATAGATGGAAAAAATGATGGAGGTCCACGGCTTAATGAAGTCGTACGGCAAAGTAGAAGCGGTGCGAGGCATTGACTTCTACGTGGAGAAGGGTAAGCTTTTTGCCTTTCTTGGACCTAATGGCGCTGGGAAGTCAACAACTATTGACATCCTGAGCACAGCTCTCAAGGCCGATCAAGGAACCGCAGTGATCAACGGTTATAGCCTGGGGAAAGAGGACAGCAAGATACGCTCTTCCATCGGGGTTGTCTTCCAAGGGCACCATCTTGACGATCTCTTGACGGTGAGGGAGAACCTCCTCAGCCGAGGAAGTTTCTATGGCCTGCAGGGCAAAGCTCTCCATGAAGCCGTTGAGCAAGCTGCACAAGAAGCGGAGGTAACCGATTTCCTCCATCGTCCCTATGGCAAGCTCTCGGGAGGTCAAAGAAGGCGGGCCGATATAGCACGAGCACTGGTCAATCGACCCCAGATTCTCTTCCTGGACGAACCCACAACGGGTCTTGATGCCCAGACCAGGCGTAATGTTTGGGATCGCATCCATGAGCTGCAGAAGGAAAAGGGGATGACAGTCTTTCTTACGACCCATTACATGGAAGAGGCTGCGAGTGCAGACTATGTCATTGTCATCGATCACGGAAAAATTGCTGCCAAAGGTACCCCGGCCCAGCTTAAGCAGGAGTATGCAAAGGATCAATTAAGGCTCTGGGCGAATGATCTCACACCTGTACGCGGGCTCGTTGAAGAGATGGCGTTGAGCTATGATCAGCACGCGGACGTTCTAACCATCACCATCCCTTCTACACTTGAGGCTCTACCCATTATCGAGCGTGTGCGGGATCACATTGCCGGCTTTGAAGTACTGCAGGGCACCATGGATGATGCCTTTATTGGAATCACAGGGAAGGAGATGCGGTGATGTTCACCTTTGCGATGCGTAACTTGAAACTGTTCTTTCGGGATCGACCAGCTGTCTTTTTCTCGCTCCTGGCGGTTTTCATCATTATTGGGCTCTATGTTTTGTTCTTAGGTGAAACGGTGATGGGTGGTTTGGAAGGCATCCCAGGAGCCAGGTTTATGATGGACAGCTGGATTATGGCCGGTCTGATGGCGGTTACGACCGTAACCACAACGATGGGAGCCGTGGGAGTGGTTGTTGATGATAAGGCAAAGGGAATCGCCAAGGACTTTCTGACTTCACCGCTGAAGAGGACCACCCTGGTAGGTGGCTATCTCATCAGCACGCTCGTTGTTGGTGTGATCATGAGCCTTGTTGCCTTCGTTATGGCCGAACTCTACATTGTGGGGAGCGGCGGCGACTTCTTGCCCTGGGCGAACTTGCTCAAGGTCCTGGGCCTTCTTGTCCTGTCTACAATGGCTAGTGGCGCCATGATGTTCTTTCTGGTTTCGTTCTTCAAGACCCAAAACTCCTTTGGTGTCGCCAGCACGGTCTTGGGAACTCTGATTGGCTTTTTGATGGGGATCTATGTGCCCATCGGTGTTTTGCCTGGTGCGGTACAAACGGTGATCAAGATCTTCCCCATATCCCACGCTGCAGCCCTCTTTAGGCAGGTATTTATGGAGGTTCCGATGGATATTTCTTTCGTGGGGGCGCCTTCTGAAATGGTCCTGGGTTTCCAAGCCAACCTTGGGGTCATCTACCAAATCGGCGACCATACGGTAAGTTCTCTAACCAGTGTTCTTATCTTAGTGTGTACGTCTCTGCTCTTTTTTGCTCTGGGAGTATGGAAGATGATGCGGCCCTCCAAGCGGTAGGAGGGTTTCGTTTATGCTGCACAGAACCATGAGGAAATGAAAGCGAGGGGATGTACGTGGGTTACAGGATTTTCATTTCTGCCGACATGGAAGGAACTGCGGGAATTGTGAGTTCGCTGCAGGTCACGAAGGGCCAGAACGATTATGAACGGGGCCGTCTGCTCATGACGAGAGAAGTCAACGCCGCGGTTGAAGGTGCCCTCCAGGCTGGTGCAAGTGAGGTTGTGGTCTGCGATGGTCATGCGAACATGCAAAACATTCTTCCTGAAGAGCTGCACCCTGAAGCCAAGCTTGTCAGAGGCTGCATTAGAAATTCCTTGCAGATGGAAGGAATCGACGATTCTTTTGATGCTGTCATGATTACCGGAGCCCACGCAGGTGCAGGGACACAATGGGGAGTTTTGGATCACACTTGGGTTGGTTCCATGGTTTACAATCTACGCATTGACGGGCAGACTTTAAATGAAGCATGCCTAAATGCGGTGGTGGCAGGTTACTATGGCGTTCCGGTTGTGATGGTTTCGGGCGATAAGGTCACAATTGAGCAGACCCAGGCTCTTTTGCCACATGTTGAGGGTGCTGTGGTGAAAGAAGGGTACTCTCGACATAGCGCTTTATCTCTGCATCCAGACAAGGCCTGCGCTTTGATTCGCGAAAAAGCGAGACTAGGGGTGCAGAATCTGGGCAAAATGGAGCCTGTGCAGGTAAACAACCCACTTACGATGGAGATTGATTTTTTCAAAACGGATATGGCCGACGCAGCCGAGCTCGTGCCTGGTGTGAAGAGACTGTCTGCACGTACTATCAGCTTTACATCGGATCCTGAGACGCTGTTTAGGGTTCAGGAACTGATCCTCTTCCGCCTTCGTTATGAGTAAGTAGGACGTTTAGCTGATAGTAACAGTAGTGTCACTGTTTGCTTCTTTCATCGGAGGGAGGGGCACATTATCGGCGAGACCGAGCTCGAATTCGAGGTTTCGAATGTGGTGTTCTAAGAATGCCAGGCGTTCACGGTAGAGACGCTTGCCGCTTTCCGTCCTTAGATAACACTCCCTCGACTTGTTCTCTTCGAAGTAATGGCAAAGTCGTTCGTAGGCTTTGAGATAACTCGGATCACTTTCAAGTGCGGTTGACATACTGTCCCATAACACCGTAATAGCTCCAATCTCATCAAGAAAGTCTGCATCCATGACGATGTAACACTCGATGGGCAAGGGAGCTTTCGACGTTCTCTGGTTATGGTTGGCTACGGCTTGGACCACCTTTTCGATGTCTACATCAGTATGACCATTTGCGGTTAAGTAGTCCCGAGCCAAGGTTGCACTGACCTCTTGATGGGGGATTACATCGTCCCATCCTGCATCGTGAAACAGGGCCGCGATTTGGACTGTCTTAAGGTCACCGCCTTCTAGTGCCTGTAAGCGCTGGGCCCAGGCATAGACTCGCATGGTGTGCTGGAAGCGATCCCGAAACGGCTGAGATTTTCTTCCGTTGTTGGCGATTTCTTTTTTGACATACTCAATGATCTCGTTGTGCATCCCATGCATCCTCCTAGCAGAACGAAAGTGATATCTTGCCTTCTATTCGATCCGGCATTAGGCAAATCCTCCCAGTTCTAGCCACGCGAAAAGACTAGAAGTGGTACACTGCGCTCGGGTAGAATAGAATCAAGGTTAAGAGTAGGTTTTGGAGGGTTTTTATACGAGATAAAACGAAGAAAAACTGCGATGTAGATTTCGTGCCGATCTCTGTCAATAGTCTGTGAAAATGTCACCAAAATGGTTCA
>DUQE01000190.1 GCA_012837925.1 Bacillota bacterium
CTACAAAATCTCGGCCCATGCGAAGATCGATTTAGAGGCACCGTATCATGCCTTCACGAACGCCGGCCACATCACCTATATCGAGCTCGACGGAGACCCGAGTCTCAATCTTTCCGCGTTTGAGGAGATCGTTCTGTATATGAAGAATGCCGGAATCGGTTATGGTTCGATCAACCATCCTTTGGATCGTGACCCCAAGTGCGGCTATTCAGGTGTGATCGGAACAGTGTGTCCGCGTTGTGGACGCAAGGAGAGTCCTCACGAGCCCTTCGAGCGGATTCGCAGGATTACAGGTTACCTCGTGGGTGCTTTGGATCGCTTTAACGATGCGAAAAAGGCCGAGGTAGCCGAGCGAGTTAAGCATGCTTGATTACTGGGAACGCAGGGAGCGGCTCTTCCGCAAGTCGCCCGAGAAGGAGAAGCAAGAGGAGATTAGGCCAGATCAACAGATCCGGCTGGCCTCGATGATCGAAGAATCTATCGTGGATGGCCCCGGGATGCGTTTCGTTCTTTTCACGCAAGGGTGTCCCCATCGTTGTCCTGGTTGCCATAATCCCCAGACACATGCGCTAAATGGGGGGACCATGGTTTCGTTCGAGAGAGTTCTGGAGCGTTATGACAGGCAACCACATGTCCGTGGGATCACGTTTTCAGGGGGAGAACCTTTCCTTCAAGCAGGCTTGTTGGCGAAAGTAGCTGAGGCTGTGCATCAGCGCGGTGGCGATGTAGTCGTGTACACCGGCTATCAGCTTGAACGACTCCAAGAACTTGCTAAGGGTAATGCCGGGATTCTGGCTCTGCTAGGCGAAACCGATCTGCTGATCGACGGTCGCTTCGTTCAGGAGAAACGCTGTCTAGAAGCTCCTTTTGTCGGTAGTTCCAACCAACGCTTGCTGGCCCTATCCTTACTAGGAAACCTGCTTTTAAACGACATTCCAGTCTTGCCCAACGGACCTGCAATAGAGCGAGTGACGTATTGCTAAAGACGTGGTTAAAGGGGGCCAGGCCCCGTTTGTTAACGGGGTCTGGCCCCCTTAACATTTTCGACAAAGACAGCATGAAAGAACTTTGATATAATTGACCCAAGACATTATATTTAGCGTGGAGCCGACGTCATGAACAAAGCAATGATCTTCAACATACAGAAGTTTTCTCTCCATGATGGACCAGGGATAAGGACGACGGTCTTTTTCAAGGGATGCCCCTTAACATGTCTGTGGTGCCACAATCCCGAAAGCCAGGCAATGGAACAGGAAATGTTATACGACCGGGAAAAATGCGTGATGTGCGGCATGTGTGCAAAAGTCTGCCCGCAAAAAGCGATCACCGATGTCAACAACTCTATGGTCACGGATCTGGAAAAGTGCGACTTTTGCGGTGAGTGTGTTATCTATTGTATCCCCGGAGCGAGGGAAATCGCAGGAAGGGAGTACACGATCGACGAGGTTGTGAAGGAAGTACTCAAAGATCGTATTTTCTACGAGGAGTCGGGTGGTGGCGTAACCCTCTCGGGAGGGGAGCCCCTTGTGCACATCGATTTTGTGGAACAACTCCTAAAACGACTCAAAGAAGAGGGGCTAAATACCGCTGTTGACACCTGCGGAGCTGTACCTTTTGAATATTTAGAGAGAGTTGCAGAGCATACCGATATCTTTTTATATGACCTCAAGCTCGTTGACGACGAGAAACACCAAGCCTTCACCAGTGCTTCTAACAAGGGAATCATCGATAACCTGGAGAAGCTGACCGAGATCCACGGCAACGTTCACCTGAGGATTCCCATCATCGACGGAGTGAATACAGAAACGAGCTTCATCGAAGAGACGTTGGATTTGATCGAGGGGCTGAACATCACAGAAGTTCATCTCTTACCGTATCACTCGATTGCGCGGCATAAGTACAAAAAGCTGGGCCGAGAGTACGAAGATGCTTTAATGAAAGTCCCAACTAGTGAGACCATGAACCGTTTTCGGGCCATGTTGGCCGACAAAGGATACAACGTCAAGAAGGAGGAGAACCGTGAGGGGTTACACTGAGCGTACGAAGCGACTTCGAGAATTAAGCGTAACGACACAACCGTCCATCAGTCTTGAAAGAGCGCTCCTGCTGACAGAGTTTTATGAAAAGCACTTAGGAACGATGGAAATGCCTGTCCTGCGAGCTCTGAGTTTCAAGAACTATATCGCTAACCGCAAGCTCTATATCGGTGACGATGAACTCATCGTGGGGGAAAAAAGTGAAGGGCCCCAAGTAGCCCCTACGTTCCCTGAGATTTGCGCGCATAGCGTTGAAGACATGGAAATCATGAACGCCAGAGAGCTCATTGGCTTCAAGGTCAAAGACGGCGATTATACCCTGCAAGCGGAGAAGATCATCCCATATTGGAAGGGCAAGTCGACCAGAGATAAAATCATGGAAGCGATGTCCCAGGAATGGAAGGACGCTTTTGCAGCTGGAATGTTCACAGAGTTCATGGAACAAAGAGCGGCCGGCCATACCGTTGCGGATGATAAGTTCTACAAGAAGGGCTTTTTGGACTTCAAAGCAGAGATTGAACAGTCTATCCGTGAGCTTGACTATGTTCATGATGTGGAAGCGTACGACAAGGAGGCGCAGCTGCGAGCCATGGCCATCGCTTGTGACGCCATGGTGCTCTACGGGCAGCGCTACGCTGCGTACGCGAGAGAGCTGGCTGCCCAAGAGACGGATCCAAAGAGGAAAGAAGAGCTACTTTGGATAGCAGGAAACTGCGATGTCGTGCCTGCGCACAAACCCCAGACCTTCGCCCAGGCCATCCAGATGTACTGGTTTGTCCATGTAGGGGTGACCACAGAGCTGAATATCTGGGATGCGTACTCACCAGGAAAACTGGATCAGTACTTGTACCCCTTCTACAAGAAGGAAAAAGAGGCGGGAACGCTGGACTACGACAAGGCTCGAGAGCTCTTGGAGTGTCTGTGGATCAAGTTCAACAACCAGCCTGCACCACCAAAGGTTGGGATTACACTCAAGGAAAGTGCGACCTACACGGACTTTGCGAACATTAACACGGGAGGTATTGACCCTTACACCGGGGAGGATGGGGTCAACGAGGTTTCCTACCTGATCTTGGACACAATGGACGAGATGAAACTCCTCCAGCCTAGTTCTAACGTGCAGGTGAGCGAAAAGAACCCCGACGAGTTCGTGAAAAGAGCAGTCGAAATCTCCAGGAAAGGTTGGGGCCAACCCGCCTTTTACAACACAGAGGAAATCATCCAAGAACTCCTGAACGCAGGTAAAACCCTGGAGGATGCGCGCTTTGGCGGGGCTAGTGGCTGTGTAGAAACAGGAGCCCATGGCCGAGAAGCGTATTGCCTGACCGGGTATTTGAATGTGCCTAAGATCTTTGAAATCACTATGAATAACGGGTTTGACAAATACACCAACAAGCAAATCGGGCCAAAAACAGGAAACCCCGAAGACTTCGCATCCTACGAAGAGTTGCGGGAAGCTTTCATGAAGCAGCTTGCTCACTTTATTAACATAAAGATTGCCGGAAACCACACCATTGAAACCATCTTCGCAAGATATCTGCCTTCGCCTCTGATGTCCGTTGTGGTCGATGGATGCAGGCAGAGTGGAAGAGATTACAATGCAGGCGGAGCGAAGTACAATACGAGATACATTCAAGTCGTCGGTATCGGAACCATGACCGACATCTTGACAGCCATTAAGTATAATATCTTCGATCAGAAGCGGTTTACGATGAAGGACCTGGTGGCAGCCATCGATGCGAACTTTGAAGGCTATGCGATGATTCGAAATCTAGTCCTCAATCACACCCCTAAATACGGAAATGACGATGACTATGCCGATGCCATCATGGTTGACATCTTTGAGAGTGTACGGGACAAGATTCGGGGCCGAAAAGCCGCGTACGGTGCGACGTACCAAATCGATATGTTGCCTACAACGTGCCACGTCTATTTTGGTTCAGTGATGACAGCCTCAGCTAACGGACGCTTGGCCGGCGTCCCCTTAACGGATGGAATTTCCCCTGAAAAGGGAGCCGACACCAACGGACCGACTGCTGTGATTCGTTCCGCTGCAAAGATGGATCATACGTCAACGGGCGGTACGCTCTTGAACCAGAAGTTCACCCCTGCATCGATTGCTGGGGAAGAAGGTCTTAAGAATGTGGTTTCCCTAATCCGTGCCTATTTCAAGATGATGGGGCATCACATTCAGTTTAACGTCATTGACCGAGCGGTGCTTCTGGAAGCACAAAAGAAACCTGAGGAGTACAAGGACTTGATTGTGAGGGTTGCTGGTTACTCCGATCATTTCAACAATTTGGAAAAGGCCTTGCAAGATGAGATCATCCTGCGCACGGAGCAATCCTTCAACTAGCCATCTAAGCAGATCAATAGGCCGACAACCCCCATTTAGACTGTGTTCATACGGTTCCTATGTACGCTTCTAAGAAAGCAGCCACCAATCGCGGTAGCTGCTTTTTCGCGAGAAAGGCCTTGTACCTGCAGGATTGTCAGAAGTTCCCATTCTTGCGACGTCCCCCTCTACCTCTGGTATCTCGAAGAGTATCTAACAGAGGCCAACACTCAATACTGAAGTGTTGGTTTTACCTTAGTCTCAGCGGATTATCGCAGGAAAGGAAGTCAAAAGTGAAACGCAAGTACATATTCTTCTCATTCGCAATTCTACTGATGTTGATGCTTACCGGATGTTCAGGTGTTGGTTCAGGAATCGGCTCGGGTCTGCCACAGGACAAGACTCCCCCCAGTACCACAACTGGCACCCTAGTGGGCACTGTGGTCGACAGCGCAAGTGGTCTGCCTTTTTGGAGTGGACAAGCTACTATTGCGGGTAAGACAGTACAGGTTCGTGGAGGCAACTTCGAAATCAAGAACATTCCTACAGGTACGCATACGTTGACGGTCTCGAAACCCCACTATCAGGATCAGACAATGCAAGTAACCATAGGAAGGAACTCTAACGTGGTTGAAGTCAAAATGAATTGCGTGTACAGCTCTGCACATTTAGATCTCTTTGCTCGCCTGGTATTTGCCGAGTCCAAGGGTGAGAGCTACGAGGGTCAAGTAGCTGTCGCAGCCAGTATCCTCAATCGTGTGGTACATCGCAACTATCCCAACAGCTTGTATGGGGTCATCATGCAGAGAGACAGTCGCGGCTATGCCCAGTATTCTCCCATCGATGATGGTTCGATTCATACTCCTGCAGGTCAAAGCGCTAAAGACGCCGTGCGCGATGCACTGGCCGGTTGGGATCCATCGCAGGGGGCTACAGGGTTCTTTGCCCCTGCCAAAGTAACCAACAAGAACAACTGGGTCTGGAAGCAGGTTGCCATCGTACAAATCGGAAACCATCTCTTCTTCCGCAGCCAAATCGACTAGCTTGTTGGGGAAATGTAAACGGGGCCAGACCCCATTAACAATTGTTAATGGGGTCTGGCCCCGTTAAGAATCCCTTAACAACCGGGAGGAGTTTGCTATCGAAGGTCAAACCCTATGGTAGTATGGAAAAAGGAGCGTATGCCAGTGATTCCGATTAACATGACACGGGAAGAAAAGGTCAAGATTATCGAGCGCATAAAGACCTACTTTGAAGAAGAACACTCGGAAGCCATGGGCAACTTGGCCGCTGAGCAGCTCTTGGACTTCATGATTAAGGAAGTCGGGCCCTATATGTATAACAGAGCCGTTTACGACGCCCGGCAGTTGGTCAACGAACGCTTTGCACAGCTTGACGAAGACCTCTATACCCTGGAACGACCCACGCGAAACAGATAGCATCTTGGAATCCTGTCGGGAATGCCAAGTATCAAGGGGCTGTTGCAGAATGAACTTTGATTCGTTCATTTTGCACAGCCCCTTTGTTGATCTTGGAGAATACGGGATGACCGTCCCATACCACGGTTTACAGGCTTGCATATCCTAGAGCAAGCGATTGGCAAATCAATTCAATCCAACGCACCCTTCTGCGGCAGACCATGCAAGATCATGGACTATCAGTTTAGCACTTGAAAGGAGGTGTTCCAATGGGATTTCTTTCAGATCAGTTGGTGCAAGAAAACTTTCAGGATCATCGGCTCAAGACCTTGAAGGTCATTTGTAAGGAAAAAATCCAGCAACCCAATAACCAAATTACGTATGGTGTCCCCGGTGTGCCCATCAACCCGTTTACAGTAAGAATAGTTCCCCTTTCCTTCACGTCTATAGTAGACCAAGACAAGGTGTTCAACACCTGGCAACTGCGCATCACAACAACGGATACGAGCGGGTCGGCTAATGCGATCGTCACCTATCGGGAAGACGCTGTTGTCTGCCCGGTCGATCTCACGCAATGGCCCGGTCAGACAGTTGTGCAGAAGCACGATGTCGAGTTCAGACTCATCGGTGAACCCACTGCAGTTGGGCAGCTGGTCACCGTTAACTTTGTGATCAACTACTGTTTGGTTGTGGCCAAAGAAGTCTTGCTCAAAGTCAATGGTGCGATACCATTTTGTTAGTTCATGGAAGAGCACTTTCCATAGGAGGGGAAGTGCTCTTCTGCTGTCTTCAGCAATTTTCTATCGTCGATCATGATTTGGGTTTCTGCAACGGACCTCCACAATAGACCTCCACAAAAGAACGCCAAAACAGAACTCCCGAAGCAACAGGAGTTCTTTTGTTTTGGCAGGAATTTCCCCTTCCGGGGTGTATTATCCATTTATTGGGCAAATCTAAAAACGATGGCACAAAGGATGGTGATGATTGCGAATCAAGTCGTCCAGGCATGACAACAAAAAAGGAGGAAAGTCGAATGAGAAAACAGCGTCGCTTTAGTTTGTTGGTGCTCGTAGTCCTAGTGGGAGTTCTTCTTGCGTCCGCCCTGGTAAGTGCGGAGACGGTGACACTGACCCTTGGTTCCTGGCGCGTGGATGATGTAGAACAGGTGAACAGATTGCTCGATGCTTTCCACAAGAGCCATCCTGATATTCGCATCCGCTTTAACCCAACCAATCCGCCAGATTACAACGCTGTACTCCGGACCCAGTTAACAGGGGGAACGGGACCGGATCTGATGTATGTTCGTTCCTTCAAAGTCGGGCAAGATCTATTTGCCGAAGGCTATCTCGAACCCTTGACGGGTCTTGAGGGGCTCGAGGAGAATTTCTCTGTCGGGTCTCGTGCAGCCTGGAGTTTAAATGACGTACCCTTCGCAGTTCCATTCATGGCCGTATCCCATGGCATTTACTATAACGTAGACCTCTTCAAGAAACACAATCTCGAAATACCCCAAACGTGGGAAGAGCTCCTGCAAGTCGCAGAAACCCTGAAGGCTGCTGGTGTCATTCCCTTCTCCAACGGTTCCAAAGATGAATGGGACATGAACGAAATTGTGTTCATGAACCTTCTTCCCAACTTTATTGGAGGACGAGAGGCAAGGCTTGAATATGAAACGGGAGAGGTACCGTTCAACGATGCGAAAATGGTATCGGCCTTCAAGGCCCTCCAGGATATAGCCCCCTACTTACCCCCAGGACAAGAAGGTGTATCGTATTATGACGCCCAGCAGCTCTTCCTCTTGGGACGTGCAGCCATGTTCTTTGGCGGTTCTTGGGACGTAGCCTTCTTCGTCAGCTCAGAACCGGACTTTGAGTGGAGCGTCTTTGCCACACCGGCACCTGAGGGCAGACCCACTGTTGTCACCTTCCATCCTGATGCAGGACTTGGTCTCAATAGTGCTTCACCCCACAAGGAAGCTGGTTTGAAGTTCCTAACCTGGCTCACCACAGTCGAGGCTGCCCAGATTCTAGCGGACGAAATTCCCGGATTCTACCCACTCAACCAGACGTCCATTACGCTGCAAGACAAACACGCCAACGACTTTTATGCTCTGCACGAAGGCAAAGACGTTGATGCACGTTTTGTCTGGCCAGAGCTGCAATCAGGCGATCCAGACGGGTATCTCTTGACCCAAACGGCCGCTTTAGCCGTTGTCAAGGGAAGCATGACTCCCGAGGAAGCAGCGGATTATCTGCAAGAGGGTCTCGAAACCTGGTTTACACCAACGCAAAAGTTCAAGAAATAGTCAGCTCATCACCAAGGCCTGGCGTGGGTTTTCCATGCCAGGCCCTTAAGGAGTACATCGTATGGCACAAGCGAAACGACGGTTCAGGAAAGATCATTGGTTCTTCTTTACCATTCCCGCACTGGTAATTTACGTGTGGTTTATGGCCTTTCCCCTGTTTAACTCCATGCGGATGAGCTTCTACCAAGGGACAGGCTTGATTCCCACACAATTTGTCGGTCTGCAAAACTACGTCGAGCTCTTTACGAATCCGCTTTTTCGAGATCGCCTGCTTGGCGCGCTGAAAAACACCTGCATTCTTTTTGCCATTTGTATGGGCATTCAAAATACCTTAGGTCTTCTCTTTGCAAACATTCTCGCAGGTCGCCTGAAAGGGCGATCGGTGTTTCGTACCATTATCTTCCTGCCCGCTACCATGTCGGTCTTGGTTACTGGCTTCCTCTGGAAACTCATTCTAAACCCCCATTGGGGAGCGGTGAACCAGATCCTAGTGCGCTTTGGTCTCAAGCAATTTGAGGGCTATCCCTGGCTGGGAAAACCGGAGACCGCCATGATCATGGTAGGCCTTGTTACGGCCTGGCAATGGGTGGGTATTCCCACGATGATCTTCCTCGCTGGTTTTCAGGGCATATCGGAAGATGTTCTCGAAGCGGCCAGCATTGATGGAGCTTCCGCTCTGCAGATTTTCTGGAAAGTAAAGCTGCCCTTACTGACTCCGGTCATTGGCCTCGTCGCTGTGATGACCTTTGTGGGCAACTTTAACGCTTTTGACATCGTCTTTGCCATGACAAATGCCAGGGGGGCGCCGGAGTATTCCACCGATATTATGGGAACCTTATTTTATCGCATTGGAATCGCCGGTCAGCACCCCGTAGCCCAGCCTAATATGGGGGTGGGTGCTAGCATTGCCACCGTCATCTTCTTCATCTTGTTTCTCGGTGTATCAATGTGGATGTATCTCAGAGAACGGGGGAGTCGAGTGCAATGAGACATAGACGAACCAACCTGATTCATTACCTAATTCTCCTAGCCTGGTCTCTGATTGTATTGTTTCCGGTCTGGACAATGCTTGTGAATTCCCTCAAGAAACAGCTGGATATCTTCCGAGATCCCTTCGTCTTTCCGCCAAGTCCAAACCTGGCAGGCTACCGTTATGTGCTCCAGGACAGCGACTTTCTGCTCTATTGCTGGAACACCTTGTTCGTTGTGGGGCTCACCATTTTCGTGACGCTCTTTATCGGGTCCCTGGCTTCCTATGCCCTGGCTTTTTGGAAGGGAAAGGCCTCGAAGTTTCTGTACCTTTTGTTCTTGTCGGGAATCATGATTCCCATTCGACTCGGAACCATCAACATCTTCCAGATTGTCCGCTCCTTGGGGTTGATGGGCTCTTTGTACGGTCTCATCCCTGTCTATATTGCCTGGGGTCTGCCTATGGCCGTCTTTGTGCTCACGACCTTCATCCAGGAACTACCCAGGGAGTTAATCGAAGTGGCCGAGATCGATGGTGCTTCAAGAATGCGCATCTATTCCAACATCATTGTACCCCTTATTCGGCCCGCATTGGGCACGGTGGCGATCATTAACTTAATCAATATCTGGAACGATATCTGGTTCCCCTTGATCTTTAATCTCAAGGAAAGCCATCGTACGTTAATGCTCGGCGTGACCTACTTTTTTGGAACCTACCAGACAGATTGGACGAAGGTCTTAGTCGTGCTTACTCTGGCGACCCTGCCGATTATCCTTTTGTATATCCTCATGTCCAAACAGTTCATCAAGGGTTTGACAGCGGGAGCAATCAAGGGGTAAGTGGTCGGGGAAGGGAGTATCGATCGAAACAGAAAAGGGCCCGGGTCTGAAGTGCACCCGCGGCCCTTTTGTAGCGTTCCAACATAGTTCAAAAGTAGTTCCTACTTAGAACCCATAAATCGTATTGTGATATCCAACAGACCACATGTAGTGATTGAATGTCTGCTGCTGAATTTGCATCGTGGAATAATGTCTGACCCAATCTGCAGGATCGTACTCCTCGGATTCTGTTCCCGAAGACTGCGTGGAGGACTGGGAAGGAATTGCTTGGCTGATGGTCTTGAGGGCCATCTCCCGCTCCGCCGAATCACCGTAGTTTACTGCACGCCGCAAAACCGTCCACACGGCTGGCAGTGCTGCCACCTGTTCCTGCTCTTTCGTGCTAAAACCGCGCCAGGCATCAATGAGTTGTCCTTTGATCTCGAGTACTACGTCATCGTCGATCATGCTGGGTGAAGCATTGGCCGTCCCATGGCGATCGATGTATTCTGCAAACGCGACAAACTCGGCATACGACGTGGCTGCTCCTTCGGTGAGGGGTATGGTACCCTGGATCAGCACCCGATCGGTGTTGCGCAGAGCGTCACTGATGCGACGCACGATGGGATCGTTTGGGTCACTCTCGTCGATCCATTCCCAAATCGAGGCTGCGACTCCTTCTTGAACTTCGAGCAGCTCCGCTGGATCGCTAAGGGACCTGATAAACTCGGCGAAATGTGGGTACTCATCATAGGGCGCCAGCTCTTCCTCGGTGTATTCCATGAGGAGTCCTCTAAATTCTGAGGCAAGGAGCGTTTCGGTAGCCAAAGGAAGAGGCGAGCCCAGAGCGAACTCGATAACAAACAAGAAGCCGTCTAGGTTGCGTTCAATTCTGTCCAGCCGGGCCTGATAGCTGTCTACCGGCGGCTGCGAATCTGCGCCCCCGGCTATAGAGTTGACGAAACCTTCGAGAATGGTCTCAGCCCTCGAGGACGTGTAGACGCCTTGTCCGGCGAGATAATGGAACCACAAAACCTGTTCATATTCGATGTCTTTGATCACTAACCCCAAACCGTCTGCGCGTCCCCGCCCAGTGTCAAAGATGAGGTCAAAAAGTACAATTTCATCGGCATAGTCCAGCTCCCAGCCATAAGCATCCATCTCGGGGGTTTCCTCTTGTATGAGGGAGAGGAAAAACCGGGCGTGATCCTCGGCTGTCCAACTTTCTTCATAGTTTAAAAGCACAAGCCAAAGCTGTTCATAGTTATCAGCATCGTGAACAACGAAGCCCGTTTCGGTTTCAGTTACAAGCCACCCTTCCGGATAATGGAAGGAAAAACCTCCATCGGCCGTTACGTACTTGCTCCAGTTCACCGTTTCCGCTTGACTTGGAAGGGAGAAGACAAAAAGCACCATCAAGACAGCAAGTCCCAAGCGTTTCCACCACATTTTCTTCACCTTGCTTTCCTTTTGATTGTAAACATTTGGAAGATGTCAAAGTATTCCACGAAATACGGAGGAATCCTGCTAGTGGGACGAGTCTGTATCCTGACGCGTGGGAAGGACATCGGACGGACCTATGGAATAAAGTTATAAAGAACCTGTAAGAGAGGCGGTGGCTCATATTTCATACTTTATTGGGCAAATCTGTCCCCGTTGTCAATTACCAATCCAAGAGGGAGAGGCAGTCAGGGTTTGCACGCATTGTCGTACTCCCCAGCATGCCGAGTGTTGGGAACATCTGAACGCCTGCTCTGTATACGGCTGTGGAAGCAGGCAAAGTGAGCTTGTTGCAGGGTCCGGTGGCGACACTAAGAGCTGCCCTTATTGCGGTGAGACGATCAAGGCGGTGGCGATTTTGTGTAAACACTGCCACAGTAACTTAGAGCCTCGACCACAACCACCACCGCTACCACCGACTCAAGCTGAACCTCCCGCAGGACATTACACGGGACCTGCTTACAGTGGCGGATCTCTGGTTTCCGATGCTTTCCGAAATGCTTGGAGTGGCTTTACGGCCAATGCAGGACTGCTTGTTCTTGTGCATGTCGTGGCAGGCGTCATTGGCATCGTTATGAATGGGGTTGCAGAGGGTTTTTCGTACTATTTTTGGACGCCATGGCCTCAAATTATCCTAGCTCTGGGTACTATGGCTGTGTCCGTATGGTTGAGTATCGGGGTGTTGAGAATTCACCTTCTGGTTACCGATCGACGACCTGTAAGTTTCAATGACCTATTTTCCGGAGGTCAATGGTTCTGGCCGTTTTTGGGTTCGTCGTTCCTTGTGGCGCTCATCGCAGGGATCGGGATGTTGCTTTTCGTGATTCCAGGCATTATCCTGGGCATTTACTTGAGCTTTGTGCCTTTTTTGGTGATTGATCAGAACATGAGCGCAGGGCAAGCCATAGGGGAGAGTTTCCGCTTATTGAAGGGGTCGTTTTGGAGTGTCCTCGGGTTCGTGTTCCTTGCATTCTTGTTGAACCTATTGGGAGCACTACTCCTGGGCTTTGGTCTTTTGGTTACGATTCCTTTGACAGGCTTAGCTCTAGCGTACATCTACAGGCGGCTGCAACAGCAGTCTAGATAGAAGCGCATCGGCATATGTATGGCCCTGGGTACTTTATTCCCAGGGTCTTTTTTGTGGTGCTAACGTCAATTGAAAAAGATATGTGGTATGCAAACGACCCTCGATGACGTATAATTGAATTAAAGTTAACAGGTTAACTATCGTGGTGGTATGTGACGACCACACGATGTTCTCACCTGTTCAGGAGGAACGCCATGCAGGGAATCAAGGATATCTGGCATTACGCCAACAACACGATCAAGACAGCAAGACAGTTGATTAACGAGCGGTTGCAGCCCTTGGGATTAAGCAGTGCCGAGGGGAATATCTTGCTGAGCTTGCTTAATGCCGATCGGATTCTCATGCAGGAAGATTTGGTCGCGCAGTTGGAAATCAGTAAGCCTGCGGTTTCCCGCGCGCTTGTGTCCCTAGAGACGAAGGGTTTGATTACTCGGGAGAAGGATGAGACCGACAAAAGGATTTCGCGGATCAATCTGACGGCCAAAGCACTCCAAATGGGTCCGCAGGTCCAAAAGATCTATGAGGACATCTTTACAATTGCCTCCCAGGGCGTTTCTGAGGAGGAAATCGCGGGCTTCATTGAGATATTTAGGCGTGTATCGGAGAGTTTTAGCGGGGCAAGGCAAGAAGAGAGACAAAGGGGGACTTACCATGTTCGAGAATGACCTCGTGGCGACCATCGTCCTGGTTGCGTACTATCTTGTAGGACTCCTCGCCATTCCCACGATGTTAAAAGCTTGGTCGCCACTTCCCCGTGAGGTCATCCGCAAGATACAGCACGTTGCGTATAGCCTTTCGGTCTTCATTCTGCTGCGCCTCTTTAGTACTTGGTACATGGCAGTACTCGCTGCCTTTTGTCTGGTGCTTTTGGCTTATCCGGCGCTCTACCTATTGGAAAAGACAGAGCTTTATAAAAAGTACTTTGTTGATCGGACGGAAAGGGGAGGAGAGCTGCGCAAACAGCTACTTTATGTGCAGATCTCTTTCGCCGTTTTGATCCTGTTTTTTTGGGGCGTTCTTGGAGCAAAATGGCAGTACATGGTGGCTGTAGCCGTCATGGCCTGGGGCTTTGGTGATGCAGCTGCCGCGCTCGTGGGCAGGTTTTTGGGTAAACGCACCTTCGTGCATGCCTGGATTGAGGGTGCCAAGACCCATGAAGGAACCCTTGCTATGATGGTGGCTGCCTTTGTGGCGGTCTTTTTTACTCTCTTGTTTTTGAGCGGACTGTCTTGGTACATTTGCTTGCTTATCTCGTTGATTGTCGCTCCCATTGCTGGTGTGGTCGAGCTTTTCTCCAAGAGAGGTACAGATACGTTGACGATTCCTTTCGCTACCGCAGCTGTTGTGTTTCCTCTGGTCGTATTGTTTGGTTATCTAGGCTGGTAAAGCGGACGTCTTGACTCTTCATAGCAATTCCCTATGGCAGGCTTTCGGCTATAGGGAATTTTTATATCCGCTTGTTAAGGGGGCCTGACCCCCTTAATCAACGTTAAACAAAGGTTAAGGAGGTTAAGGGGGTCAGGCCCCGTTAACATTGTGTTCGAAACAAAACCGTGGTACAATGATAGTGAAGTTTATAAAGCTGCTTGAGAAAGTGCGCACAAAACGTGAGGTATGAGAGATACATATGGGCAAACAGGCGAAGAAAATCGACCTAAAACAGTTATACAAGATCATCTATGAACGGGGACCCATCAGCAAAACAGAGATCGCTGACTTTTGCGGTATTTCCCTGACGGCAATTTCCGACTACACCAACCAACTCGAGCAGATCGGCATGATTGCTTCCACCCGCAAGGGAACCTCGAGCGGAGGTCGTAAGCCACTTCTCTACGAGGCAAACAAAGAGTTCTGGTACATAATTGGGGTCGACTTACGCGCAACACACTTTTACATCTTCGTTTCGGATCTTAAAGCCAACGTCGTTCACAGTCATATCGTTGAACTACAGGCATGCTCGTACGATCAATACCTCGAAGCCCTAACCTCGGCCATGTCTGGAGTTAAAGCCGCCCTTGCTCTGCCCCAGGATAGAATCCTTGGGGTGGGGATGTCCGTATCAGGCGTCACTGACTTTGAAAACCAGATCATCGATCGTTCCAATGAGCTGGATTGGACGGAGAAACCCCTGGGGGCCGATTTAAGTGCGAGGCTGGGAGTACCCGTTTTCATCGATACCGAGGTGCGCATCTATGTCAGAAACGAAATTGAACTGGATCAGTCTAATAATGTGACAACCGCCTTATATATAAACGAGGGCATTGGCTTGGCTCTCATCATAAACAACACCATCTTCCATGGCTATACGAATAGAGCGGGTGACAATCGCTTCTTTGGAAAAGAAATCGACAAACTCTACCACGTCTTAAGGACCGATGCCTTAATACGCAAGATCAACAGTCTGCCATACTACTCAGCCTCGATCAGGCGGGATCAGGTAGATGACCTGAACGAGCAGTTTATCAAGCACGCGGCCGATCCCAAAGTTCGGGCACAAATGGACGCCTTTACGATGCACATCGCTCGCTTGATGATTGCCCAAACCCAGATGTTGAACCCGAAGAAGGTGCTCTTAACGGGCAATGTCTTTGACTATAACGACTTCATCTATCACCAGGTGAAACACCATATGCTAAACGACCAATCGATGTACTATACACCAGAAATCAAACGCAATGTTCCTGGGTCAGGCTCTCTAGAGCGTGGAATCGTGCGCTTTGTCATGGAGAAGTTTTTCGCTCTAGAGCAATTCCAGGTCCAGGAGGTACGACATGCTCGCACTCAAGCCCGATTGTAATCATCACTACTCCAGAAACAGAATTCATCGTCAGGACGGAAGTTACTATGATGTGGTTGAAGCTACAGCGCTGGATCCGGGTGAGGTGGAGTTCCATAAAGGTATTAGCGCCAGCCGAGATCTTAAACTCGATGACGTAGCCCAGCTGCGTATGCTAAAAGCACTCTCTCGCGGGATAGAGTCTCCTGTAGCCCTTGTCTGGGACGCCTATGGACATTACGAAGCCACGGAGCCCATTGATTTGCAGTATCAAGGTACAGACCTTATCTACGTAAGCAAGAACGCCCACATTACACAACATTTGCGAGATCTGGTGAGCAGCCACAACTACGTGATCTATGAGGGCAATCTACAGGTTAAGACTATTAAGACCGAAAAGGACGCCAAGATGCAGGAGCTCTTGGATATGCTATACAGAGAAGGAAGGATAAAACTGGTTCAAGGGGATCCTTTTCTACCGCTCGAAGAGGTCTATGCAAACTTTGATCCCATGAAAGATGTGGTCGCGGTAGGAAACATTGGCCTGCCTTCACTCCATGGTCGCGGGGGGAACTATCCGATCGTCTTTAACACCTCCTTCTTCCTCTTCGAAGAAGAGGACTTTATCAGTGAGTTTTCTCTGTTGGGTGATGCTTACAGCATGCAAATTAGGGAAGGTGTTATAGAAAGTCCACCCCTTTTCAATCGATCCGCCCTGCTTTTTCAAGCGGGAGGAAACGTGGAGCTCCGTCAAGTATCGCTTCATGATCTAAAGATGCAGGCCCTTGGCCGGACCTTTGACCTTTCCACCTTTGCCCTAAACGAGACTAGTCAACCTGGCAAACCCGCACTTTACACCCGTTTCTTTGGCATCGAACAGGAAAGCCGCACGCTTACGCGGACTCCACAGGATGCAGGGAAGCTGGAGTTTGTCATCATCGATCGAGCCATTGTCGGTGTCAAGCGAGGCGGCGAGACCGAGATTCCACATAATGGTTTTGTGCTCTCCCTTTCGGCGGATGGGGTAGAGCAGACTACCTTCACTAACGAAGTCCGTTATAGTTTTCTCGATGGTTCCCAATACACCGCAGGAATCCAGTGCGGACCAGGGCTCCTTCGAGACGGTGAGATTATTCTTACTCAACAGAGCCTTAAGCAGGAAGAGTTCTTTCGCAAAAGGGTCAGGGATGGAAGAGTTACCGACTATGGGGTTGTTCCCACAGACTATGCGGAAGATATTGATGAAACAAGGGCCGCCCGCATGGCCATCGGCGTTGATTTTAACGGGTGCCTTAGAGTTTTGGCAGTAGAGTCGGTCAATCGCGGTATGGAGGAAGCGACCGGGGAGTCTTCTGGCGCAACACTCAGCGAACTTGCTCTAGTGCTCAAAAACAGAGGATACAAGCATGCTTTGAATTTAGATGGAGGTGGTTCGGCGAATATCCAATACTACTATGGTCACTTAGTCAAAGGAGCAGACCGTAGAGGTTTGCCAGGTATCACGTATGAACGTTTGGTTCCAAGTGTCGGTGTGATCCGTAACGGAAAGCGCTAACGAAAAATCGCTAACAAAGAATGGAGGAGAACGATGAAACGCAATCTGGTAATCGTATTGTTAGCTACCCTCCTGGTAGCAAGCCTCTCTGCCTTTGCCATGGCAGAACAAATCACACTCCGCTACTTCATGTGGGACCCCGAGTTCCAACAAATGGAAGCCGAGCTGATCCGTGGCTTTGAAGCAGAAAATCCCAACATCAAAGTAGAAATGACGGCTCTTGATCCTACGAACTTCTGGCCTCGCCTTGCTGCCATGGCCGCAGCGGGTGAACTGCCCGACGTATTCTCCATGTCCACAGGGTATATCGATACCTGGGCCAGAGATGGACTTCTGCTGAACATTCAGCATCTAGTGGATCGGGACCTCAATCTCGATGACTACTTCTACAATGTTTTTGCTGAAGACCGCTTCCCCAATAAGGATACTAGCGACATGTACGCTATTCCTTACGCCTGGGTTGGTTCCGTCTTGTTCTACAACAAAGACATGTTTGACGCTGCTGGCTTGGAGTATCCAAATGATGATTGGACCTGGGATGATTTCCAAAACGCAGCCATTGCTTTAACGATTCAAAGCAATCCCAACAGAGCTCCTGAGCAGTACGGGTTCTGGTGGTATGGCCGTTACTCCCATGTGGAACCATGGGTCTATGCTAATGGCGGTAGAATTCTCAACGAAAACAAGACCCGGATCGCCATTGATGACAAGGCTAAAGAGGCACTCCAGTTCTTGTCCGATCTAACCAATGTTCACGGCGTGTCCATGGCTCATCGCGACATGGCCGGAATGCGCCAACAAGACCTCTTCCCACTCCAGCAAGCTGCCATGTGGGTTGATGGTTCCTGGATGATTGACCATGTCCGTACCGTGGCCGGCGACTCCTTCAGATGGGGAATTGCCCATGTACCGAAGGGTCCATCGCTAGAGCCAGGTGAAGAGCGCTCGTACTACTGGCCAGATTCGGTTGGAATCGCTGCCACAACGAAGCACGAAGACGAAGCTTGGGCCTTTGTTAAGTATCTCATTGGTGCAAACCGCCCGGTAGAAACCTACATGCCCGGTAAAGTGCCCATTTACAAGGACATTGCTTATTCTGAGGAGTGGCTGCAACAAGACCAGCAACCCGGAAACATGGAGCTCATTCTGGAACTTGGCGAAACTCCTGTACGCACTACCTTTAACATGGGCTGGAGCGAGTGGAGAGGCTATGCTTCCACAGGCGGAGCTGGCATGAACGGTGAATTGGACGCTGTAACCAATGGTCAACAGACTGTAGAACAGGCAATTGAAAACATTACCAGAGATGGTAATGCTGTTCTGGAAAGATATTATCCAGAGCCGTAGAATGTTTACCAGGGGGAGGGATTCCTCCCCCCGTAACTTGCTTTTGTCAGGAGGTTTCCTATGAGGTACGGGAAGGTTGCACCGTGGTTGTTTATTACCCCCACAATCTTAGGGCTGGTCTTCTTCCGGATCGGTCCGATCATCGCGGCATTCTTAGCGAGTTTTACAAGCTGGAATGTTTTTTCTCCACCCCAGTGGATTGGCACGTCCAATTATGTGGAGCTCTTTAATTCCGGTACATTTTGGATGATCCTCCGTAACACCTTAGTGTTCAGTCTGATGTATGTGATGGGGGTCATGGTATGCGGTCTCTTCTTGGCCATCTTGGTCAATAACCGCCTTAGAGCCATTACTTTCTTTCGCGGTTTGTACTATTTGCCCGTGATTACCTCTACGGTGGCTATTGGTGTGGTCTGGAGCTGGATCTTAAGCCCCCGTTTTGGAGTATTACCCAATGTCCTGGCAGACTTGGGTGTGCATAACATACCCTCCTTTTTAGGTGACTCCCGCTACGCCTTGTTAACCTTGGTGATGGTTTATATCTGGAAGATGTCAGGCTATCATATGATTCTCTTTTTGGCCGGTCTACAGAACATTCCGGAGGAGTATTACGAGGCGGCAAAAATCGATGGAGCCACGCGCTGGCAGAGTTTACGCCATATCACTCTTCCTCTTTTGTCTTCAACAACATTCTTTATCGGAATTATTGCTTTGATCCAATCCTTGCAGAGCTTTGATATCACCATGGCTATGACAGAGGGAGGCCCTAATTACGCTTCGGCTACTCTGAGCTTTTTCACATATATTAACGCCTTTGTGCACTTTAGGATGGGCTATGCTTCGGCCATGTCCTTTGTACTTCTGATTATTGTGGGTGTCATTACCTTTATTAACTTCTACGCCCGGAAATACTGGGTCGAGACTGTAGATTAGGGGTGGGAATGGTGAAGATATATCGCAAGATCGCATTGTATGTACTCTTGTTGTTTGTGGGTTCACTAACCGTATTCCCATTTCTGTGGATGGTAGCCACGTCTTTTAAGAGCATGGGGGAAGTGTTTCGCCTTCCTCCAACGTTCACCTCGAGTGCTCTGTTTACAGACCGGATGTGGGATAATTACCGGACGGTTCTCGATCAACACAACTTCCTTCGCTATGTTCTAAACTCTGTGATTGTAGCAGGGTCGGCCGCCCTGGGGCAGCTCTTTACTTGCAGCCTTGGTGGATTTGCCTTTGCTCGTATGAAGTTTAGGGGTAAGAACATTGTCTTTGGAACTCTATTGGCTACCATGATGATTCCGGTGGAAGTCACCATCATTCCAGAGTATTTGCTCATGCTGAAGCTGGGTTGGTATAACACCTACTTACCACTCATTGTCCCATCGATGTTGGTGGGATCCTTTGGAACGTTCCTCTTTAGGGGATTCTTCGAGAACATTCCATCGTCCATTGAAGAAGCAGCTTTCATTGATGGGGCCAATCCCTGGCAGATGTTCTACAGAGTCTTCTTCCCCAATGCCAAGCCGGTGAGTGCTTCGCTGATCATCATCGCCTTTATGAACAACTGGAACGATCTTTTGCGTCCGGTGATTTACTTAGAGAGTAACCGACTTTACACAGCTACGATGGGACTGATGCAGTTTAAAGGTGCCTACGGCGCCCAATGGCATCTCCTTCTGGCGGCTTCGGTCGTATCGGTCATTCCCTTGATCGTGGTCTACATCTCGCTCCAGAAGTACTTTGTATCGGGCATGCTCACATCAGGATCGAAAGGGTAAGGAACTCAATTGTAAAGAGGGTCTGTCCCCGTTAATATTTGTTAACGGGGACAGACCCTCTTAACATTCTCAAGACAGCCACTTGCCTCCAAGACATTATTCGATGTATACTTAGATGTAGGAGGTGGTCTGAGTGTCCAAAAAAAAATCGATGGTACGAAAGCAGCTCTACATCGAATCAGACCAGAATGTAGTCTTACGTGAACAGGCCGCGAAGTATGGTGTGAGTGAGGGTCAGATCGTCCGGGAGGCAATCACATCCTACTTAAAGGTGGGTTCTTGGTCTCAGGAGATCGATCTCCATGCGTGGGATGAGGAGACAGAGTTCATACGGTCGCGTCTAGGAAATCCCAAGAGTACAGCCAAGAGGACGTGGACAAGGAGTGAACTTTATGACCTGTGATGTCTTGATTGATACAAATGTCCTGGTTTATGCTTATGACTCGCAGGCTGGGGAGAAACAACGCAAGGCCCTGGAGACGATAGATTATTGGGTGCGCCGGCAGCGTGCGTCTGTTTCGGTCCAGGTCTTGTCGGAATTCATCGTTGTTGCTTCAGGCAAGATGAAACCGCCCTTAGGACCAGAAGAACTTGTAGCCACTATCGATCGATTATCTCGTTCACTGATCGTGTTTCCCGTTACACCCTTCGTCGTCAGAGAAGCCTTGCGAGGAATGCAGACGTACCAACTCTCCTTTTGGGACGCGCAGATTTGGGCCGTAGCTCATCTCAATCAAGTACCCCTAGTTCTTACTGAGGATATTCCTGGTCAGAAGTATCTTGAGGGTGTCCGTTATGAGAACCCTCTCTTATAGGACCAAGAATCGATAAAAGGGATATAGATCGGAAAAGAGGGTCTGTCCCCGGTAACATTTGTTAACGGGGACAGACCCTCTTAACATTCGCATTGGGAAAGGTGACCGCCTGGTAGTAGCGAATACAGCACGTAGACATGGAAACGAGGTGGTAGTAATGCGCTTTCTCCATTTGTCCGACTTACATATCGGAAAACGCCTCAACGAGTTCAACCTCATTGAGGATCAAACCTATATTCTCGAACAGATCACGCAGATCTGCCTGGCCCAGAAAGTAGATGCCGTTCTCATTGCAGGCGACGTCTACGACAAAAGCCAGCCTAGCATCGAAGCTGTCGAGCTCTTGGACAACTTCTTAACCAAATTGACCAGTCTAAGCCTCGCGGTCTTTATGATCAGTGGAAACCACGATTCGCCGGAGCGTCTCAGCTTCGGTAGTCGTATGCTGCAAAAGAACGGTCTGTACGTGGTCGGAGGCTTTGACGGCCGGCTCCAAAAAGTCACGCTAGACGATGAGCATGGACCCATTCACATCCATCTTCTTCCGTTCCTGAAACCGGCTCACGTCAGGCCCCACTTTCAAGAGACCATCGACAGTTATGATGAAGCCATCCAGGCTGTTTTGAGCACTAGAGAAATCGACACCACTGAGCGCAACGTTCTTATCGCTCATCAATTCGTCGTGAGCGGCGATCACCAACCGGAAACATCGGATTCGGAGACCACGATGGTTGGGGGGCTGGATTCGGTCGACGCCTCCCTCTTTGGTGCCTTCGATTACGTCGCCCTAGGCCATCTCCACAGACCGCAGCGCATTGGTCTTGACACCATCCGTTACGGAGGCTCTCCACTGAAGTACTCTTTTTCCGAGGCAAGGCAGGACAAGTCTGTCACCATCCTGGATTTTGGCCCGAAAGGTGACCTCAAAATCGAGCACCATCCCCTAAAGCCGCTACGGGACTTGCGGGAGCTCAAGGGTCCTCTGGCAGAGCTTCTCCGTCTTGGCAAAGAGGATGAAAAGGGGTCACAAGACTACCTGCGCATCACCCTCACCGATGAGGATGAAATCTATGACGCCCTAGGTCAACTGCGTCCGGTCTTTCCCAACCTCATGGTGTTGGACTTTGAAAACTCCAGAACGGCCGCGGGCGCCCAAGCCCAAGTAGCCGCCGCAGGTGATTTGGTCAGCAAGAGTCCCCTCGAACTCTTCGCTACCTTCTATGAGCTGCAAAATGGCAGTGCTCTTAACGAAGAGCAGATTAAAGTCATGGAAGACGTTTTGGAAGAAGCGGGAGGTGTGGAGCTATGAAGCCGTTGAGCCTCGTCATGTCAGCCTTTGGACCCTATGCCCAGGAAGTCACACTGGACTTTACCCTCCTTGGTTCCCAGGGCCTGTTTCTGATCACCGGTCCCACAGGGGCAGGGAAGACCACGATTTTTGACGCCCTCACCTTTGCCCTCTTTGGGGAAAGCAGCGGGTCGGTCCGAACAGTGGATAGTTTGCGGAGCGACTTCGCAGACGCCCAGACCAAAACTTCCGTGACCCTCACCTTTTCCCATAAGAACCGGACGAATACTGTGGAACGAATCCCCCGTTATGAGCGTCCCAAAAAAAGCGGTCAGGGAACAACGACGGAGACAGCCCAGGCCACGCTAAACTTACCCGGTGGTCAAGTGATCACGGGGTACCGCGATGTGACCCTCAAGATCGAGGACATTTTGGGCATCAAATCAGACCAATTCAAGCAAATTGCCATGATTGCCCAGGGGGAATTTCTCAAGTTACTCTTGGCCGACAGCAAAGAACGGGGTGAGATCTTTCGCCGAGTGTTTTCTACGAATCTCTATCAAACGGCCCAACGCCTTCTCAAAGACCGGGAAAGGGCGGCGAAAAACCTCCTGGAGACCAAAGAAAACAATATTCTCCACTCGCTGAAAACGATCAGTCTCCCAGGCGAAGAGGACCTGAAAACACGGATCGAGGAAGCCACCATTCACCAGGGCCCCGAGATTCTTGAAGCTCTTCAAGAGCTCATAAACAAAGATAGGGAACTGCAAGACGCCCTGACAGAGCAAGTGCGATCCCAAGGGGAGGCCATTGCCAACCAGATAGAGTTGATCACGAAAAGTCGCTACTTGGACAAAGCTTTTTCTGATCTGGAGCTTGTCACCCAGAGGCGGGAGGAACTCCAAAAGAAGGCCTCTGTGCATCAAGAACGCCAAGACACGTTGGCAAGGAGTGAAAAAGCCCTTTACCAGGTCCGTCCTTTGGAACAGGCTTTCCGGGAAAAGCAAAACGAAGAAGACGAACTAAAAGAAAGTATCAAAGAACTTTCGGACCTGGTAGAAAAACAAGAGCCCAAGAGAAACGAAGCGCAGGCCGTCTATGAGGCGGAAAAAGAGACCGAGCCCAGGCGCGAAAAGCTTAATGCCAGTATCGACAGCCTGACCAAGCTCTTACCCAAGTACATTGAAGCGGAGAATCTCAAGAACGAAATCTCCGAACTTCAAGAAACGCAAACCAAACTCGAAGGGAACTTACAGAAGCTCAAAGAGCAAAAGACGCTGCTCGCAGAAAACAAGGAAGAGCTCACGCAGGAACTGGAGACCTTAGGGGACATCGAGGTGAAGATCCTCCAAGGCGAACACGAAAGCAAGGATCTTGAAACCATACGTCAACAGCTTCTTGCCGTGCAAAGCAGCCTCGGACGACTTCAAAGCCTAGCTCTCGAGTATGCGCAGGCTGGGCAGACGTTTACCCAAGCCGAAGAATCCTATGACAAGCTCCAGAAGCATTACGTAGATCGTGAAAGAGCGTTTTTCCGGGATCAAGCTGGTGTTTTAGCTGCCTCTCTGGACGATGGCGCGCCTTGCCCTGTCTGTGGCTCTCGCACGCATCCCATGAAGGCCACTCCCGACCCCCACGCTCCCAGTGAGGAAGAGTTGAAGAAACTTAAGGGAGAGGTCGAAAAGGCTCGGATCACCCTAAGTCAAGCGAGCAACTCCTTAAGTGCCAAGAAAACCGAACATCAAGAAGCCCAAAAGCAGCTGAGGACTATAGCCCAGGGCCTTTTCGTGGATCTGCCTGACTCTGAGGAGACTATCCTTGAAGAACTCGCGGATCGTTTGGACAAAGCGCAAGGGGAAAACGAGAGACTCCGCGGCGAAAATGCTGCCCACCTAAAGAGACTTCGCGATGGCTTGGAGCGCAAGAACGAGTTGCAGGAAAAACTGCAAACACTTGAGACCGATCTCAAAGCCAATGACGAAGCCCTGGACGAAACGGAAGGAGCCCATGGAACCTTAGCTACAGAGATTTCTGGCAAGGCGGGTGAGCTTCAGGCCCTGCAATCCTCCCTGGAATACAAAAACCAAGAGGAAGCCCAAAACGCTCTCAAGACCTGGACCGACGAACTTGGCGCCTTACGAAAGGCTTTCCAAGAGGCAGAAAGAGTCTTTCAGGATTTGACGACGGAGCTTAGCAACAACCAAACGCTCCTGAAGGATCAAAAAGATCGTCTCATCAAGGTTACAGAATCCAGAAAAACAGCGGGGAGGGACTACGCCGAAAAGATGGTCAGCTGCGGTTTTTCCGATGAAGCATCGTACAGGAGTGCACTGAAGACCGAACAGGATCTCAAGGAACTTGCCCAAATCATAAGAGACTACGAAAAAGAAGCGCAAGAAGTGGAGCAAGACTTCAAGAGGTTGAGCCAGGACACGAAGGACAAGGATAGACCTGACTTGCAGGCGCTGGAAGACTCCAAAGAAGAACTCGACGAAGAGAAGAGCCGCTTGGAACGTACACTTCAGAGCGTACACGCTCGCCTTGTAGTCAACGAGCCCATTGAAAAGGCGGTTCGCGAGGGCCTGGACCAGCTCTCCAAACTCCAAAGGGATTATCTTCTTGTCAGTAACCTGGCCAAGACCGCCAGTGGCGAGTTGGCCGGCAAGCAAAAACTCGCCTTCGAGCAATATGTTCAGGCTTTTTACTTCACGCAGATCCTCTGTGAGGTCAACAAGAGACTGAAGATCATGACCAATAGTCGTTTTGAGCTCCTACGCAGAGAAGAAGCAACCGATCTGCGTTCCCAGACAGGACTGGAGATCGATGTTCTTGACCACTACACCGGGAGGGTCCGTTCGGTTAAGTCTCTCTCAGGCGGAGAGTCCTTTAAGGCCTCCCTATCCTTGGCCTTGGGTCTTTCCGATGTGATTCAAAGCTCATCAGGGGGAGTGGAAATCAATACCTTGTTCGTAGACGAAGGCTTCGGTTCCTTAGATGCAGAATCGCTCGAACAGGCCATCCAAACCCTGGTAGGGCTCGCCCAAGGCAATCGCCTGATTGGCATCATTTCCCATGTCGAAGAGCTTAAAGAGAGGATCGATAAGCAGATTGTCATCGAAAAAGCCACATCGGGCAGTACCCTCAAAGTGTGCTGACGATTGGGCCAAAGCACAAAAATCCAGTGTTACGAATTTCACTAATTTGATATAATGAGCTCAGGATATCCCTGATGTGAGAAAGGAGAAGCGAGATGCAGAAAGAGATAAGAAGCATGATTTTCGCATTACTCGTACTGACAATCGTAACCATGCCCTTTGGTGTAGCGAATGCACAGGCAACACCCGATTTGGCTGGCATTTGGGCCGGCGCTTTGGAGCTTCCAGGAGCCGAACTAGAAATGATCTTCCGCGTTGCATCCGAACCAGACGGTGTATGGTCAGCAACCCTTGATGTTCCAGCCCAGGGTGCTACAGGCATACCGGTCACGGAGGTGCGCCAGGACGGCGAGACCATCATTTTTGATGTGGCACTGATTGCCGGAATCTACTCTGGTCAACTCAACTCCGATGGCACAGCTCTGGAAGGGATCTGGGAACAGAGCGGTATGCAGATACCCTTGACTCTCCAGAAGACCTTAGAGGAGTTGGCCGGACCCAATCGTCCCCAAGAACCCAAGCCTCCGTATCCATACAGCGAAGTCGACGTGAAGTATCCCAACCATAAGGCTGGTATAGAACTGGCAGGGACCCTCACTGTTCCTGAAGGTGACGGTCCGCATCCCGTAGTCATTTTGATCAGTGGCTCGGGAGCACAAAACCGCGACGAAGAGTTAATGGGTCACAAGCCCTTTCATGTTCTGGCCGACTACCTCACAAGACGAGGAATCGCCGTTTTGCGCTTTGATGACAGGGGCGTGGGGGAATCCACAGGTAACTTCGCCACCGCTACGACCTTGGATTTCACAGACGATGTTCTAGCTGGTGTGGAGTTCCTAAAGACAAGGCCTGAAATTGACCCCGCACGCATTGGTCTCATAGGCCATAGTGAGGGCGGTTTGGTTGCACCCATGGCCGCCAACGCCACATCCGACGTGGCCTTCATTGTGCTCATGGCGGGTCCTGCTGTGAATGGTGAACAGATCAGTCTCTTGCAGACCGATTTGATTCTGCGTGCCAGTGGGGCTTCCGAAGAAGACATAGCCGAACAGAGGGAGCTTCTCGAAGCGCTCTTCGAGCTGGCTCGAAATGTTGACGATATGGAACAAACAGCCACAGCGATGCGAGATGTGTTGATGGCCTCCTTTGAGACGCTGTCCGAGGAAGAACTCGCGGCCCTGGGCGATGTTGAAACAGCCATCGCCGTGCAAATCAGCCAACTGCTCTCGCCCTGGTATCAGTTTTTCATGACGTATGATCCCATGCCTGCACTGAAGGACGTAACCTGTCCTGTGCTGGCTATCAACGGAAGCAAAGACTTACAGGTTCCATCGCAGCTCAATCTATCCCTGATTGAACAGGCTCTGCAAGAGGGTGGGAACAAGAATTACACCGTTTTGGAACTTGCAGATTTGAACCATCTCTTCCAGACAGCGCAAACGGGCTCGCCTGACGAGTACTACCTCATCGAAGAGACCATGTCGCCTGTAGCACTCGAAGTCATGGGAGACTGGCTGGTTCAAGTGACAGGTGTTAAGTAAAGCGTAGTGCACATGAGACCCTCGCCTCTAGGGCGGGGGTCTTTAGCGAAAGGTTGGGGTCGTTTTGGAGAAGTATAGGGGAAGTCGATGGCCGTATATAGCATCCGCCACGTCTGCTGTCATATTCGGCTTTTCTTTTCTGTTCACAAAAGCCGCACTCGATAGTCTGGATATGTTCCAGCTGCTTGGCTCTAGATTCTTAGTGGCAGCCGTTTTTATGACTGTACTCAAAGTCACGAAAAGCATTAAGGTGGAGATCACAACCCGTAAGGTCAAGGACCTTTTGCTGGTGGCCATTTTTCAGCCCATCCTCTACTTCATTTTCGAAACAATCGGTGTTAACCTTACCTCGGCTTCAGAGTCGGGCATCCTAATTGCCCTCATACCCGTTGCTGTAGCCGTCTTTGCGGCCTGGTTCCTCAAAGAACGGTTGACTTGGTGGCAGTGGCTGTCGATTCTCGCCTCCGTAGGTGGAGTAGCCTTAATCAGCCTTCCCCGGTTTCAGGTAGGATCCGGACAATTCTCCGGTATACTCGCCCTCTTAGGAGCCGTTTTGGCAGGAGCCTTGTACCAAATCGTTTCCAAAAAGGCCTCTGGAACCTCGTCCCCTGTGGAAGTGACATACATGATGATGTGGGTGGGGGCCCTGTTCTTCAACGCTTTGGGTATCTGGAAATCCGCCCAAACTGCGAATCTTTCCGGGTATCTTTCGGCTTTCATGAGCCTGGATACCCTGTTTGCCATACTGTATCTGGGGATCCTCTCCTCAGTAGCCGCTTTCTTCTGCATGAACTACGCCCTTTCCCGTCTTACCCCGTCGAAATCCGCCGTATTCATCAACCTGACTCCTGTGTTCTCTGTGTTGGCCGGCGTTTTGTTTCGAGGTGAGAGTCTGGTTCCGGTCCAACTCGTAGGTGCCGCGATCGTACTTTTGGGGGTGTGGGGAGTCGGTCAAAGCCGATAAGCATTCCAACATGCCGCAGAGCCTTGCGGCTTTTCTTATGGCGCCTGAACGTTTCTAGCAGATCCTGGTGTATGCTCCCTAGACTTTGGGAAATAATAGGACATAGTCTACCAAGGGGGGTGAAGTCGTGAACTGGCTATCCAGAGCTGCTCTGCTCCTGGTCATTATTGGGGCTTTGAACTGGTTATTGGTTGGTCTCTTTCAGTGGGATCTCATCACAGCTCTTCTGGGCGGAGAAACAATGCGAACGGCCTCGATGTTAAGTAGGATCGTCTACACATTAGTGGGTCTATCAGGAGTGTATTGCCTTACGTTCTTGTTTGGTGACAACAAAGTGCGCTCCGAATGAGTCTACTTTCTGATGGAAGCCTCGGTGGGTACCTGGGCTTCTATTTGCTTTTCCGCAGTGAAAAAACAATACGCTAGGTGATCCCATGAAGAAGTTCGTTCCCAAAAGAGCTGTGTTCGAGCCATCGGCGTTGGAATATCCCCTGGGCAAAAAACTCTTTGAACATTTTGAAACGTCGGGCATTAAGACGCAAACCACTCCTTCACATAATCGGGTTACGGGAATTCCAGGCAAGACTCCCCACGAAAAGTACGTTCAGGCTAAGCAGAGCTTGGTCGTTGGAGTGAGGAGAACGTTGAAGTTTTCATCGTGCAAACCATCGGCGCACTACCAGCTCCCACTTGTCACAAGCTGTCCGGGATTTTGTGAGTACTGTTATTTGCAGACAACACTGGGGCCAAAACCAGCGGTGCGAGTGTATGTGAACATCGAAGAAATCTTAGACCAGGCTAAAAAGTACATCGAGGAACGTGCCCCAGAGATCACCATTTTCGAAGGGGCCGCGACGTCTGATCCCATTCCAGTGGAGTACTTGACGGGATCGCTGGCGAGGAGTATTGCGTTCTTCGCGGGGACGAATTTAGGTCGTTTTCGCTTTGTGACGAAATTTGGAGACGTGGATTCTCTCCTCGAGGTTCCCCACAATGGGCACACTGAGATTCGGTTTTCCCTGAACACGCAGACGATTATTGGTCAGTACGAAAGAGGAACAGACACGCTGAGCGAGCGCATTGAGGCTGCACGAAAAACCTCCCTGGCTGGCTATCCGTTAGGGTTTTTGATCGCGCCCATCATCATCTATGACAACTGGAAGGAAGAGTACGCGAAGGTCATCGAGGACCTTGCGTCGCAACTTGCAGCCGGTTCGAACCCCGGCTTTGAGCTCATTACCCATCGCTTTACCAAAAGGGCCAAGTCCAACATTGAGCAGGTGTTTCCAGAAAGCACGCTCCCCATGGATGAAGGGGAGCGCCAGTACAAGTATGGTCAATTCGGTTATGGAAAGTGGGTCTATCCCAAGGAGACCATGGAAGAGATTGACGAGTTCTTCCGTGACAAGCTCGGGGAGTTTTTCCCTCAGTCGGTAATCAAATACCTCGTCTAGTCTCGCGGGCATTTTACGATTTATGTTCAAATTGTGTGGGGGACAGACCCCCACACAACTTAACGAATTCCGCTGCCCCAGATTCGCCCATGTTCTTGCAGAGTGGATCGAATGGTTGCGATCGCTTTTTCGTCCATTCCGGGAAGTGCTCGCACGGCACCTTCCGCCAGGGCGCCCATCTGGCCTAAATAGGTAAGCTGGAGAGATCGCAGTGATGTCTGGGCCACTGGTTCCAGGCGGTCAACCAAGACCTCGATGGGAACTTTGCTGCGGGGCTCTTTCGCAGGAAAGCTTGCGTCAAAGCGTAGAACCTCTTCCTCGGGCAGGTCACCAAAGACAGAGTCCTCGTAAAACTTCCCCTCAATTCCCCGCAAAGCACCTTCGAAAAGCTCCAGAGCCATAA
>DUQE01000191.1 GCA_012837925.1 Bacillota bacterium
ATTTGACAACGCAACGATAGATGGCGAGTTGGGGACGGATGAAGGACGCTTCATGCTACGTGTGGAAAGTGAGGCTGGGAAGTGGATAGGGGCCGTTATGCTTTCTGAGGGTTTTGGGTTTGCGGTTTCCGATAACATTGCAGGTCAACTGGTAAATGTCATGGAGCCAAATTACTCGTATCGGGCTAGATTGACTGTAACGATGAAGACACATCAGACGAGGTCTAGAATTTACAACATTGCCGAGGTGACGAAGATAGAGTTCTACGGTAGAACGGGTTCAATTGTTGAAACAGTGCGCTAGACCCAAGCTGTGGAACTGGGTGACGGCAAGACTGCTATAGGATGGAGGATGGCAGAGGCGTCTGTATCAATGCCTTACGTCACACTTGTGCGAACGACTGGTCACTAGGAGCAGCGTTCTTAACTGCCGACATCCTTATCCTCTTCTTTGCGAATGCTATCCGCGATAAGTGTGGGTGGGAGAGGATGATATCGATTGAGAGTTGCTCAGTTTACCGACACGTTCCTTCCTGTAGTTGATGGTGTTGGAAGGGTGGTAAGTCATTATGCTCAAACAATGGGAGATCTCTGCGAAGCATGCTATGTGATAGCACCAAGGCAGGAGGGGCTCGAGCTACAGAGTGCTCCGTATGAGCTAATTGACTATCGGAGTATTCGTCTGCCCAAAATGCCTCAATATCGAGCCGGTCTACCGGGCCTAGATGCAAGGTATCGGCGCCGTTTGGCAACGCTGAAACTGGACATTGCTCATGCCCACAGCCCTTTTGTGGCCGGGCGTGAGGCGTATCGCGTGGCCAGACGCCAAGGCATACCACTCGTAGCTACGTTTCATTCGAAGTACTATGAGGACTTTTATCAATTGACCAAGAGCAAGAGTCTTTCCAAACTCGGCGTTAAATTTGTCGTCGAATTTTTCTCCAAGTGTGACCAGGTTTGGGCTGTCAGCCATGCTACTGCGGACGTGTTAAGGGACTATGGGTATCGTGGTGTAATTGAGGTTGTGGAAAACGGAAGCAACCGTAAAGAACCTAGCGCGGCCGCTGCGCGAATGGCTGAGGAGCGCTATGGGCTTGGAGATGTGCCTGTGTTGCTTTTTGTGGGGCAAATGAACTGGAAGAAGAACATCCGAAGGATACTCGAAGCGGTGGAGGTTCTTGCTCGGCAAGGGCGTGAGTTCAGGCTTGTCTTGGCAGGGCAGGGGCCGTCAGAGAAGGAGATTCGTCAGCTGTCGTCAGCCATGGGCTTGGAACATTTCGTCGTGCACGTAGGGCATGTGAGCGATGCCGAGTTGTTAGAGGGACTTTACAATCGAGCAGACCTGTTCGTCTTTCCGTCGCTCTATGACAGCGCTCCGATGGTAGTGCGTGAGGCAGCAGCTGTCGGCACGCCTTCTTTACTGGCGCTTGGCTCGAGTGCTGCCGAGGTGGTGCGGGATGGAGAAAATGGTCTTCTTGCTCATGATACGACAAAGGATATGGCAGAACGCATCGCCTGGGCCTTGGACCATCCTGAAGAGTTAAAGCAAATCGGTTCGGCTGCTCGTCGCACGATCCCCAAACCTTGGAAGGATATTGTCGTAGGAGTCCTTGAACGTTATGCGTCTCTAATCCGCACCACCGGTAATGTGAGACGATTCTAGCTTGACTTGGTTTCTGCTCCGACCTCAAGCAAGTGCGGGTTTTCGATATACTTTTCCAAAAGTTTGAAAGACCTGGCGTAATACAATCCATCACAAATCCGCTCATCCATGGTGTATCCGATCTGACAGCACTTCTTCACCACGACTTCGTCATTGACAACCATAGGCAGCTTTACGGTCTTGCCCAAAGCGACAAAGAGTCCTGTCGTCCCGAAATCGTAGAGGTGGTGGTAGATGTAGTTGGTGTTAATCGATTTCAGGTAGGTGAAGAAGAAAGTGGTGTGAAACGGGCTGGCCTTAATGACGCTCTTGGGCAACAGATTAAGTCGATCCATCGCCTTGATCGTACCTACCAGCAACTTCTTCACGAATCCGGGCATTGACATGAGCAGAGCGGCGAGTTTGTCCGTATCAGTGTTGTCTCTTTCGGCTTTAGCAGCGGCAATGCCTTGGTCGATGATTGCAGCTACTTCGAAAATGTTTTCCTGGCCGGTGAACTCAAACTTCACAGTTGTCTCGTCTTCATCACTCCGTAAGGAATGCTTGATGGCCATGGAAAC
>DUQE01000192.1 GCA_012837925.1 Bacillota bacterium
AATCCTGGCCAGTCTCGGCAAAGAAGACAACACAGTTGTAGCGGAGATTTTCTCTCGTCGCCCTGGCATCTTTGCGGGCGTGGCCGAAGCCAAGTTGCTCCTGGATAATCTAGGACTTGAAGTCTGGAGCCTCAAAGAGGGAACGCCCTTTGAAGGCAAGGACGTCGTCATGCGCATTCATGGACCCTATTCGCGTTTTGGAATCTACGAAACTGCGATTTTGGGAATCTTGGCAAGTTCGAGTGGATGGGCAACTGCAGCTCATGAAGCCAAGACGGCTGCCGATGGTCGACCCGTCCTTTGTTTTGGTGCTCGGCATCTGCATCCTGCCGTGGCTCCGGTCATGGAACGTTCAGCCATTATAGGGGGAGCCGATGGTGCCTCGTGCATACTCGGAGCAAAGCTTGCTGGTCTTGAACCTTCGGGAACCGTGCCCCATGCCTTGTTCCTCATTGTGGGGGATACACTGGAAGCTGCTGAGGCCTATCATGCCATTATGCCTCCAGATTCGGTTCGCTCTATGCTTGTAGACACCTTCAAAGACGAAGTCGAAGAGAGTTTGCGTCTCGCAGCTTCGCCCAGTACAGGCCTTGAATCTGTGCGTCTCGATACGCCCAGTGAACGCGGTGGTGTTACGCCGGGACTCGTCAGAGAGCTCCGTGCCAAACTGGATTTGGCAGGCCATGAGCATATCAAGATTTTTGTTTCTGGCGGACTGGATCCCGAAAGGATCAAGATCTTAGCAGAAGCAGGCGCAGACGCCTTTGGAGTTGGCAGCTATATTTCTGGAGCGTCGGCTCTTGACATGACCATGGATATCAAGATCGTGAATGGACAAGCCGTTGCTAAGCGTGGGCGCATCCCGGGTTTGGTTGATGCACCTAATCTAGAACGTATTCTCTAAGAACAGTCAAAGGAAAGAGAAGGAGTTTGGGACATGGATCAATCGATTAAGAGTCGAGTCATTGCTCTAGCTCAAACCGATCCCTTTCTGACCGTGAAAGACTTGGCCAGGGAGGCGGGCACGACCACCCGTTACGTTCGAACCATTCTCTCCGAAGCGGACTTGTCCTTGCATGAGCTTCGTAAGGCCTATGCAAGGCGACTTGAGAAAAGGCGAGCGGGTGAGGAGAGAAGCGATACCTTTCCGATTCAAGAAGAACTGATCATCGCGAAGGTTGCGGGAAGTAACGTGCACACAAGTGTACCAGACTGGGCAGAGTTGGAGCTCTTTCAGGCAAGCATGGTGGAGAGGATGCGCAGCCAGCTTTGCTATGTCCAGCTTCTTACGCCAAAACAACTTACATTGCCGCGACATCATGACAGCCTCTGCCTGCGGCAACTGCTTCCCAAGGCCATTCAAAAGCAGCTCGTAGTAACGGGCCAAGAGGCAGAGGTCGTACATACGCCGGACGGGCTGGGAGAGATACTGGATTTGCCAAGGACGGGTCAGGCCCTGAAACTGACAACCGTCTTGGCCGCGCATGATGAACCAGTCGCGCTGGAGATTCGCTGGCTGGGTCTGGAAGGCTTGGTACTCCAGTGGTCCATTTCAGAACCAGAGCTTGCTATCCGCTTGGATGGTTAAGCCAAAACTCGCGTATAATTCCAGTACTTTTTTGCAGGAGATCGTACTAATTCGGCGAATCATTGTATGAATCACAGGGTATTTCCTTGTGATTTGCCAGTATCAAGGCAAAGTCACCTCCTTGGATGGGTGACCAAGAACAAGAGAGGGAGGGTGTTATGACACAGAAATTGTTGTCAGTAAAAGACCTCAAAACGCATTTTTTTACAGATGATGGCGTGATTCCAGCAGTGGACGGTATCAGCTTTGATCTGGATAAGGGAGGCACTATCGGCATAGTTGGCGAATCAGGCTGCGGAAAAAGTGTAACCTCTCTATCAATTATGGGTCTTATCCCCCAACCACCGGGGAAAATTGTGGGCGGAACGATTGAATTCGAGGGCAAGAACCTTCTAGAGTTCTCTGAAGCGGAGATGCGTAGCATTCGCGGAAATGAAATTTCGATGATTTTCCAAGAACCAATGACTTCGCTTAACCCCGTCTTCACTGTTGGCAATCAGATTGCTGAGGCCATTATCTTGCACCAAGGGCTTGACAAGGCTACAGCGAGGGAAAAAGCTATCGAGATGTTACGACTAGTAGGAATCCCCTCTCCTGAACAGCGCATTGACGAATATCCTCACCAAATGAGTGGTGGTATGCGCCAGCGGGTGATGATTGCTATGGCCTTATCCTGCAATCCTAGATTATTAATCGCTGACGAGCCTACGACGGCTCTTGACGTGACGATTCAGGCCCAGATCTTAGATTTGATGGCTCAACTCCGTGAAGAATTAGGAACGGCCATTATGATGATTACCCACGACCTTGGCGTTATTGCTGAAGTGGTTGAAAAAGTGGTCGTTATGTATACAGGTAGGATTGTCGAGGCAGCAGATACCTACACGATCTTCAAAGAGCCTCTACATCCTTACACACTTGGTCTACTTGCTTCCATTCCTCGTTTAGATGGTGATGGTTCAAGACTACAAGCCATTCCAGGTTCGGTACCCATCCCAGGAAGTTTCCCTGAAGGGTGCGGTTTCCATCCTCGTTGTCCTTTCGCTACCGACCTTTGCGTCCAAAAGCGGCCTCCATCCTTTGAAGTAGGCAAGGATCACCAGGTTGCCTGCTGGAGAGTTGTGGACTTCGACGAGTCTGCAGATGTCGATCAAAAGGAGGTGGGCTAAACAATGGCTAAAGCTGTAAAGCAAGAACGATTGCTTGAAGTAAAGAACCTTGTCAAACACTTTCCTATTCGTCAAGGCATCATCTTCTCCAAGCAGGTTGGTGCTGTAAAAGCAGTTGACGGGATTAGCTTTTATGTCAACAAAGGCGAAACCCTCGGTCTCGTTGGTGAGAGTGGCTGTGGAAAGACAACAGCCGGTAGATGTATCCTTCGCCTGATTGAACCCACATCGGGTGAGGTCCGGTTTGACGGTAAGAATGTACCCGAGTTGCCCAAGGATGACTTGCGTGAATTGCGTAAAGAAATGCAGATTATCTTCCAGGATCCCTATGGTTCCTTGAACCCTCGCATGACGGTTGGCGACATCATTGGTGAGCCTCTGCATATTCACAAGTTGGCCAAGGGTGCCGAGAAAGAAAAGAGAGTGCGGGAGATTCTTGAGAAGGTAGGTCTAAACGCCTTCCACGCTCGACGCTTCCCTCACGAGTTTTCCGGCGGACAAAGGCAGAGAATTGGTATTGCCCGGGCGTTAGCTGTAAATCCGCGGCTGATCGTCTGTGACGAACCCGTTTCGGCCCTTGACGTATCGATTCAGGCTCAGGTTATTAACCTGCTCCAGGATCTTCAGGAAGAGTTTGGTCTCACGTATCTGTTTATCGCTCATGACCTGAGTGTTGTAAAACACATTTCTGATCGTGTAGCCGTTATGTACCTTGGTAAGATCGTGGAACTCACAGGCAAGACAGAACTGTATCGCAATCCTAAGCATCCTTACACACAGGCTCTGCTTTCTGCGATTCCAGAGGCCGATCCTACCATTAAGAAAGAGCGTATCATCCTCAAGGGTGATGTGCCAAGCCCGATCAATCCACCAAGTGGTTGTCGTTTCCACACCAGATGTCCAAAGGTAATGGATATCTGTAAGACCCAGGATCCTGAGTTCGTGGATACAGGTGATGGTCACTTCGTAGCTTGCCATCTTGTGCCAGCAGCGGCGTCCGGAGAAAAACTCGCATAGTTTTTTCTGTAGCTAGTTGCATTGCTCAGGCAAGTATGGTACGATCTATACAGAACAGAATAATATAACCCGTAAGGACAAAAGAAAAGAGAAGTCCGACCGAGAGGGTATCTTTGTGATTCCCTTCGGCGGACTTTTTTGTGTTCTAATTTTGGTTTTTGAATAAGGCGAGGAGGTTTGGCTATGGACAGAACAAAGAAGAAGGCGACAAAAGTCCAGGTGGTCATCGTAGGCGGTGGCATTATTGGAACCGCAGTGGCCAGAGAACTCAGTCGTTACAAACTTGATGTGCTGCTACTCGAAGCAGAGCCAGAGGTTGGGTGGGGTACTACCAAGGCCAACAGCGGTATCGTGCACGGAGGATTTCATGAGGAACCCGGCACACTGAAGGCCAAGTATTGTTTCCCAGGCAATCAAATGTATCCGCAGCTCTGTGAAGAACTGGACGTCTGTTTTAAGCAAAATGGAATCTTGATGGTTGCGCGCACTCCTGAAGAGATGGACACAGTTCAGCTCTACTATGAACGGGGTAAGGAACGCGGTGTGAACGTCCGCCTGCTCAACCAAGAAGAGGTGGCCGCTCAGGAACCAAATCTTGACCCGGGAATCATCGGAGCGTTATATGCTCCTGAAGGCGGTTCGGTTATGCCTTTTGAGTTAGCTGCAGCTCTCATGGAAAATGCAGTTCAAAATGGCGTAAACTTTAGGGTCAACGCCGAAGTCATCAATGCATGGACCGAGGATGGCAAGAAGTACCTAGAGACAGAAGAAGAAGTCTTCGAGGCGGACTATGTAATTAACGCAGCGGGACTTTTCAGCGATGACTTAGCTCGGATGTTTGGCGATGACTACTTCTCCATTCGTCCGCGCAAAGGTGAAGAGTACATTTTTGACTTGTCGGTGAGAGATGTTGTGAAGTCCACAATCTTCCCAGTACCAGGCAAGATCAGCAAGGGCATTTTGGTTATCCCTACTGCAGCTGGAAACCTCATGATGGGCCCAACTGGAGACAATGTTGACGAAAAAGAAGACCTGGGCACGACCCAAGACGGTTTCAATCGGGTTTTCGAAGGCGCTAAGAGCCTGGTTCCCAGTTTGAATCCGAGGCAAATCATTGCACAATTTGCTGGAGTTAGAGCGGCAAGTGATAGGGGCGACTTTATTGTAGAGCTATCGCCAAATGTGCCTGGGTTGGTGCATTTGGCAGGCATTGAGTCACCAGGACTTACAGCGGCTCCTGCCATTGCAGCCGATGTTCCCAGATTGCTCAAAGAGGCTGGCCTAGAACTTGAGCAAAAAGAGCATTTCGAACCACGGAGAAGGGATGTTTTACGTTTTGGCTCTCTCTCCAGAGAAGAGCAAGACGCCCTCGTTAAGAAGGATCCAAGCTATGGCCGGATTATCTGCCGTTGTGAAAGCATTACCGAGGGAGAGATCGTCGATGCCATTCACCGCGGTGCGCGCACCCTTGACGGTATTAAATTTAGGGTCCGGGCAGGCGCTGGACGTTGCCAAGGTGGCTTCTGCCAACCATTGATTACACAGCTGCTCAGTCGTGAGCTCGATATTCCTGTAACCGCCGTAACAAAGGCAGGTCCAGGCAGCGAACAAGTGAAGTTCGTAGCAAAAGAGTTGTCCGAGATGGAGGTGGCGAAGTCGTGAAGCAAGTACATGTAGATGTAGCAGTTATTGGAGGAGGTCCTGCCGGTTTGGCAGCGGCTCTGGCCGCTCACTCCGAAGGGGCAGGACGGGTATTGATCATTGAACGAAACGTTGAGTTAGGTGGGATTTTGCAGCAGTGCATCCATCATGGTTTCGGGCTTCATCGTTTTAAACAGGAACTGACGGGACCCGAATATGCGCAGCGTTTTATCAACTTGGTCAAGGAAACCGATATCGAAGTCATGCTGGAAACCATGGTTTTGGAAGTTACCCCTGAACGAAAAATCTATGCGGTGAACAGCCAAACCGGAATGTTGGAGATCAATGCTAAAGCTGTTGTCTTGGCCATGGGTTGTCGCGAACGCACGCGAGGCGCACTGCGCATTCCAGGAGGACGCCCCGCCGGTGTTTTCTCAGCCGGTACCGCACAGCGGTATGTGAACATTGATGGGTACATGCCCGGGAAGAAAGCCGTTATCTTAGGATCTGGCGACATTGGCCTGATTATGGCTCGTCGCTTTACGCTCGAGGGTGCAAAAGTAGAAGCTGTTGTGGAAGTTCTACCCTACGCTGCAGGACTGACCCGAAATGTGGTTCAGTGTTTGGAAGACTACGACATTCCGCTCTATCTTCAATCAACGGTGATCGAAATCCACGGAACAAAACGTATTGAAGCGGTGACCATTGCTCAAGTTGATGCTCAATGGAATCCCATTCCCGGAACGGAACGGAAGATCGAATGTGATACTCTACTCTTATCCGTAGGTCTTGTCCCTGAAAACGAGCTTTCCAGCCAGGCTGGAGTAGCCATCGATCCAGTTACCAATGGTCCCCTTGTGGACGAATCGATGATGACAAATATCCCCGGTATCTTTGCCTGCGGCAATGTTTTGCATGTACACGATTTGGTTGACAATGTGTCCCGAGAATCAGAACGGGCGGGAATGTATGCAGGCCGTTTCGCAGTAGGAAGCAGTAATCCTGCCCCACGTAGAATTAAGGTTGTAGCGGGGGATAACATTCGCTATGTGGTGCCACACGAAGTATCGACCACAGAACCGGTGGAGTTCTTCATGCGGGTGCAGAGGCCTGAAGACAGCGTAGTTCTTGATGTCGGTGGATTACGCCAGCTCAAGAAGACAAGTGTCCGACCCAGTGAGATGTTGGATGTGAAGATTACACCGGAACAACTGCAGAGCCTAGAGGGAGATACTCTGGTCATGCAGATTGTCCCTCAGAAGGAGGCGTAGAGATGCAAAAACACATTACTTGTACCGTCTGCCCGATGAGTTGTGATGTTGTACTAGAGTTGAGTGCGGATGGCGAGATTCTTTCGCTTACCGGAAACAAGTGTCCGAGAGGCAAGGTCTATGCCACGAAGGAACACACTGCTCCTGAGCGGACCCTCACGAGTATTGTCAAGGTGAGTGGCGGTGCGCATCCTGTACTGCCAGTTCGCACCAACAAACCGATTCCCAAAGAGAAACTCAGGGAAGGCATGGCCGTCGCTGCGACCATCCAAGTACAGGCTCCAGTCACCATGGGAGACGTGATTGTCAAAGACTTTCTTGGCCTTGATGTAGACTTAGTGGCCACCAGAGATATCTAAGAGAAAAAGAAAGCGGTCGCTCGAAAGAGCGACCGATATTTATCTTCAGCTTTGCTTAGGACTGAAAACTCGTAATAATATCTTGCAGCTGTTGTGCCAATTCTGCCAGGTTTTGGGCAGAAGCAGCCGTTTCTTCGGTTCCGGCAGCGGTTTGCTCTGTGACTTCGCCAATGGATTCGAAGAGGGCTACTGCTTGCTTGGTCCGTTGTGTTTGATGGATGGACTCCTTGGCAATATCTTGGATTAGGATCTCTGTATCCTTCGTGGCACGTAAGATTTCCTGAAGCGCATTTTGCACCTCATAGACTTGTTTCTGTCCTTCTTCTACACTCTCGATGGAACGCAGAGTTTCGCCTCGAATGCGTCGCAACACCAGATCAATCTCGGCCGTAGCCTTTTGTGAACGTGCGGCCAGTTCGCCGACTTCTTGGGCTACAACCGCAAAACTACGACCTTGTTCTCCGGCTCGAGCGGCTTCAATCGAAGCGTTTAAGGCCAAAAGATTCGTTTGCTCGGCAATATCGCGGATGAATCCGAGTATCTTCGCAATCTCTTCGGTCTCTTCTCCGAGACCGTCGACTGAAGCCTTAATCGAATCCATGCCTTCAACTGCTGAAAGCACCTGTTCTCTGCCTTTCTCGGCTTCGCCAGTAGCGTTTCTGGACAGCTGCAACGCCTCGTTAGCTTTCTTATCAATGTCCACCATGGCTCGATTCATCTCTTCGACTTGTTCGGTTCCACTTTGGATGTCTTGAATCTGGTTCTGGGTACCGGCCGCCATTTCCTCCATGCCGGCACTGATCTCCTGGCTCGACGTGGCCAGTTCGGCACTGGCTGTACGAATACGGTGCAGGAGTCTGGCCAGCTGGCTCGTCATTCCGTTAAAGGCGTGCGTCAAATCGCCTGTTTCATCGCGTTTGATTCGCTTACTGCGGTACTGACGGAGATGTCCTTTCGATACGTCTTGCGCGTGCTCAGTAAGGGCTTTGATGGGGTTGGCAATGCCATTGGCCAGGAAGAGTGCGACAGCAGCTACTAAAACCGCGGTGAGCACGATGCCAACAATCGTCATCGTTGTGAGTCTGTTCGTCAGGGCTAAAGCATTGCTGGTTGGTTGGGCAATGCGGAACTCCCAATCAAAGAAGCTTGTATCGTCTGGATCGCTCAGGTTGATTCCCGATACGGCCGTGATGGCCTCTCGGCCCGAGCTATCTTGCCCAAAATCCTCTCCTTGCCCTAGTTGGATGGCTGCAGGAGCATTTCCGTCTAAGAATACACGTAAGGTTGCCCCCGAGCCATCATTTCTAATGGAGGATACGACCTTACCGTCAATGATGAGTTGAAGCTCACCATTTTCGATTCTATCGATCATTGTCACTAAGCCATCTGTTAGGAACCCAAGAGGAACAAGACCTCGGATCACACCAGCTGGTTTACCCGTTGAGGTTCGGTTGATCACAGAGGAGATCACAATTCCTGGTTCGCTTTTGCCCGGCAATTGCTGAACATCACCCACATATGTATTGTTTTCAAGGGCTTCCTTAAACCATGGTTCATCGATGTGGACAAAGCGGTCCGGACGCTCGGTTGCACCCAATACCATACCATCCAGATTAGCGACGATGAGCTGCGAGAAGGAGTCGAAATCAGCAACTGTGGTTTGGAGGTATTCCTGGGTGCGGGCATTGGTTTCGAGATTTCGTGTTTCATCCATAATTGCTTCCATTTCGGCAACGGTCTTGTCTTCAAGTCCCTTTTCACGCACGATGTTCGTGGGGCGGATGACAACCATCTGCTCAATGGAAGGGTTAACGGCGAGTGCGTTCAGATCTTTAGCGAGCTGGTTAAGAGAACCGCTGATGGCCTCAGAGATGCGTTCCGTTTGCTCACGCAGATTGGCATTCACGAGGGCTGTCACTTCGCCTTGGGTTTGAATTATGACAACCGAGGTGAGTGCCACCAGTGGAACGAGAGCGATGATCATATAGGCGAGAATCAGCTTGCCTCGCAGTTTGAGGCGTAGTCGTCCGAGGAAAGCGGAGTTCTTACCGGCTTTGGTCTTCTGTTTCTTGTTGCCCATAGTCATGGGGTCACTCCTTCACCTTACGCTAATTGCTTAACAATTCTGTTTTAACCGTCTCATGTCCTGCTTGGTGGGAAAATTTGTTGGTAATTCTCCCAAGGCAGGAACAATAGACTAAACGTAGAAATATGTGGAAGTATAGTTTTCCTATGCGTATGTTTGTGGTAGAGTAATGGAAGAAAGAGGGTTGTGACTAGTATGAAAAAGAAACACATTCGAACACTGAGCGGTATGGCCTTAAAGGAAACCTTGAAAACGGGTGGCTGCGGTGAGTGTCAAACATCATGCCAATCGGCCTGTAAGACCTCGTGTACCGTGGGAAACCAAGCATGCGAGCAATCTTCTTAATGCAACATCATTTCTTTTATGATGTTGTCCATTGTTAGGAGGTTGTTTGTTGTTTGACAAGGTATGTGTTCATACGTTCCATCATGGTGGACTCGATCTGGTTGTCGATGGCAACTCAGGTGCAGTCCATGTTGTAGATGCCGTGGCTGCAGATCTGATTCGTGCTATCTGTGATAATGAACAGATTCAGAATCTAGAAGATCTTCAGCAATTTCTTGGGCGTCACCCTCAGGCAGGCGATGTTGCCACGGAGATCTTGGACTTGGTGCAAGAAGGTTTGCTCTTTAGCCCCGATCTTACGGAGGTGCCGCCGAGGCCTGAGACCATAGTAAAGGCGTTGTGCCTGAACATTGCCCACGATTGCAACTTGCGCTGTGACTATTGCTTTGCCTCCACTGGTGATTTTAAAGGGGCCAGGGAGTTGATGTCTTTAGACGTAGCAAAGAAGGCCGTGGACTTTTTGATTCAAAACTCTAAACACCGCAAGCAACTGGAGATCGACTTCTTTGGTGGCGAGCCCCTCATGAACTGGGGCGTCGTTCGCGAAACGGTGGAATACGCAACAGCTGAAGCACAGAAGTATGGTAAGACGTTCCGCTTTACGATTACAACCAATGGATTGGCTTTGACTCCTGAAATCGAGGAGTTTATCAACGAGCACATGTATAATGTGGTATTGAGCATTGACGGGCGCCCCGAGATAAACGACCGCGTGAGAAGGACTGTGTCCGGGAATGGATCGGTCTATTCGATTGTGATCCCCAAGTTTCAGCGTCTGGTTGCTAATCGGAAGGGCAAGAGCTACTACGTCCGAGGCACATTTACATCGCATAACTTGGACTTTGCAGAGGATGTGGCCCATCTTCATGATCTAGGATTTGATCAGATCTCTATGGAACCAGTGGTCACCGATCCAAGCGAAGAGTATGCCCTGCGTTCAGAACACCTGTCGAGAATCCTGGACGAGTACGATCGCCTGGCAGAACTCTACTTAGAGCGTAAGACCAGTGGAAACGGGTTTGAGTTCTTCCACTTTAATGTAGAGTTAAAGAAGGGACCTTGCCTGTATAAGAGGCTTTCGGGATGTGGGGCGGGGTATGAGTACGTGGCCGTCACTCCCAGTGGAGAGATCTTTCCGTGCCACCAGTTTGCGGGCGAGAGCGAGTATGTTTTAGGTACTGTGTGGAGTGGTATTGAAAATCAGGACTTGTCCACACAGTTCAAGGACTCTCACGTGCTGAACAAGCCGACGTGTAGGTCCTGTTGGGCGAAGTATTACTGCAGTGGCGGCTGTGAAAAAAACAATATCCAAACTGCAGGAGACGGTCAAACGCCCGATGCGATGTCGTGTCTTATGGAAAAGAAACGCTTAGAATGTTCCTTTTACATACAGGCGGTTGCGACGGAGAACTGAATCCAATGAACAACGCAGAAACGATGAAGGACAAGCTGTATGTGGGCACTTGGCTTGTGTGGAGTTACTAGTGCAACCGGCTGAAGCTTTGCTTAAGCCGGTTTTTTGCTAGGAAGGTGGGGATGGGGTTGCGTAAGCGTCTTGGTGATATCCTGCAAGACCAAGGACTTTTGACGGACCAACAATTGGCGTTAGCCCTCGAGGAGCAACGCAGGACGGGTGACCGCTTAGGAAGCATCTTGGTACGGCTTAACTTAGTGACACCAGGTCAGGCGGCCGATGCCTTAAGTGAGCACTTGAACATCGAAAGAGTTGACCTGGCGAGGCGCTACTTGTCGCCTGAGATCGTGGATATGATCCCGGGTACGATCATTCTCTCTAGACACATCTTGCCCATCGAGATTCACGAAGGTGCATTATATCTTGCCATGGCCGATCCGCTTGATATAAACGTCATAGATGACTTGCAGCGCCTTACAGGCAAGATCATCAAACCCTTCGTCGCCACGGAGGGGGAAATTGAAGACGCCTATCAACGCACCCGCAACATTGGTCACAGTGCCCAGGAGCTCATTTCTCGCTATGAGGATGACGAAGAGGATGAGGAGCAGCCAGAGGTGGAGTACTTAGGTGATGCACCAGGTGTGAGGCTGGCGAATCTCATCTTCGAACAGGCCATCACACAAAAGGCTAGCGACATTCACTTTGAGCCTCATGATTACGGTATGCGGGTACGTTATCGCATTGATGGACTTCTGCGTGATATCATGGAGATTCCACGGCATTTGCGCGGTGATGTGAACTCCAGGATCAAAATTATGGGGGGCCTGGATATTACGGAACGTCGTAAACCGCAGGACGGTCGGATTCAGATGACGCTCAGCGGTGTCGAGGTGGACATGCGGCTCTCATCCCTACCGACGGTGCATGGGGAGAAGATTGTGGCTCGTCTCTTGCACAAGTCTACTAGCCTCTTAGAACTTGAAGACTTTGGATTCTCACCGAAGAACCTAGCGAAAATTGAGCAGATGCTGAGGCAGAACCAAGGGCTGATTCTTGTTACAGGTCCTACGGGTAGCGGTAAGTCAACGACACTGTACGCCTTCCTACATCGACTCAACTCGCCCCAGAAGAACATCGTCACGGTGGAAGATCCGGTAGAATACCGTCTAGAGGGCGTGAACCAGGTCCAAGTGAACACCAAGGTAGGTCTCACCTTTGCCAACGGTTTGCGTACTGTTCTTCGACAAGATCCCGATGTGATCATGGTTGGGGAAATCCGGGATGAAGAGACGGGGGAAATTGCGGTACGTTCAGCCCTTACAGGTCACCTTGTTTTGTCAACACTACATACCAATAGCGCAGTGGCCACTATTTCTCGCCTCATGAACATGGGCATTGAGCCGTATATTCTTAGCTCTACGATCATTGGGATCGTGGCACAGCGTCTGTTGCGTACCATCTGTTCAGAGTGCAAAGAGCCTGTAGAACTAACGGATCCTCTGATGATCCGCTATATCAAATCTCTAGGTATGGAGCCTCCAAGTACGGTACATCGGGGTAAGGGATGTCCCCTATGCAATAACTCTGGTTATCGCGGGAGAACGGCTGTATCTGAGGTTTTGGTGTTCAACAAGGAAATGCGCCGAGCTGTGGAGGCGGGCCTGGGAGAGGCCGAACTTATGGAGATTGCTTTACGAACGGGAATAACAACCTTGGCCCGGGATGCGGTAGCCAAGTTAACCGAAGGGATTACGACCCCAGATGAGATCATTCGTACAGTCTATAGCGTAGATGTGGAGGAGGACGCATAATGTCGACCATGGGAATTCAAAAGCTCGTTGAGATCGCCATTGAGAACAAAGCTTCAGACCTTCATTTGTCCGCCGGTGTTCCTCCCGTCATCCGGGTCTTTGGTAGCATCCGGCACATTGAAGGCTACGAGCGACTGACACCTGGCCAGATCGAACAGATCGTACAGCCCATCATCACAGACTCCCAGCGTGAAGAGTTAGATCGTAACGGTGAAATTGACTTTTCCTATGGTTTGAAGGGAATTGGTCGCTTTCGCTGCAATCTGTCGCGTCAAAGGGGTTCGCTCACCCTAGCCATGCGGGTCATTAGTCCCGTTATTCGCTCCTTAGAAGAGTTGGGCTTGCCAGAGACGCTCTATGATCTGGCGCATCTGCGAGATGGTTTGGTGCTGGTTACGGGTCCTACGGGTAGCGGAAAATCAACGACACTTGCCTCGATGATCGATATCATTAACCGGGAACGCAAGGGTGTGATCATTACTCTGGAAGATCCCATTGAGTTTTTGCATCAGCACCATCAGTGCGTGGTAAACCAGCGCGAGGTGGGAATCGACACGAAATCCTTTGCGATTGGACTTCGTTCCGCGTTGCGATCCGACCCCGATGTCATCTTAGTGGGTGAGATGCGCGACTTAGAGACCATTTCCATTGCCCTTACTGCGGCCGAGACAGGACACTTGGTGCTTTCGACCCTACATACGAAGGGGGCAGCCAAGACCATTGACCGCGTAATCGATGTATTTCCCCCCGAAAGTCAACAACAGATTCGGATACAGCTGAGCACCGTCTTAGAAGCTGTTGTGTCGCAACAACTCTTTCCCGCGAAGGATGGTAACGGGATGTATCCTGCGGTGGAGGTTATGCTGGGTACCGCGGCAATTCGCAATATGATTCGCGAGGAAAAGACCCATCAGATCCCATCCATGATTGAAACGGGTGCTCGTTTTGGGATGCAGTCCATGAACAGTTCCTTAGAAGAACTTGTCCGTAAAGGTTTAGTGGATGAGGCCGTTTTATATCGCAAGGATTATGATCTCACCAGGTAGGGAGGTGCTTTATGAAACGGTTTTCCTACAAGGCTCGAACCCGAAGTGGACAAGCTGTAGATGGAATCATCCATGCTGAAAGTGAAGTGGCCGCCACCACGGAGCTTCGCCAGGAAGGTTACATTGTCACTTCGTTGCGAGAAGCGAAGGAGCCAATCCAGGTGTTTCAGCGACAGCTGACCGTGAAGGCTAAACACCTAGCGCTTTTCTGCAGGCAATTCGCAATAATGCTGAGCACCGGACTTACCTTGGTCAAGTCGTTAGAGCTCCTGGAGGAACAAGCTGTGGATCCAGCCTTCGCACGGGTCTTGCAGACGATTAGGCTCGATGTAGCGAGTGGCACGGGCTTTACGAAGGCTCTCGAGAAACACAGCAAGGTTTTCCCCCATGTATTTGTGCACTTGGTCGAGGCCGGGGAAGTCACCGGTTCTTTGCCGGAGATCTTTGACAGGCTGGCCATCTATTATGAGCGCGAAGATGAACTGAGGAAGAAAATCTCCGAAGCCTTAATGTATCCGGTGATTATCGCTTCGGTCTCGTTTATCATGGTCCTCGTTCTTCTCTTTGTGGTCCTGCCCATGCTGGTTAGCAATTTTGCCGGTTTTGGTGTGGAGATTCCCGCGATTACGATGGCGGTTCTAAACGGACGAGACTGGATCATCACGCACTGGTACATCGTTCTCGGCCTGATCGTTGCCATCTCCTTAGGTCTTCGTTATTACGGAACGACGAGACAAGGACGCAAGGTGAAGGATTCACTAAAACTGGCGCTACCCGTTGTGGGCGAAATGCAGAAAATGGTCATTTTCTCCCGTTTCTGCCGTACGCTCAGTCTGCTCTTGAGTAGTGGTATCGCCATGATTCCCACGCTGCAGATCTTAGAACGGTTGATGGACAATGTGGTGATCAAAAAAGCCGTAAGCGCAGCATCACTTGGTGTCGAACGGGGGCAGGGCATTAGCGCTCCTTTGACAGAGCATAAAGTGTTTCCCAAGATGTTAGTGCAGATGGTAGCCGTCGGAGAAGAAACGGGTAACTTAGAGACTGTTCTCGTACAGTTGGCCGATTACTATGACCGGGAAGTCAACTTTGCGGTGGCGAGCTTCACCAAGCTCTTAGAACCTGCTGTGATGGTGGTCTTAGCCGTTGTAGTGCTCTTCATTCTTGTTTCTGTTTACTTGCCTATGATGCAAATGGTGACGGCAATTTAGGGGGTGATTGGGGTGGCCAAGAAAGTCGTAGGGATTGATATCGACTTTTCGGGGATTAAGGCAACAGAAGTAACCCGCAAGGGACGCATCAACATGGTCACAAAGATGGGGAGAAGTGGTCTTCCTGCGGGGACTGTTGTAGACGGTAAAGTGGCAAATGTTCGTGATCTACATAAGGGATTGGAGAGACTTCTCAAGGAACAGGCCATTGCCGGTGGTTCCGCAGTCTTGGGTTTGAGAAGTTCGTGGGTGACTGTGAAGACACATCGGTTTCCCGCGATGTCAAAGCGTGAGTTGGAAAAAGCTCTGGAGTTTGAGATCCCAGAGTTGGTTTCGTTTCCTATTCACTCTTTGGATGATGTGTACTACGACTACTTCATCAACCTGACGGATGATCAAGGTCTTGAAGTCGTGGTTGTGGCCTGTCCGCGGGAAAATGTCCTCCCCTATATAGAGGCTGTCCGAGCAGCAGGATTAGTCTTAGAAGCGGTTGATGTACCAGCCTTTGGATGGAGGGAACTCATCGAAGGAGAGGGACGCCGCGCCTACGTGGAGATCAGCGAGGAACAGACCACAGTGCAGGTGACGATAGGTGGAGTGTTCAAGGTACTCAGAGTCATCCCCATGGGAGCGATTTCTGTTCGACAAGGTGTAGCTGAAGCGTTTGCCTGTTCGCCTGAGGAGGCTCAAGCTTTGATGGCCAGAGAGAGCCTCGATTATCTACTCCTGGAGGGCAGCGGCAACAAACGTGTGCTCCGAGCAGCGGTGCAACAGTTTGTAGGGTTGGTTTTACAGACCCTAGACTTTGTCCGCGCCCAAGAACGTGCGGCGAACTTTAGGAGTATGCTTGATGAACTCATCTTATTGGGTGATGTAGCGGACTTAAAGGGACTTGGTCCCATGCTGGAAAAGGAAGTTGATTTGCCTGTTCGTTTGCTCAAGGAAATCGACAACTTGCGTCTCACCTTTGAGGTGATTCCGCCGAGTAGGTTTAGTTGCTTCGGTTCGTCCTTGGCTTTAGGGTTAAGGGGGCTGAGCTGATGAAAATCAATCTCTTGCCGAAAGAGGAACGACCACTTAAGCAATCAGCGGTTCGCCCAGAATTCATCATTGTCTTGCTTGGGCTCTTGCTCTTGGGGGCCGCTCTCTATGGAGCCTGGCAGGAGTCTCTGAGAATGGAGACGTTGACGACGAGCATCCACACAGCCTCCTTACGGGAGAAGCATCTTCACGCCGAAGCTGCGAGGGTGAGCCAGATCAGGCAAGAACTCGCAGTACTAGAGGCTCGCGAAGCGGTGTATCGCGATCTTCTGACCCAGGAGGATGAATCGGCTCTTGCGCTGGCTCCCTTGGTTGAGCATTCCTTCCCGAATTTGTGGATCGAAGGCCTACGGTGGGATGTTTCCAAAATAGAGCTCGGTGGTTACACCACGGACATGACAAGTGTATCAAGGTACCTGAATTATCTCAATGAGCGCAGTGAAGAAGTCCATCTGCGTCAATCGCAGCTCATCGAGGGGACAAACTTCATCGTCTTTCGTCTCGAGGTTGAGGGGGTGAGGGCTCATGGCCAATCTGAGCTCGATTAGGGAACGACTATCCTGGAAGATGCTTCCATTTGTGGTTTTGTACCTGGCAGCAGCCCTCGTCTTTGCTCTTTGGTACCTACCGGCACGAACGAGAGTCAGAGACCTTGAAGGTCAACTGGAACAGCTTGCCTCCAGTGAACAGATGCTGATGCGCGTTGTAGAGCAGATACCTCAGTTGGAAGCCCGAAAGAGACAGCTTGAAGATGATTTGCAGATTGCGGCTGTAACCATTCCATCGCAATATGATTTACCTGGGGTTTTGGACGGACTGAGGCAGCTCGCAGAACAACACGCCGTAACTCTCATCGCTTTGGAACATGTTCCGGTGCAAGCGGAAAAGGGCAGCGCGAAGGGGATCATCCCTCTGACTATGGTGGTGCAAGGCAATGAGAAGGTATTATCGTACCTATCCGATGTGCGAGCGTCTCTACCGTCATTGAGGCTCACCCAAGTTGGTCTGGGCTATGCGGGGGGAAATATCTTTCAACTAGAGTTGGAAGCTGATTTACGGGTACTCATGCTTGATCATGACACGTCGACTAGATTCGAAGGAGTGACGCTCACCGGAAGCGATGCAGTGGACGTGCCGGTCCAGGCCTTTGGTCTTCCCTTTGAACTCATAGCGCAGTATCTAGGGAAGCATGTTCAGGTTCTGGGCATTGTGAACTCCGCGAGCCAAAGGAGTGCTTTGGTCTCCAAGGATAAGCAGCAGCACTGGCTTCGTGTGGGGGATAGGCTTGGAGAAGCAGTGGTGAAGGACATAACGGCCAATGCTGTTGTGCTGGATGTAGACGGCGTGGATATAAGACTGACTATAGGGGGTTGATCGGATGGTTTCAAAGTGGAAATCTGTACTCGCATTATGTATGGTTCTTGTCTTGACCAGTGCTTTTTCTCCGGTCTTAGGCAAAGAACGAGTGAACATGGAGTTCAAGCAAGCACCCTTAGTTGATGTTTTTCAAATCTTGGGGCAGCTTGGCGGATACAATGTTCTAGTGGATCCGTCGGTTTCGGGGCAAGTCAGTTTTGTACTCAATGATCTACCTGTAGAAGAGGCTTTGGATTTGGTTACGCGCACGACCGGCTTTCGCTATAAACTCATGGGTAACACTTTAATTATAGCAAGTGAAGCCCGCTTAAAGAGCGAGTTTGGCACAGAGGATTTTACCTTTGTCTCCGTGGAGAATGTGGATGTGAAGCAGGCGAGCCATTTGGTTTCCATTGTTGCTCCCAGCGTCAAGAGTTATGTGGACGAAGAACTCAATCTCGTTGTTCTGTATGGCCTAACAAGCGATCTGGCCGTAGCAGAAAAGGCGCTGAAACAGTATGATCGTCAAGCCCTTTCGGGAGTGCCAGTACCTTCATCGGTGGCAACGTCGCCCATACCGGAAAAAGGAATGATTCAACATACCATGGCGGTACGCTATGCTGACGGTGCAGCTGTGCTTGAACTAGCAAGGGGACGGTTGCCCCAACGCGAGTTTAGCTGGGATGAAGTCACAAGGCAGCTCACGGCGTGGACGACGGATCAGGAGTGGGTCGAACTGAAGGCGCTTGTTCAGAGTAACGATCTTCCCAAGTTCACTCTGAAGGGAATCCTGAGTAGTGCGGACCAAATGATGGTTCTTGTGGAACATAGAGCACAGACAACACTCATGAAGCCAGGTGACACTTTAGAAGGCTGGACGCTTACTTCGATTTCGAGCGGTGCTGCGGAGTTCACGCAGGACAATCGCACGTTCGACGTAAGGATAGGGAGGTAGGGCCATGACTACCCGAAAAAGACTAAGCGTTCTTGTCTGCACTGCATTGATAACACTCCTCCTGAGCGGAGCAATCTGGGCCGGAGAGTTAGACTTGACATTCAACCAGGCAGATTTTGCCCAGATCTTTCAGATCCTAGGTGAAAGCCAAGGCCTTAATGTCTTGGTTGATGCGTCGGTAACAGGCCAGGGAACCTTCCACCTACAGGGGGTTACGTATAAAGAAGCCTTGGATCTCATATCCAAGCATAGTGGATATTCGTATCGTTTAGAAGGCAACACACTCTTGGTTGGTCTGCAGGAGGATAAGGAAGTACGCTATGTGAGCCTGAAGAACGTTACAGCCGCCGAGGCCTTAGAAGCACTGCAACTGGTGATACCACGCTCGGATGTCTATGTCCAACCACAAGGTAATCTTGTGATCTTGCAGGGTTCTACGACAACTCTGGATCGCGCAGAGGCATTACTGGAAGCCTTGGAAGGATCGCAACAAGTGCGAGCCAACAACCAGAAAGGTCGCTCGCTTTTGGATATCTTTAAGGATTTAAGTGAGGAGCTTGGCTTGAATCTCGTAGCCGATCCATCTATTGAAAATATGCATCTTTACATCGATACCCGAAGCCAGAATCCTGATGAGCTGATCAAGCAAATTCAGCAACTAGTCCCGGTTACCGTGAGTAGAACGGAGCATTCACTGGTTGTGGGAACCATTGACCAGAGTTCTGAGCGGCTGAAGGTGTATCGCCTAGATTACGCGGAACCAGGAGCTACGCAGGCAGCCCTTTCGCTGCTCATTGATCCGCAGAAGATTCAGTTGGATGAAGGAACAAAGAGTCTGACTGTCAGGGGTACGGAACAAGAACTGGCTGACGTAGATCGATTCTTAATCGATTTTGATAAGCCCGCCCCACAAGTTGTCTTAGAGGTTTGGGTTCAGGAAATCTCCACCGATGCCTTGCGAAACCTGGGTGTTGACTGGTCAAGTCCGGTGACCTTCGCTGCAGAGGAGAGTCGTCCTGTCTTCTTTGAACTGGAATGGGAACCCTGGGAGTTGGTTCTGGCCTTGCGTGCTCTCGAAACCCAGGGAGATGCCAAACTCTTGGCAAATCCAGAGATCACTACGCTCAGTGGACAGCCTGCCAGCATTTTCGTGGGTGATCGGGTTCCGGTGGTCATTGATGGACCGGATAACACTCGAACGCTGGAGTTTTTGGAGTCGGGTATCAATCTTAGAGTCACACCACGGATCTCGGAGGACGAGTACATAACCATTCTCGTAGAGCCAGAGGTCAGCACCTTTATCTGGCGTCCTGATACGGATTATCCGCAGATTCGGACCCGAGAAGCAGAGACCACGGTTCGCGTCAAGAATGGACAACCCTTCGTTCTCGGTGGACTGATTCAGGAACAAGAAAACGAGTCCATTCGTCGGATTCCCTTCTTGTCGCAGTTGCCTGTCTTAGGAAAGCTCTTCCAATGGAAGGAGTCAACGAAGTTACAGACCGAGATGACCATCTTCTTGATACCACGCATTGTGGATGATAACCAGGGTGTGGTACACCAGGATTTTTTTACCCAAGCCCAGTGACCGAGCAAAAAGAAGACAAGGAATATGACCAGGGTTGCTGGGTTGACATAGGCAAGGAACGATTCGCAGGGGGGGTGAGTGCGGGGTCTCGAAACATTGAGGGGGGACTTGGAGCCGTTTACAGCAGAGAAAAGTTTGGTGTAACAGGCTATCTGCAGTATTCTATAGCGTTCTTATCGGGGCGGGTGCAGGTTGATCTGTTAAGTGATCAAAGGTGGATTCCACAGATTGCCTTTGGTGTACCTTTACAGTGGGAAGCGTTCCGATTAGAACCACATGTCATGTGGGCTATAGAAAAGGACAAACCAGTTCAGCCACGATTCGGTTTGCGCTTGCAGTATGTGTTTTAATCCAAAGTAAAACGTGAATTTAAGGAGGAAGAAACATGTTGAAGAAGATTCGAAAGATGCTTAAGAGCCAAGAGGGTTTCACCCTTGTAGAACTCATGATTGTTGTCGTTATCCTAGGAATTCTCGCTGGTATCGGTATTCAGCAGTATGGCCAAATTCAGGAGAGAGCACGAGAAGGCGTTGACGAAGCCAATGTGAGGCTGATCAAAAGTGCAGCACAGATGTACTTGATGGCGGAGAAGGACATAGAAATTGGAGACGACCAGCTTCAAGTATTAGTCGATGCTAATTACTTGGAGGACATGATTTACTCCCCACGGGATTCGAACGAACATTATGTAGTGAAAA
>DUQE01000193.1 GCA_012837925.1 Bacillota bacterium
TGACGGGGCTTCCCGAACCGCCAGAGCGCATTGAAGCCTTTGATATCTCGAATCTGCAGGGAACCAATGTGGTGGCCTCTCTCGTGGTGTGGGAAGCTGGCGATTTCAAGAGTACGGACTATCGCCGTTTTCGCATTCGTGGTGTGGAAGGAGCACCTAATGACTATGCGTCCATGAGGGAGGCAGTGTATCGCCGGTTTAAGAGGGGATTGGAGGAGCAAAGCGACCAGTCTGCGGAGCAGAAGTTTTCCACGTTTCCCGATCTGGTGTTGATTGACGGGGGTAAGGGTCAACTTGGTATGGCTCTGGAAGTGCGCGATGAACTTGGACTGATTGTACCCTTCTTGTCCTTGGCCGAAAAGCGAGAAGAGATCTACCTAGAGGGACAGTCTCAGCCAGTGATTTTACCGATTGACTCTCCCGGCTTGCTCTTGCTTCGCAAGATCCGCGATGAAGCCCACCGCTTTGCGCTGACCTATCATCGCAATTTGCGGGGGAAGGCGACGCGAGGTTCGATCTTGGATGAAATTCCCGGTATCGGTCCTAAGCGTAAGAGGGACCTCATCAAGCATTTTGGCAGCATCAAGAATATTCGCTCAGCCACTCTTGAAGAACTGGCTGAGGCTCCTGGCATTAGCGAGAAACTTGCGGCCGAAATCTATCAGTATATGCAAAAGAGCTAGGGCCGACTAGCTCTTTTTGAGTCATTTACTTGGATGGGGGGCGAGAGTCATACACGAAGTACAGGCGAAGGGCATCCTATCTGCCCAAAATGGCATGAACCTTTATCGCGGTTGCACCCATGGCTGCATCTACTGCGACTCTCGCAGTACGTGCTACCAGATGAACCATGACTTTGAGGATGTGGAAGTCAAGGTGAATGCTCCAGAACTCTTAGAACAGGCACTGAGGAGAAAACGGAACAAGTGCATGATTGGTACTGGAGCCATGAGTGATCCTTACATTCACCTAGAGGAAGAACTCCAGATGACAAGAACGTGTCTAAGGATCATCAGAGATTATGGATTCGGCCTAGCCATTCAAACAAAATCCGCCCGCATTCTCCGAGACATAGACCTTCTTCAATCCATTCATGATCAGGCGAAGTGCGTAGTACAAATCACATTGACCACCTTTGATGAAGACTTGTGCAGGATCGTTGAACCTAACGTAAGTTCTACCCGGGAGCGTTTTGAAGTCTTGAAGGTGCTGCGTGATCATGGTATTCCCACCATCGTTTGGCTGTGTCCCATTCTTCCTTTCATTAATGATACCGAAGAGAACTTGCACGGCCTATTGGACTATTGTATCGAGGCTGAGGTAAGAGGCATCATCTGTTTTGATATGGGGATGACTCTTCGGGAAGGGAATCGGGAGTACTTCTACCAGAAGTTGGACGAGCATTTCCCTGGAATGAAGGAGCGGTACCTGGGGCGATATGGAACCCGCTACAATGTTGTTAGCCCGAAGCATGAGAAACTTATGCGCATTTTTCGAGATGTGTGTCACCGTCACAGCATCATGGATAATGCCCATGAATGTTTTGCCTATCTCCGCCAGTTCGAAGACAAGGGACCAAAACAGATGAGCTTGCCTTTGGAGGTCCCTCTACGTAGTTAAAAACCCTCACGCGGGCAACGTGAGGGTTTTTTTACTAGAACTTACGAGTTACGCCTAGGTTAATGCTGACTGAGGAGCTCTTGGTTTCGCCGATTGAACCGCTGCTGCGGGTGAAGGCAGGCACTTTATAGGTGTTTCCCAAGAGACTTAGGTGTGCCCCAAAGTCCTCAGAGACGTCATAGTTTAGCTCAATCTTGTAGACGAAGGCGGGAGCGGAGTCGATATTTGCGTCTGTGACCTTGTCGGCCTGGTGGGACCATTTCGCCCAGGGATTAGCTACAACTGTAGCACTGGTCTTGAACTCTTCGCTGAGAGCAATATCTACAACCACTTGACCGGTAAAGCCATGACCCGTTAGAACATGGCGTTCTCCGCTGTCTATTTCTGGCGTTTCAAAGCGAGTAGAGACCAGGTGGTAACCCAAACCGCCATAGACCTGGAGGATGTCCTCCACGAGGAAGCGGTAATTGGCACCCACATGGGCCAGATGACGGTTCGCATCGAAATCCTGTAGCCCAAGGCTTCCGTGATAGAGTGCCGTAAAGAGAAGCTCTTCGTGGTGATAGTTGGCCCAAATGCCGGCCGACCATTCACTGTTCGACAGATCTTTGTGACCAAGGACTTGCGAATAGTTGGTTCTCCCATAACCGAGGTGCACCCCTGCAAGCACTTCAGCAGACACCGCCTGGGGTAAGACTAGCAACAAACACAGGAGCAAAGGCAGAGCACTCAACAACAAACGTCTACGCATATCGATTTCCCTCCTTAGTAGCTCTTCAACACGACTTTAATTCGAGATCCAAGGACCTAAAACCTGCTAACGCAGGAAGGTTTTGGCTGTTCTTTCGAGAACTACATAGCAAACCAATTTCGGAGGTAGGAATCGTGAAGAAATCAATCTGTTTTCTAGTCGTTCTGGTTGTGCTTTTCGTCTCCACCGGCTTAGTCGCCCACGCCGTATCCTTTGAGGGTGACGCCAGCTACCTTTTTGGGATCGGCAGTTCAAAGAGCCGTGGATTTACGGCCCATGCCATGGTTGAAGTCATGGATCACATCTTTGTTGACGGTTCTTTTCTAAGCACGAACGCTACAAAGACCGCAGGCGACGACGAGACGGAAATCAGCACTCGGAACAACCTGTTCAATGTCGGTGGACTGTATCGTCCAGTTAACGATGCCGACTTACAGGTCTTTGTCGGCGGAGGTTTTGCCAGCTTAACGACAAAGGTGACCGAGTCGGAGGATGTCACCAGTCGGGGCATTTATGGCAAGTTTGGTTTCAAGTTTCTTCCCATGCCGCAGTTATCGATCCTAAGTGATGTGAGTTATGCTCCAAAGTTCAAGCAAAAGGACACCGAGACGTCAACGGGTCACCTTATTACTGCCAGGTTCACTGCATCCTATGAAGTGATGGATGGAGTAGGCGTACAAGGTACCATCAAGCACTTCCGTACATCCGGTACCGGGGGAACAAGCGATACTCTGGTGGGCGGTGGTGTGACATTCAGGTTCTAGTAAACTCCGCAAGCTCTGGCCCGCGCCAGAGCTTTTTTGTTGGATAAATGGGGCCTCTCTGGAAAGGCTATGCACGTACATGGCATTTTTCGTCAATCCAAGCAATAGGAAAGAGCAAGGGGGGTTATCCTTATGCATGAAGAACGACGTATGATCCTGCGCATGCTGGAAGAAGGGAAGATAACGGCAGAGGAAGCAGAGGCTCTACTCAAGGCACTCGGAGAGAGTGCCAAGTCTCCTGAAGTAGAGGCAGAAAACCAGGAGGACCCTTGGGTTCGTCTCGAGAAAATGGGCGAGGAGTTTGCCTCCAAGGTGGAGATAGCTACCGAGCGTTTTTCGCGCTCTTTAGAGGCCAGTGTCGGCGACAAACTTGGCCGACTCCCCAAAATCCTAGCACGCTTTCCCTTCTTTGGGTATGAAGAAGAACAAGAGTTTACCAGCGTCATTAAAGGCAGTGTAGGACCTGGTGAGGTCATTCCCGTTGCGATCAACAATGCAAATGGGCCCATCAAGGTGCAAGGATGGTCTGAAGAGGGCTATCAGCTTACCGTGACACAGAGGATGCGGGGTGGCGATCGAGAACATCTTAGTACGCAGATCCATGATATTGGGTGGGAAGATGGCGCAGAGAGGACAGACTTCCGACTGACCGTTCCGATTCTGAGCGACACGAGTCTGTCTCTCCGCCTAATGGTTCCTCAAGAGCGGATGTATGAGGTGAAGCTCCAGTCTCAAAACGGCTCTTTGAGGATACAAGACCTTAAGGGAACGAACCTGAAATTGGATACCGTAAACGGATCAACGCATCTTCATTCGATTTCGGCCCATACCATTCGAGGCGAAGGGGGCAACGGATCCTGTGAGATGAAAGATGTAGAAGCGAACCTGGTCCGGCATTCCCTCGGTAATGGATCATACAAAGTATCCGTGGTTGCAGCGGATGTAGAACTCCTCACAACCAATGGATCCGTGAATGTCCGAATCTCGGACGTCAAGGGGGTCACGCGTTATAATCTGCGAACGACCAATGGAAGTATTAAGGTGAGCGTACCTCATCAGGAAGGGTTAGGTCTGGCCTTGGATTTGCAGACTTCGGTAGGACGAATTTCCCAAGATGTCGATACACTGGAGATTGCCAGACAGGAACGGCAAGGTGGAGGTTCGGTATTTGTGGCCCATTCGGTGGATTTTGCAGGTAAGAAAGACAAACTGGATTTGGAGGCTAGGTCCACATCAGGATCCATCGCGGTATCGACTAGAGATTCTCGGCCGAGCTGACCAAGGTGGCAGGAGTGGTTAAAAACATGGAGAAGTAGGAACGAGAGATGGGGATGGTTCGCCATCTCTTTTTCTATACAGAAATGAGGTTTAGGATGATTAAGTTAGTTGCATCAGACTTAGACGATACCCTGTTGAACAAAGACTCGCGCTTGAGTGCGGAAAATAAGCAAGCCATAGCTGAGGCTTTGAGGAAGGGCCTCATCTTTACAATCTCTACGGGTCGCATGTTCCAATCAACCCTGCCCTTTGCCAGGGAGCTCGGTTTGCCTGAAGATCAACCCATCATTTGCTACAACGGGGCTCTGATTCGGCGTTTGTCTGGTGAGACGTTGTACGAGCAGCCCTTGTCTCCGGACGTTTCCAGCCTGGTTGTGGACCATGGACAGAGTCGAGGCTGGACAATAAACGCTTACTTTGACGACGAACTCTATGTGGCGAAGTTGAATCAAGAAGTCAGAGATTACGCGACAAGAGTCAGGTGCGACGTGACCGAGGTGGGCGATCTGGTGCAGTTCATTCAGGATGGCGGTAAGCGTCTCTCGAAGTTGATGGTGATCAGCGAACCCTCGCAGACGCCAGAGAGAATGGAGGAGTTGCGCCCGCTTGTTGGTGACGATGTGCAACTCGTCCGTTCGAGGCCCCGCTTCATCGAGATAACGAACAGACAAGCGCACAAAGGTGCGGCGCTCTGTTGGCTGGCGCAAGCCTTAGGCATTAAACCAGATGAGGTCATGGCTGTAGGAGACAGTCAGAACGACCTGACAATGCTGGAGGCTGCCGGAGTGGGGGTGGCGGTAGCGAATGCATCTCTGGAGATCCAGGCCGTGGCCGATCATGTTGTCGCAACGCATTATGATCATGGGGTGGCGCAAGCCATTCATGAATTCGCCCTACAATCGAGATAAACTGGGATTTTCGTTGAGGTGAGACAAGCTTGTTCAGACTTTTCTCAAGAAAGACGGCGAGTTTGTTTTGCCAAAGCTAATATTCTGTGATATTATGTTATTGTAATTTAATATGTTCTGGGTAGAACCACTCATTTGCGGATGCCCGAACATATTTGAAATATCCTATTTATAGAGGAGAGGAGATTTTTAGTGGCACAAGTTCTTTTGAAGGACGTTACCAAACGCTTTGGTAATGTGACGGCTGTAGACAACATTAGTTTGGACATTCAAGACAAAGAGTTTATCGTATTGGTAGGACCATCTGGGTGCGGAAAATCCACCACACTTAGAATGGTAGCAGGTCTTGAGGAGATTACATCGGGACAGATTTCCATTGGAGATCGTGTTGTAAACGATGTTCCTCCAAAAGACAGAGATATCGCCATGGTTTTCCAAAACTATGCATTGTACCCACACATGGATGTGTACAACAACATGGCTTTTGGCTTGAAACTCCGTAAGTTCCCGAAAGACCAGATTGACAAGAGAGTAAAAGATGCAGCGAAACTTTTGGGTATTGAGAACCTCTTAGATCGCAAACCCAAAGCTCTATCCGGTGGACAGCGCCAACGTGTAGCTGTAGGTCGCGCCATTGTTCGCGAACCAAAAGTATTCCTCATGGACGAACCTCTGTCGAACTTGGACGCTAAGTTAAGGGTGCAGATGAGAGCTGAACTCAGCAAGCTACATAACCGTCTGCAAACCACCATCATTTATGTAACCCATGACCAAACTGAAGCTATGACCATGGGCGACCGTATTGTTGTTATGAAGGATGGTCACATCTATCAGGTTGGTGCACCACTTGATATTTACAATCATCCCAACAACGTCTTTGTAGCAGGATTTATCGGCAGTCCCGCCATGAACTTCTTAGATGTAGTGCTGAAGAAGGAAGGCGAGGTTTACTCCATCGACGCACAGACATTCAAGATGGATATCCCCGCCGAGAAGGCCGCTTCCATCAAGAACATTGGCAACTATGTCAACAAACAAGTCATTCTTGGCATTCGCCCAGAAGACATTGAAGACGCCTCCATTGTTGGTGATGACCCCAGGTTCTCCCTCATGGAAGCCGCGGTTGACGTAACAGAGCCCATGGGTGCAGAAGTTAATGCCTACTTCTCCTCCGGCGAGAACACCTTTATTGCTCGCTTGGATGCTACCACCACCGCGAAAGACGGTAGTGTACTCAAAGTTGGCTTTAACATGGGCAAGATTCATCTCTTTGACAAGGATACCGAAGAGGTCATTCGGTAAGACAAGAAGCATTGGAGTGGGTACCGCAAGGTGCCCACTTTTTTTGATCGATTATGGAGATTGTTGGAGTGCTTGGAAGGAACTACATGGCTTCTAGCAGGAGGAATAGCAAAACCAAGGGCGAAATGTAATGGCGTACGATCACGAACGAGATGGAGATTCTCAGCGACTTCGCTAACTTATGTTAGTTTGATCGTGATCGCACAGGATTTGATCTCGGTTAATCTCTCAATGAAGGAGGTGTACCCCTCGAGCTACGGAGGTCAAATGAGCGTAGTCATTTCACACTTGTACGGAGAGAAAGAAGGAGAGGAAACATGGAGACTCCCCTGAACACACTCTCCAAATGCAGCACGGAGCGACTTCGCTAGAAGAAACAACACACAAAAAGGGGATAATAACATGCGAAAAATAATCGTTTTGTCCTTGGTAATCGCCCTAGTTGCTGTAGCCCCAGTATCGGCTGCAGGTCTAGACTTCAGCGGTGCCATTGAGACCGAAATTGTCGTAAACAAGAATGGTGAAAACTTGGAAGTAGTTCCTGGTTCGGAGCTATCTCTCAATCTAGGTATCAGCGCAGCAGAAGATAAGGTACGCGCTGGCCTAGAGTTTGGTTTGGAAAGAGAAGAAAAGGATCTAGTGCCTACCAATATCACCCTCAGTGATATTATCTTGAAACAAGCGTTCATCGAAGCTGATGGACCTTACTGGTATGGTGGCCCAGAGGCAACAACTCGTTTTGGTACTCTAGACATTGGCTATAGTCCATATGCGAGTTTGAAAGACCGCAGCGGTATCAGCATCAGTGGTGTAGATCTAGACGTGGTTGGACTTGGTGGTTTCTACGCTCTTGAAGGTCCACAAGGACATGTCTTGGGTCTTCGCTCTGACCTGTACTTGCTGGAAGACGTGAACCTTGGAGCTTCTATCATCCACGACAACGAGATCACTCGTGTACAAGTTGATGCAGCAGCAGCACCTATCGAAGGTCTGATCGTTGCTGGAAACCTGGCTGTTGACCATGTTGAAGGTTTCGACCTGAAGATGGACAATCTCTGGACAGTGCAAGCGGATTACGAGTTGGTTGAAGGTACAAATGTAGTGGCTGGTTACAAACACATCACCGAAGGTTTTGAACCACGCTATATTGCTGCTAGGACCAAAAACGAAGATGCAGAACATGATTGGGTTCACTTGGCACGCGCTAAGGACTCTGGTCTGTTCGTAGGCTTTGAGACCGAGCAACAGGGTATCAGCATGAATGCTGCTTATGACCAAATGTTTGCTGAAGCACGTATCGGTGCTGGCACTGAGTACGAAGGCAAGTGGACTGGTGGAGAAACCAGAACCCTAGTGCACACTGTTGGCGCTAGCACCACTCTTGGTCTTGTACCAGCTATCGACGGACTTGAACTCAGCGCTGAAGTATCTGCTTCTGAGCTGAACCTTGACTCCGTAGGCTACAAAGTAGGTGCTGAGTTTGCCGCACCAAACGGCGTAAACCTCGGTATCGAACATGCTCGTTTTGAAGGCACCACATTCAACGCTGGCATGAAGGTTGAGTTCTAAGCCTAAGCACAATTGAATGAAGTATAGAAGAAATGGCTCCTTGCTTTCAGGGAGCCATTTTTCGCGCCTTGGTGACAAGTTGCAGGGATCGCTGCATAGACATAGAACAAGTAACCAATTTTGGAATTTATGGGGGTAGCAGGAAAAAACTTTTGCCAATGGGAGGATTTACGTGTTTGACGTCAAATAATGGTATAGAATTCTGCTTTATACTTCTCGAAGGTGCTGGAAGGAAAGGAGGTGCCTACTCAGTGTCCAGTAGCCAAGCAGAAGATAAAGACATTGCCAACGGAAATAAGGGCAAAAGGAAACATGGAGACTTTTCCCCGTAATCCCAAGGTAATGTAGATGCTTTAAGAAAGATTTTCCAAAAACTGAGGGGGAAAAATAATGAAAAAAGTACTAGTGCTTACCCTTGTACTGGTCATGGCATTTGCCAGCAGTGCATTGGCTGCTGTAAACTTCAGCGGTGAGTTTACCGCCACAGCAAGCCAAAAGAATTTCAAGGTCTTCAAAGAAGGCTACCAATTGGAGATCGATCCCGAGTTCACCATCGGCATTAAGGCCAGTGACAAATCGACTGTGGACGAAGAAGAAGTCACCAACTGGGATCTGTCAGCTGTTCTCAAACTCGCCGAGACGACATTTAGTTTAGGAAAGTATAAACTCGGTTTGTATGATGAGTGGTTCACAGGTTATGCTTGGGGTAACGGGCAAAAGCTCAGCAACAAAGCTACGTATTTCAACATGATTCTTGCCGGTGAAGAAGCTGCAGCTAACCGTGCACGTTTGATCGTTCACGTGATGGATTATGCAGACGTGACCTTTGATTTTGCACCAGAAGACAACATTCGTGCTTTTGTTAATGGTAACGTTGGAGGATTTGACCTCGGTCTAGCTTTTGCTCGTAAGAACTGGACTGATGAAGCAGAAGCATCCAACACCATCGTGGCTCAGGCTGGTTATGATGTTCCTGCCGGTGACATTGATGTTAGACTCCAAGCCGCTGTTGGCGCCAACCTTGCGAAAGACCTCGGTCTTGGTCTTGGTTTGAGCGCAAATAGCGATGTAACAGAAGAGCTTAACCTCAACGCTAGCGTAACCTATGCTAACGACAAATGGGCTGGCGAAGGCACAGCTGTTGCAACAAACAGCACAATTCTAA
>DUQE01000194.1 GCA_012837925.1 Bacillota bacterium
CATACCAGGGTAAGACAATTATCCTCTCTCCAGGAGCTGTCCCTCGCAAGCTGAATATTCCTGGCGAAGCAGCCTTTACCGGCAAGGGTGTTTCCTACTGCGCCACCTGCGACGCTGACTTCTACGAGGACCTTGATGTTATCGTCCTTGGCAATGGCGACGCCGCAGTCGAAGAGGCTGGCTATCTCACGAAATTTGCCAACAGTGTGACCCTCGTCGTCATTCACGATGAAGGCATACTTGATGCAGCCCCCATGCTCCAAGAGCGGGCCTTTAAGAACCCGAAGATCAAGTGGATCTGGAACTCCACTCTGGCTGAAATCAAGGGTGATGCACTCGTCAACGGCGTAGTGATTAAGAATATCAAGACCAACGAACTCACCGAAATGCCTATCGATGGTGTCTTTATCTATGTGGGCACTGTTCCCCAAACGGGATTCCTGAAGGATTCTGGTCTTGAACTTGACAGCCGCGGCTACATCATCACTAACGAGCAAATGGAAACCAACATTGACGGTGTCTACGGTGTAGGCGATGCCAGAGTCAAGTATCTACGCCAAGTAGTTACAGCTGCAAGTGATGGAGCGATCGCTGCTTTTGCAGCAGAGAAGTACATGGTCGAAGAAGAAGGATTCAAGAATTCTGTTCTCGACGAGGAATTACCAGTAGCCGTCACTTTCTGGTCGCCCATGGTGGAGAAGGCTGTAGAGATGTCCCCCATGATCGAAACAACCCTCGATCGATTCGCTGATCAGGTAAAAGCAGTGAAGATGGATACCTATCGCAATCAAAGAGTAGCCAAACGTTATGGTGTCACCCAGAACCCAACTATTGTGTTCTTCCACAAGGGAGAAGTGGTAGCAACCCTGGTCGAAGACGCCATTACAGAGGACTCTATTACAAAGACTGTAAACCAAATCCTCTCCTAGTTACCTTCGCTTGTTCTTTATCTCCCAGCCCGCAAGGCGAAAGCCTACGTGCTGGGAGATTTTTGTCCTTGCAGGCTGCCCCGCAGGCGAAGTTCGCCATCAACCGCCGATAACACTCTCAACTTGTCACGACTCCACGTGGGAGCCTCCAACAGCTTCTTGTTTCCATCCCCTGTCAGACGGTGGATCACCACCTCTGGAGGCAAAAGCTCTAAAGCATCGCAGACTATAGATACGTACTCATCACGGTCCAAGAGACGAAAAGGGCGTTCTTTGTAAACATGGTACAGGTCCGTATCTCTTTGAATATGGAGCAGATGAAGCTTCACTCCCCACACCCCTAGTCTTGCCACATAGCGCACCGCGTCAAGATAGTCGCTGCGCGACTCACCGGGAAGTCCGATGATCAAGTGCGCAACTACGCGTATACCCCGAGAGATGAGTTTTCCCACTGCACGCTCGAAGCATTCTAGATCAAAACCGCGTCGAATGAACTTGGCGGACACAGGGTTGATGGTCTGGAGTCCGAGTTCTATCCATAAATACGTCCTTTGAGCATACATTTCCAAGAGATCTATGACGTCGTCTGGAAGACAGTCTGGTCGTGTAGCGATAGCGAGCCCGACAATGTCCTCCTCCGCAAGGGCTTCACTATAAAGGGTATCAAGATACTCTATCGGTGCATAGGTATTCGTAAAGTTCTGAAAGTAGGCCAGGTACTTCCCTTTTGGCCACTTGGCCGACATGAACTCCTTTTGCTGACAAATTTGCTCTCGTATGGGCAAAGCGGGAGAACCAGCAAAATCCCCTGAACCCTGCTCACCACAGAAGATGCAGCCACTGGTACCTAAAGTACCGTCTCGGTTCGGGCAAGTGAAACCCCCATCGAGGGATAGCTTGATGACTTTCTCTCCAAAGGTCTTTTTCAGTTCCCAATCAAGGGTGTGATATCGCTTATCTCCCCACATGCAGTAACCTCCACAAACAGCTTCTCTGGCAATAAAAAAGCCGACCGATCCGAGTTGACCAATCGACTTTGCTCCGAACTTTCCTACGAATTCAGCTGAAACTTCCCATGATCGTAGAGATACTTTACCACCAAAATGGTAAAGGGAAGAATAAAGAGACCAAGAACGCCAAAGAGCTTCAACCCTACATACATGCACAACAACACCACAACAGGGTGAAGTCCGATTTGCTGGCCCACAACCTTGGGTTCCAGAGCTTGGCGAACGACTGTAATGATGACGTACAACGCCAGGAGACCTAGTCCCAGCGACAAGTTCCCCTTGATAAGGTTAAACAATCCCCAAGGTATGACCACGCCACCGGTACCAAGAACAGGCAAGATGTCCACGATGGCCGTGAGGGCTGCAATGGCGATCGCTCCCTCAACTCTAAGTATCGAGAGTCCAATGGCCAGCTCAGTAAAGGTAATGAGCATCAGCAAAGCGTAAGCCTTGAAGTATTTTACCCCTATGTGCCCCAGCAAGACTTTGACTTCTTCCACCAGTTCCCGCCTTCTTGCAGGTACCAGGTTAGACAAAAACTCCATGATTGTGCCGTAATCCAAAGCGATAAAGACCGAAGAGATGATCGACAGCACAATGCCAAAGAATAATCTAGGAACCCAAGATACTGTGGAAGTAATGCCCGAGATAGCGATGGAAGAAATATCAGAAACAACCTTACCAAGAGATTGAGACACAGAAACATGAAAATCCTCAAGAAGTTGCACAAGACTGAGATCGAAACGCGCCATGAGTGTCTCGATGGAGGTGAATGTCTCCTTGATCATTGGCTCAACCTCCGTTGTATAAACGGTAGGAAGTCTCAACACAAAGTCCTGCAACCAGGCGAAGATGGAAACTCCAAGCCAAAACAAGAGTACACCTATGATTGCATAGAATAAAATGACGCACAAGAGCGCGGCCAACTTTCTAGGAAACCGCAACCCCCTATGCAGGAACCGGATACTGCGCTGAAGCGCAGCGGCTACCAAGAACCCAACAAGAAACGGGGCTACCAGACCAAGTAGATATTTGACCACCACATAAAAGATGGCTAAAAGGACCGCAACATATGCGGCGTTGATAAGGAAGTTCTTACGTCGCTCTACGGACATGCTCACACCCCCTTCCTATCTTACCAAGATGGATAACTAGTTACAATCAATAATTCCCGCGGACTACAAGGAATCCAGAATTTTTTTGCCTGATCAATAAACTTTTGGTTCCCTCGAAGGATATATAAAGTGAAAGTACCAACAACCATTGGATGAAAGGAAGATGAAAAGTGCTTAGATCATACTTCAAGGTAGGAATCGTAACCGTGCTTATCTTAGGCCTGTGCTCAGGAGTTCTCGTTCAGGCAAGTACAGTAGAACGAGGCAGTGTCCAGGTTTCTGGGAGTGCCATTGTAACAGGGACTCCCGACGTTGCTTACATTACCCTCGGTGTGGAAACAAAAGATGCCTCTGCTGAAGTGGCCGCTCAAGACAACGCCAACCGCATGGCCAAAGTGCTAGCAGCGCTTAAAGCGTTGGGCCTTACCGACAAAGAACTGACCACCACTGGCTACAATGTCTACAGTTCCACACAAGTACTCCATCGCGGAACAGCCGATGAAGTGACCACGACAACATACCATGTGCAAAATCGCCTCAACATTGCAACGAAAGATTTGGATGGAGTAGGCCAGATCATTGATGCCGCTGTAAAGGCCGGTGCGAACCAGGTCCAAGGTGTCCGTTTTGACATCGAGGATAAGCAAGAGATGCAGTTGCAGGCACTACAGAGTGCCGTGGAGCAAGCAATGACGAAGGCCAGAGTCATGGCTGGCAGTGCTGGGATAGCCCTTGGCGGACTCTCCACCATGAGTGAAAGCTACAGTTCCTACGCACCCATGATGAGTACTATGGCCCTAAGAGCCGATGGAGCTGCAGGAACCGCCATTAACCCGGGAGACGTTGAAGTAAGTGCCACAGTCAACCTGAACTTCTGGTTCTAGATCATGCGCTTATGAAAGGAGAGCTGAAACCCTCAGCTCTCCTCTTCTATGCCACCACATACTAATACATCGCCGTAATCCGAATCAAACAAGAGCTCAGCCTGGTCATGGGGTACAGGTTTACTAAACACGTACCCTTGCACATAATCGCATCCGAGTTCCTTAAGTGCGCAGGCTTCTGCCAGTGTTTCTACCTGTTCCGCGACCACTTCCATTTTCAAACCATGGGCAATCGATATTAATCCTCTCATGACGTCGGCATTCTCGGTCGTGTTCTCGGTTAGAGTACCATGCACTTTAAGATAGCGAACCGGCATCCGCGTCATGTAACTGATAAAGGAATACCCAGACCCATAGTTGTCCAAAGACAGGGCGATGCGCAAAGATCTCATGCGTTCCATAATCTGTAGAGCTTTCTCAGCGTCCCCCAGAAGTACATCCTCCGTAAACTCCAACTCAAAGTAGAATGGATCCACTCCAGTTTTTTCTAACTGTTCCACCACAAAGTCAAGTAAGTTGGCATCATAGAACTGTTTCGCAGACAAGTTCACCGACACAGGCTTGGGTTTTTTACCCTCCCTCTGCCACTTCGCAAGCTGCTCCAAGACCTCTTGGATTACCCAATATCCCATGGGAATACTCAAGTCGCATTCTTCAGCAATGGACATAAATACCCCCGGTAGAGCAGGATGGTTCTTCAGGCGTACGAGCGCTTCGAAACTCACGACTTCTCCGGTGTGCAGACTGACAATCGGTTGATAGACCAGATAAAAATCACCGTTACGGACGGCGTCTGCCAAAAGACCTTCTAGTTGTACACGTTCATTAAACACTTCCACCATACTGTCCTCAAAGAAACAGTACCGGTTCTTCCCTGTGTTTTTGGCGTGATGCAGAGCAACGTCAGCTTTAATCATTAGTTCATCTGTTGTACGACCATCTGACGGATAGCGTACAACGCCAATACTACAGGTAATGTTACTCCTTCTTCCACCTTCCAGGGTCATCGCCGCGAGCTTCTCGGAGACTCGATCGACATAGACCTGCACGCGCTCCGAGGCAAACTCGTGGCGTACAATAACCACGAACTCATCTCCGCCAAAGCGATACACCGTTGCCGTCGGCGCAACTTCTTGCTCCAAGAGTTGAGCCACCGCTTGCAGAATGTGATCACCAAAACGATGTCCCTGCGTATCATTGATGTTCTTGAAGTCATCAATGTCCATCAGAAACACTGCGCCTGATAGACCTTGATCCAGAGTCTCCTGCAGTTCTTCCTGAAACATACGCCTGTTTCGCAGTCCGGTCAAAGCGTCATATTCGGCCATAAAGCGAATCTTTTCTTCGTTTTCGAGAATCTGTGCGTACTGGTTCTGCAACATCTGCTCTTGTTCCATCAGTTGGTTATAAGCATCCGAGAGATCTTTTCTCTGCTGATTGACATGCTCATAATGTTCGCGGGCCTTGTCGAGCCTGGCGTTCAGGGCCTGTCGGAAGACTCCCAGAGAGTTATCCTTACCCACCGGCAAACGATAGGAAGAATCTCGATCCAGAGAGATTAACATCAAGTCACGCCCTAACTCACGCATGGGCAAAACGATATGCAGCCGCAAGAACCAAAACACTGCTGCGGAACCCACGATCAGGGACAAAACGGCCACACCAAGAACGGTTCTGTTTTGCTCACGACGGATACCAAGGTCTCTATTCTGTTGGAAAATGGCTACAACAAGCCCCGATTCGCCAATTGTACTCCACCGAAGGTAACCTGGCGTATTGTCAAGGGTAAACTCCATCATTCCTTCTGGTTCCGCAAAGAGCGAAGAATCAAGCCGAGCATGTCCGTAGCTCGCCAAGATCGTTGAATCATCGGCTAAGAAAAAGAATCCTCGATCTGGGGAGCCAAACATATCCGCGAGGGACAAGTCAATGGCCACTACCGCAAGGAGCGATTCCTGTGGTCCGAATACGGGCTTGGACACCGTAATGATCCGAGCATCCGCATAGTTTGTTGTATAGGTCACTCCGCCATCGCCAACGGCCTTGGTATACCAGCGGGCCAAGATCCCATCATCGGGAGTCCCTCGATAAATGGTCATGTACGAGGGGTTCTGTTGTTCCAGGTCTTCGAGGAACCTAGTGATCTTTTCTTGATCAGATTCCATGCCAACATAGTATCCGGCTACCTCGAGAGTCTTTTCTAAACTCGTAAACGTGGACCAAAGGTCCTCTATGAGAAAATCCAGTTCAGCTCCCATTTTGCGCTCCAGCTCGCGCCGAACAGGCGCGTTGACATGGAGCATGCCTACATATGCATTCAGGCCTGCTATAAGCGCGAAGATGATCCCGAGGGTATAGACGTTTCGGATGAACTTCCTCATGGTGCTGCCGCCTTCTAGACTAATTGTACTCTACTTGATAAAAGTTTCGTTTCTGAGCTCCTCAAAGGCCAATCGCAGTTCTTCTTGGGTGTTCATGACAATCGGACCACCCCAGGCGATGGGCTCGTTAAGTGGTGGAGCTACAAGGAGGACAAAGCGTAATCCTTTGTCTCCTGCCTTAACCCAAAATGTGTCACCGCTGTTAAACAAAACAGCCTGCTTGTGGTCAATCCATTCCTCCCCGTCAGGACAAAAGAGGGCTTGACCACGGAAAATGTAGGTAAAGAGCGTGTGGTCCGGATCGCTTTGGAAAGACCATTCGCGGCTCGGTTCTAGCTCCACGTCAAAGTACGTGGCTGGGACATACTTACCCTGAAACGCACCCGCGGTGTCCAGATAGTGACCCGAGATAACGCGAATCGTGGCTCCTTCCTCCCTCACAACAGGTACATTTTCCGTCGTAATATCTCCATAGGCGGGCGTAGTCATTTTGTGTTCACGGGGCAAGTTCAGCCAAAGCTGGCATCCGAGAATCTGTTCCCGAGCCTGGGGCATTTCTTGATGAATAATGCCGGAACCGGCGGTCATCCATTGGCATTCACCATCATAGATGACTCCACGATTGCCGAGGCTATCACCATGTTCAATCTCACCTTTGATGAGATACGTGATGGTCTCAATACCGCGATGTGGATGCCACGGAAATCCTTTGATATAGTCTTCTGGATTCGTGGAGTCAAAAGCATCAAGCATTAGGAAAGGATCAAAATCGGCTGTGTCATCGCGGGCGAAAACCCTTACAAGCCTTACTCCTGCTCCGTCCACGGAAGGCCTACCTTGGACAATTCTCTTAATCGATCGTACGCTCATTCTTTCACACCTCTCTTTTTAGATGTTGGGCAAAGTTCGCTCCAAGCATGGGCCCAATCTCGTCATCCGTGAGGGGTTGGGCAAAAAGGTAACCCTGCAGATAGTCGCATTGGGCTTTCACCAACTGATGCGCTTCCTCGGTCTCCTCAATTCCTTCTGCGACCACAGCCATCCCCAAACTATGGGCGATGGTGATCAATCCCTCGATTACAGGTAGAGTACCGGGAAGTCCCTGGCTCATACTTCGATCCAACTTAATGCGATCGACTGGCAGATGGGTTATGTATTTGATAGATAGGTAACCGGTGCCAAAGTCATCCAAGGCCACCTTGACGCCGAGCTTGCGGATCCGTTCAATGATGCGGACGGCCTCGGCCGAACTATCAATGAGCACAGTTTCGGTTATCTCCATTTCGATCAAGCCTCGATCAATTTGGTGCGTCTCAAGCTCCTTGATGAGGAAATCTACCAAACCGACGTCATAGAACTGTTTGGGCGAGAGATTAATAGAAATTGGTTTCAGTTCTTTTCCTTCTGCACGCCAAGCTACCAGCTGTCCAATCGCCTCTTGGATGACCCAACGGCCAATGGGTTGAATGAGATCCGACTCTTCGGCTGCAGCAACAAAGACTGTCGGTGACAGGCTGTGGTCCTGAAGACGGATAAGAGCTTCTAAGTAGGCAATGTCGCCCGTTCGAGCATCAACGACAGGTTGATACAGTAAACGAAAACCGCCGTTCTTGACCGCCTCTCTCAAGATGTGTTTCATATGTACCTGTTCAGCAAAACTAGCGGACATGCTTGCTTCAAAAAGCACATAGCGATTGCGACCTAG
>DUQE01000195.1 GCA_012837925.1 Bacillota bacterium
AGGCGCACCACAGTATCCCATACCAGCCCTCAAACCGCCAATGAGTTGAAAGACAGCATCCGAGAGGGAACCTTTATAGGGGACGCGCCCTTCGATACCTTCAGGAACCAGTTTGTTAGCATCACTCTGGAAGTAACGATCCTTACTCCCCGACTTCATGGCCCCTAGGGAGCCCATCCCGCGATAGACCTTGTAGCTGCGCCCCTGGTAGATTTCAGTCTCGCCAGGGCTTTCTTCTGTACCTGCAAGCAGGCTACCGAGCATGACTGTTTGTCCTCCAGCGGCAAGAGCCTTCACGATGTCACCAGAATAGCGAATGCCGCCGTCAGCAATGATCGGAACTCCATGTTCCATGGCTACTTGCGCGCAATCCCAGATGGCCGTCAGTTGAGGAACCCCGACACCGGCCACAACTCGCGTGGTGCAAATCGAGCCAGGGCCAATTCCTACTTTAACCGCATCCGCTCCAGCTTCGATGAGAGCCTGTGTGGCAGCACCCGTAGCCACGTTGCCTGCGACGATTTCCACCCGTTGGCCGAAACGTTCCTTCAGCTCCGCCACAACATTCAGTACACCCCTTGAGTGTCCATGGGCCGTGTCGATAACCAGAGCATCAACTCCTGCGTCCACCAACGCAGTGCTGCGTTCAATGCGATCCGGACCCACGCCCACAGCCGCAGCAACAACGAGACGTCCGCCCTCATCCTTGGCCGAATCCGGATATTGTCGCGCCTTTTCAATGTCTTTGATGGTAATTAAACCTTTTAGAGTATAGTTGTCGTCAACGAGGGGAAGCTTCTCAATGCGATACTTGTGCAGAATTGACTTGGCCTGCTCCAACGTAGTATTTACGGGCGCAGTAATCAAGTTTTCCTTGGTCATTACGTTGCCAATAGGTTGGTCGACATTATCCTCGAAAACCAAGTCCCGGTTGGTCAGAATTCCCACGAGCTTACGTTCCTTGTCCACGATCGGCACCCCCGAAATACGGTAACGTGCCATCAGAGCCAATGCGTCGCTGATTAGGTGCTGAGGACTGAGAAAAATCGGATCGACAATGACCCCACTCTCAGAGCGTTTCACACGATCGACTTCACCGGCCTGCTCGTAAATGGAGAGATTCTTGTGGATGACCCCTATACCACCTTCTCTGGCCATGGCAATGGCCATGCGAGACTCGGTAACGGTATCCATACCCGCACTCACGAGCGGTATGTTGAGACGAATTTTCCTGGTAAACCAAGTTGAGGTTTGAACATCGGATGGCAACACCTCTGAAGCCATGGGCACCAACAACACATCATCAAACGTTAATCCTTCGCGCCCAAATTTCTCGTGAAAATCCACTTCACGGCCCCCTCTTTGTCTAGAACACACCGTTCATTTTGTGGATATTTTATCATAACCGGAGTAAATAGCAACCAAAAGAGGGGAAAAAAAGCAGGAAACCTGAAAGCTGATTAGAATTAGCATCATGTGTAGGAGTTAGTATAGGAGGTATTGAAAGATGGATATTCGTAGAGTTGCAGTACTGGGCGCAGGTCGGCTTGGTCGCGGCATAGCCGAAGCAGCAGCCAGCAAAGGCTATGATGTAGTACTTTTTTCGCAAGGAGCCGGCGGCAAAGATGCGGTGTCGCGTATCGAGAAGAGTCTAGATCGTAAGCTCGCTAAATGGGGCATCACAGAGTCCGAAAAAAGACTCGTTTTGGGCCGCATTAGTTACACCCAAGACCTCAAAGAGTTGAGCAAGGCAGACTTGTTTGTTGAGGCGACATTGGATCACATGCATATTAAGCAAGAACTCTTGCGCGCAGCTGATCAATATTGCCGTCCAGAGGTG
>DUQE01000196.1 GCA_012837925.1 Bacillota bacterium
GGGCAGCAAATCACACCTGTTAGCTAGTGGTGGTTATAAAGGCGTCATTGATCTGTGGTCGGCAAAATCAGGAGAGAATGTACTGACAATTGCGGGTCATACTCGCGCTGTTAAGGCTTTAGCGTGGTCACCTCAAGGAGATTATCTGGCCTCCGGAGGTGAAGATAGGATTATCCGGATTTGGGACGTGGATGCGCGAAAAGAAAAGTATCAATTGCTTCCTGGCCACAGCGGGCCCATGGAAGATCTGGCTTGGTCACCAGATGGAACGTACCTGGCCAGTTGCGGACATGATTTGTTGGTGCGTGTTTGGAACATTGCCGAAGACAAGTACGTTGGTGCTTTCACCGAACGCATTAAAAAGCCATTTCTACATGAGAGAGGTTTTGAATTTGCTGTCGGGATGGAATCTGTTAGCCATGAAGACATCGTTCTTTCTCTAAGCTGGGCGCCTAATGGTAAGAGGCTTGCCAGTGCTAGTTGGGACAAAACCGTCGCCGTTTGGGACGTACCAGCGGGAACACAGTTAGTGGGTATTCAAAATCCTCAGGGATGGATCACTGCCGTTGCTTGGTCTCCCCAAGGTGATCAGGTCGTTTTCGGGGGCTATGATAAGGCCATTCATGTCTATAACGGCGTGACGGGTCAGGAAATCAAGAAACTTGAGGGACACAGCGATTGGGTAAAGTCCCTGGCCTGGTCTCCGGATGGCAAGTATTTGGCAAGCTCTGGTTATGATCGGACAGTTCGTATTTGGGATCTGGAAATAGACCAGATCGTAGGGTCCTTGGGTGGGCAGGAAAACGTAGTTACCGTTCTGGAGTGGTCGCCTTGTGGACGTTATCTGGCGGCGGGCAGCCACAGTGGTACTGTACACATCTGGGATACCAGTACATGGGAAACTCTCTATACGTATCCTGGTCGGGTCTTAGGTTTACAGTCTCTAGCTTGGTCACCTAAAGGTGATCAACTGGCGATTACAGAGTACAACTCCATCATCATTATAGGCGAACTCGATTGACGGCCGAAGTCTTTCGTCTTCACGACTCCTGCTTATCAGCAGGAGTTTTTTGTGAAAAAACGAATCAATTTCCATGGTGTCCAAAAAATGGGGGATGATCAAATGGGAAAACTTAAGGCTCTCGACCCGCGGCTCCTTTCTACTATAGGATGTTCCCTGTTTTTTGCCTACATATTGTCTGTTCTCTTCGAAGGACAAGTACTGTACAGTCTCTCTGCATCATTTGCAGTTGAGACGTCTGTGCATCTCCTAATAGCTATGGCCGCGCATCTCTTGGGTCTGTTTTCCTGTGGCCATTTCGTGAAATCATTGGGTGCGGTGAGACGCGTCATGATCGTTAGCATGGGTGTCTGTGTGCTAGCGACTATACCTTTCTTTTTTGGCCCATCTGCTCTGTGGATAGTGGGGTTGATATTAAGTGGGTATACAAGCGGGTGTGTTGTGGCTTCATTTGGCTCTTTGTTAAAGATATTCACGCCAAAGAGTAAGCGACTGAAGACATGTGCAGACATTTTGATCTACTCTAACGTGACTATGATTGTCGTTAATGTTGTAGCTGTGAACGTATCACCATCCCTTGGACTCGTTCTGTCTTTGATATGTGTGATGCTAGGCACATTGCTCATCTGGGCACTACCAGCTCGTTCAATGAATGAAGAAGGGGACAAGACCGTAAGTAATCAGAATCAGCAAAGCAACATCAACAAGCCTCTGCTATTGCTGGTTTTGTTCGTTCTGATCATTACAATCAACTCTGGGCTGATGTATCAGGTTATTAACCCCGCTTTTGAACATCTAACCGAGCTGCGGAGTTGGTATTGGGCGGTGCCTTACATCGTTGCTTTGCTTGTTATGAGAAACCTTCCGCCGTGGGTCAAACACTCTAGTGCGTTGTATGTTGGTATGGCAATGATTATGGCTGCCTTTATTGGTTTTATGTTGCTGGCTCGAAACGCCTCGGACTATCTGATTGTGGATACACTGATGCTTGGTGCATGCGGTATTTTCGATCTCTTCTGGTGGAGTATCCTCGGGGAAATGATGGATTACACAGATAAACCCGTCAAAGTATTCGGTATTGGTCTTGCTGCCAACGTACTCGGTGTCTTAGTCGGGGATGTCTTAGGTATGCGAGTTGTCTCCCTGCAACTGAGCCGTGCCCAAGTGACAGTGATAGCCCTTACCATCGTTTCAGTGACTGTAGCGTTATTACCTGCTCTAAACCGATATCTTGTTACTTTATTGAAGGGTCATGCTTATCTGGCGGTTTATGAAACCATGAGCCAACCACAGCAAGATGCCATTGTTGCTCTCAGTGCAACCCTTGATCCCCTCACCGTCAGGGAGCAGGAGGTACTAGGGGTTTTGCTCGATGGCAAGTCCAACCGTCAGATCGCCGAAATGCTATGCATTAGTGAGAGCACAGTAAAGACACATATCCGAAACATCTATTCGAAGTACGACGTAAGCAGTCGAGCAGAACTGATCAGTACTGTGCTGAAGAATCAACCTGAAATGCTGTCATGAACGGGAACTCTATTGCAATGGGTCTGCTTCTAGCACGTTGTCATCTGCCTCTCATACTAAAGTATGAGAGGTTTTTTGTATGATATCGACTGAAAAGGGGATGACATACCCGCTCTTAAACGTTACTGTTAGGGCAGAAATACCTTCCCGTTTGAAGAAAGGAGGACGTAATCCAATTGAGATCCATTCGCAGAAGATACACGTGCAGTAGTTTACTTCTGGCCCTAAGTGTTTTTTGCACTCTCTGGCTTAATCCACGCCAAACTGGGACGAGGATTCTTTGGAGTTCTTTGATCGTCTTTCTTGTGGGGCTTTTCATTCGGCAAAGCCAGATGCTTCAAACAGCCAAGCTCATTTGGGATAATCGCGTGTTGGTGATCGCAGAGCCCTGGCTGGACAAGAGCAACCGAAGCGCTATGGAAGATGAAGAAACGGTATTGTCAACCTTTGGAATGCTGAGTGCTGGTCACATCTATGAATGGGGTCGTCGGGGTCTATGGGGCGTGCGGCTCAAGACGATGGACGTTGATCAGAAGAAGATGCGCCTTTCCTTTGGCGACAAGAGTCAGGCAATATGGTTCGAGTTTGCGCATGGGATAGATACCCAGCAGAAGATCCGAGAAGTGACCCAGACACTGTGGCGAGAAACCGGTGTGAAAACGACAATCCAAGACTCGTGAAGGAGAGTGGACAGGTGAAAACGGGCAGGATCAATCCAGTAATTTTCTTGATCATTGTTGCTTGCCTGCTCTTTGCCTTGTACAACAGTGTGAGCATTCTCTTGCTGGGCTTGTTTGGAGAGGAAACTGTTGGAACGATAACGAGCTATAGCAATCGTGTGGATAACACCAAAGCATCGCCAAACGCCTCTAGAACCGTTACCAAGGGTTATCGTTTCACCGTAGGCGACAGAGAATACAAGGGTCATTCGACTTACGCAAGCGATGAAGCATGGCCAAACTTGAAGGAGGGCGAAAGGCGCATTGAACGCATCAGTTATCTAGGATTCTTCCCCAGTGTGAACAAACCAACCCATCTTGTGGACTTTGACGAACTTGGGGTAGGGGGGGTGTTCTTCTACCTTGTCACTGTCTTTGGCTGTCTGGTACTGTTCTTTTTGCTAAAGCGTGAAATGCGACAAAAGTAGCAGTAAAGGAGGACAAGAGTATGCTCGAGGAACGTCCCTTAGTGGGCTGGTCTGATGTTGCCAATTCGGACGAAATCGCGGAAACCATAAGAAAGAACAAGAGGTCGGCCATCGTCTGGGCCTGGATCCTTACTCTGATATTTCCAGTAGGTTTTCTCCTTGCGGGCCTTCTCAGCGATGAGGTACCTCTCAATGAGGCCCTAATCATAGGTGCCGCTTTAGGCTTCTTCATCCTGATCATCAACGTATGGCGTATCGCTGGCATGAAAAAGCCAGCTTGGAACGGCGTGGTCATGAAGAAGATAGAGAAAAGGCGCGACGTTCATGACCGCGACGATGGCTCTACCCGATCGTACTGGGAGTACATTGTGTTGATCCGAACAGAGAAAGGAAAGAAGAAGCGGATCGTTGAGCGTGAACGTGATCGAGAAATGTATGATTATCTGGATGTTGGAGATCGTGTTCGATATCATCCCGCACTCGAGACATATGAGAAGTATGACAAGTCTAAGGATGAGGTGATGTACTGCAATGTCTGTCGCCTCAGAAATTCGATTCATAACGATCGCTGTGATCGCTGCAAGAATCTTCTATTTAAATAAGAGACTGGGGGAAGAATAATGAGACGAAACTGGTTCATAATTCCGCTTCTCGCCGTGTTAGTTTTGTTCGGCACTGCCTGTGAGGTCCAGGGGCAATCGTTTACGCAGTGGGCCATAACAGCCTCTGCAAGCAGTGAGTATGGAAGTGGAGACTGGTCGGCGAAGCAGATGTTGGGTCAGCCCGATTTCTACCCTAACTATGGGGATAGCCCGCTTGCTTGGGCATCCGCTGATAGGAACAATGGCTTACAGTGGGTAGAACTGGGATTTGCGGAGGCCGTTTATGTAGATAGTGTGGAGATCTACGAAACCTTTAATCCAGGAGCCATCGTAAAAATAGAACTGCTGGACACAATAGGAGGCAGCCACCTAATCTGGGAAGGTACAGGGGGACCTGCAGGAAGCACCGCAAGGGTGTTCAGTGCCAAGAATGGCATCGTTACGGTACCCTGCAATGGGGTGCGGATCACTTTGGATACGGACTCCGTTAGTGGTTGGAACGAGATTGACGCCGTGAGCATTACCGGCAGTCGCAACTCCACGTGGCCTCACGCTCAGGGGGCATCCGACATGGTACTTCAGTGGGCAAGTGGAGCTAAAGCCAGTAGTCAATACCGAGAGGACCGGTGGACTCCCGAGCATATGACTGGCTCACCCGATGTTTATCCGAAATATGGGGACTATGATAAAGCCTGGACCGCAAGCTCGAGCGACGGAGGGGAGGAGTGGATTGAACTCTTCTACGACGAGGCCGTGTATGTGACGCGCATCGATGTGTATGAAACCTGTAATCCTGGAGCGATTGTCAAGGCAGAGATTATTGACCAAACAGGAAGGCCCCATGTGGTTTGGGCGGGTAGCGCCACGGCCGCTCCACAAGAATCCCGTATCTTCATGATCGAAAACTTCAAGATTGACGTACCTGCACGGCATGTCCGGCTGGTGCTCCGAACAGATCAAGTGCCAGGTTGGAATGAAATTGATGCTGTAGGCCTCATCGGTGCTCGTACCAAGGTGCAAGAACAGAGGGCAATGGATCCATTTGAGCAGTTAGCATCGATAATCCTCCGACTGGGGACTGCTGTGGAACGGGGCAGAGAGAACAACTCAGCCGATCCAGGATTCCTCCAAGAACTGGAGCAGATCGTACGGGAACTTTCGAATTTTGGCTTCTAAAATGCGCTGCAGACTAGAGCCGGACCCTGTCATTCCGGAACGTCTACATTTGTAAAAATCAGATAACCCTATGAATCAATCATAGTTGTTGATTCGTAGGGTTTTTTGATTCTTAGAACCTTGCGCTAACAAGGACTCCTGTAAAGTCCGAGATCCGGTGCCCCGTCACACATAGATAGCGATATTGATGTTGCAGTTGTATCTCCGGACTTCACTCTGTAGCCTACAGAGATAATGACATCTAGGTTGTAATAGTCCACTTGATATGTTTTACCGTCAGAAGCAGTTGTTGCATATTTTGCAACAACTGAATCGCTACATAATTCCCCTTCATCGAAGACATTTTTGATATGCCTCGAAATCGTCGACTTATCACGGTCGAATAAACTGATCAAGGGTTAACCAAACCGTTTCTTCGTCAAAACGTACCGTTCCGGCCTCTGTTTTTGTGAATGATGAACGCCGGCCCATCATTTTTCACTCCTTTTTTAAGCCTAAAAACTTGGCGTTCACTGAGGTCAAGATACTCTGCAGCCTCTTTGACTGTA
>DUQE01000197.1 GCA_012837925.1 Bacillota bacterium
CTTAAGAATTTCTTGGTGACAAAAGCGAAGGGGATCCACCTGTTCCCATACCGAACACAGCAGTTAAGCCCTTCAGCGGTGATGGTACTGCCACATCTCGTGGTGGGAGAGTAGCTCGTCGCCAAGATCTAATTTAACCCTACACTTCGGTGTGGGGTTTTTTCTTGTCTACAGTGTGGAGGCCGGCAGAAGTAGATGGAGAGCATCTCACCCTAGGACCGGCCTCACCGCATTTGCTTTCCATTGTCCGTCTCACCACATCCAGCTTAGAACCTTCGTCATTAAAGGCGTTGTGGCCCTTTTTATCCTCTTTACTTTGGACGAAGACTCCATTCTATTTCTCTCAGAGAAGGCCTGCAACAGACTAAAGGTTGTCACGTTCATCCCTCCATTATTGTTTTCACTCATACTCTACCAAGGAACAGGATAGAGTGTAACGGTCGAGAAGCCCATTTTATGTCAGACTCAGGGTGTAGGACTGGCTCAGTTGAAGGATGGAGACCCACGGTCGTAACGAGGCAGGATTGTGGACCATCACGTGGAAACTCCTAGGTGAATAGGATGGATGGAGGTGATGGCATGGAGTGCTTAATCTGTCAGAGGGCAACAGATAGTGGATGTCTCGTTTTTTGTGGCGAAGCGATTTGTAGTGATTGCGAGATGCGATTGATGGAGCAAACGGTTGATGACCCTGGATACGAGACCCAGGTGCGTGCATTTCGTCTCTTGTGGCAACGGCAGTTTTTAGCTACTCGTGACCGTCACCTTATGGATGGTGATAGCGTGTGACGAACAGTAGGGCTCCATTTTGGGAGGCGCTGGTTGCCTATCATGCAAAAGGCGTCGTCCCTTTTCATACCCCAGGACACAAGCTGAGAAGTGGTCCCTTTGCCAATGTTGAGGCCGTGCTCGGTTCTGGTTTCTACGCGCTTGATCCATCGGACGAAGTTGAAAACCTAGAGTTGAAACACGACTTTAGAGTAGTCCTAGCGGAAGCAGAAAAGCTAGCGGCTGAGCTCTTTGGGTCAAGAATGAGCTTGTTCTTGGTCAATGGCACTACCTGTGGTCTGCATTATCTCTTGATGCCAACCACAGGTACGGTTCTCGTTCCTCGCTTCTCGCATCAAGCGGTTTACTCTGGAATGATGCTAAGCATGGGGCAAGTACGCTACTTGCCTACAGCCTATGATCCTGATTGGCTCATCCCCTTGCCTCCGGATGTAGCTCAAGTAGAGGTAGCAGTGGCTGACACCGATGTGGAGGCATTCGTTCTCACGAATCCTACTTATTATGGAACGGTGGGCGACATTGAAGCGCTCATAGGACAAGCCAAAGCCAGAGGGATCCTGATTTTTGTGGACGAAGCCCACGGAGGCCATTTCGGTTTCTCAGACAAACTGCCGGTTTCTGCTCTAGAGTGTGGAGCGGATGCGGTCGTACAAAGCACGCACAAAACCCTTGGTTCCTTCACGCAAACGTCGATGTTGCATGCGAATAATGCGTTTTGGTTCGAGAAAGTTGTACAAGCCCAAAATGTACTGCAAACGACTAGTCCATCCCTGGTCTTCCTAGCGGTCTTGGATGAAGTTCGCAGAGTTCTGAGCGTACAAGGCAGAGACTTGGTGGGCCAGACTCTGGATTTGGCCATGGAATGTCGCAGACAGCTCGGAAGCATTCCTGGTGTAGAGCTACTGCCCAACCACTTGCAGGCCGATCCTACGAAGGTTGTGTTTTCCCTGCGTAAGCTGGGTCTAACTGGGATCGAAGTTGAGCGCATTCTTCGCTTGGAATATAATATACAAGTAGAACTAAGTGACTACTACAATGTTCTAGCTTTGGCAACCATTGGAGATACTATGGGGAGTATTAAGACGCTTGTAAGCGCGATCTCTGATTTAGCGAAACGAAGAAAGCACGTGGGATCTAGGCCGCTAGAACGTCATAGACTTGATTTTCCGCCTCTGCCTCCCATCGTGGCCAGTCTGCGTGAAGCGTTTTTTACGGAAAAGACCGCAATTGACTTGGAGAGTGCTCAAGGGGAGATTAGTGGAGGCTTCTTAACTCCTTATCCGCCGGGTGTTCCGGTCATTGCACCAGGCGAGGAGTTTACCCCTGACATTATCGAACACCTTCTCTGGTGTTTGAAGATGAACTGGCATGTGAGGGGATTAATGCCAGGACAGAGAGTGGCAATATTAAAGGATAATTGCCGTTTTTGCAGAAAAACAAGATAAGGAGATCTTTCATCATGCACAAGGGATCGTTCATCACTCTAGAGGGAGTCGACGGCGTTGGCAAGACTACGCAGGCGCTCATGCTCAAAGAGTATCTCGAAGAAAGAGGCCAAGAGGTTTGCCACACGTTCGAACCTGGAGGGACACATTTAGGTAGTCAGATTCGCAGCTTACTTCTCAACCCTGAGCATAGCGAACTCCATTCTATGACAGAGATTTTGCTATACGCAGCAGATCGAGCACAACATGTCTACGAAACAATACGTCCGAACCTGGAAGCAGGCAGAACTGTACTATGTGAGCGTTTTGTAGATTCGTCCATCGCCTATCAAGGTTATGGTCTGGGACTTGACATCGACGGAATAAAACAGGTAAATCATTGGGCAACGGGAGGGTTGGTTCCCGACCTCACGATTTACTTTGATGCCGATCCGGCAGAGTCTTTGTTGAAGACCAAGGGCGATCGCATTGAGCAGCGAACACTTGAATATTATGCTAGGGTCCGGGAGGGTTTTTTGACCATGGCCCGTAACGAGCCGCAACGGTTTAAGGTAATCTCGGCCAAAGGAACCCGCGAAGAGGTCGCTTCAAGGGTACTGGAGGTTTTGGAGGGGAGATTCTGATGAAACTACTGATAACCATTGTGCAGGATCAGGATGTGCCAGGTTTGCTCGAAGCATTGGGGGAAGACGGTTTTCGTGCCACAAAGCTTGCGAGTACCGGTGGATTCTTACGAGTAGGAAATACGACCTTGTTAATCGGAGTAGAGGCAGTTCGTCTCGACAGTGTCCTTAGCATCATCAAGCGGACCTGTAAGAAAAGGGAACAGGGAGATCCTTCCCCGACGATTCCGTTTTCCCGCGGGGGCTTGGGAACTCGTTTGGAAAAAATCTCCGTTGGCGGCGCAACGGTTTTCAGTATAGATGTAGAGAGGTTTGAGAAGATTTGAGGGTCGCTAAGACAGACGCGCGAAGAGAAAGGCCCATATCGCCAAGCAAGAGGCAGAAGAAGAACCTCAAGGTGGAAAGGACATTTTCTGAAGTGCTTCAGACGGAACAGGTTACCGTTAGGGAGCTGGATTTGGCCGCGGCCATTGAAGAGGTTGATGAATACGCGCGTCGTTTGAGAGAGAGCCCTATCCTAGAAAATTTGCTGCGCTACAAGAGGAAGGTACGAGAGATTCTACTGTACCTGGTAGAGCACTCCTACGGTATACAGGAGAGTACGGTCTATGATCCGCATGGGCGGCGACGGCTGTTGGTTTTGGTGGAGAGTATTGACCAAAAGCTTGAAGAGTTGACGAGAGACTTCTTAAACAAGCAAAGTAACAGTCTGGATCTCATGGGCCGGCTCGATGAAATCCGTGGGTTACTCCTGGATCTTCAAATTTGAGGTGAAGAGATCGTGACACTTGATCATATCGTAGGACAGGTGGTGCCGGTATCCATTTTGCAGAGCGCTTTGCGCACGAACAGGATGGGACATGCCTACCTCTTTTCTGGCACAGATGGTCTCGGAAAAGAAACGGTGGCTCGGCTCGTCGCTCGTGAGCTAGTAGAGCGAGGAGGGCCTCTGTCAGAGATCCATGTCTTGGGCGGCGAGGAGAATATCGGGATTGATACGATCAGAGACCTGCGCAACAGAGCTACGTTAAAGCCCGCGGGTTACTCCATTTGGATTATTTTAAATGCTGAACGGATGAGCCCTGAGGCGAGCAACACCTTGCTCAAGACACTCGAAGAACCGCCGGAAGGAACTTTTTTTCTTTTGACTACGACACAGCCCCATGCGTTGCTTTCGACCATTATTTCCCGGTGTCAACACTTGCCGTTCCGCCGTGTTGGGCAGAAGGAGATTGCTCAGTGGTTGGCGAACCGGACAGGCGTGGAGGCCGATGACGCGAAGGTCCAGTCGATTTCCATGCTAGCTAATGGGTCATTGGGTAAGGCGTGGTCATATTGGGAGGGTTCGTTGCTTGAGGAGAGGCGGGCTCTGGTAAGCAAGCTGATGGCCGTTCCACGGTCCAGTTATCCTGAAGTGTTGGGTATGAGCCACAGCTGGCCCGAGGATCGGAAGACCATAGCGAGGGAATTGCAGGTATTTCTGGAGTGGCATCGTGACCTCTTCGTTGTCAAAAACGGGATCGAAGTCCCACTTTACAATCATGGATATGAGTGTGAACTCGAAGAGACTAGTTCTTTTTATACAAACAAAGATTTATTAATGATCATGACACAGATTTTGAGAACGGGAAAAGCCATAGCCGGAAACGGTAGGATTCGGTTTTACGTAGGATATCTCCTGTTATTGATGAAAAAGGGAGCGTTGACCTGATGGTAACGATTGTCGGAGTCCGGTTTAAGAAAGCCGGTAAGATATATTATTTCAGCCCGGGCGACTTGAAAGTTGCGGCTGGAGATGGATGCATTGTGGAGACAGCAAGAGGAGTCGAGTTTGGAGAGATCGTCATTGAGCCACGGGATGTGCCGGAGACTGAGGTGGTCCAGCCCCTTAAACAGGTTCTGCGAAGTGCCAATGAAGAAGACTACGCACGCCTAGAGACGAACAAGGTAAGAGCCCAAGAGGCGTTTCAGATCGCGGTAGAAAAGGTCGCCGAACACAAGCTTCCCATGAGGCTTCTAGAGGCAGAGTACACTCTAGATGACAGCAAGCTGATCTTTTCTTTTACAGCAGAGGGTCGGGTGGATTTCCGCGACTTGGTGAAAGATTTGGCTGCGGTTTTCCGGACTCGAATCGAACTGCGTCAGGTTGGAGTGAGGGATGAAGCCAAAATCATTGGCGGTCTAGGCTCTTGTGGTCGCGGACTGTGCTGTGCTACATTCCTGGGCGAGTTTGAACCAGTATCGATTAAGATGGCCAAGGAGCAGAATCTTTCGCTGAACCCTGCAAAAATTTCTGGTGTTTGTGGGCGTTTAATGTGCTGCTTGAAGTACGAGAGCCAAGTCTATGAAGACAATAAGCAAGCTTTTGGAAAGTGCTGCAAGGGAGCACCGGTCATCATCGACGAGTTCTATGATGAGGTTGAGGAAGAAGACGATTACTACGATGACCTGCTGCGAGAAGACAGCATTCAGGAAGTCGATTATCAGATGATGGTTGAGACGGCGGAGATTGAGAAGAATATCAAAGAGGAACCCAAGAAACCACAAAGACGGACGTCGCGTCCGAAGAAGAAGAGAAAACCCAAGGCTACGGGCGAAAAGCCCGCCGCCAAGGAGCAGGAACAGGCTCCTGTTAAGCAAGCTGGTGAAAATACACCAAAGAAGAGAAGGCGTCCGCGAAGGAGAAAAGGGAAGCCGAAGACAGAAAATAAGGGTGAAAAGCCATGCTATACATCTGTCCTACCCCGATAGGTAATCTTGAAGACATCACCTTGAGGGTACTACGAGTTCTGCAAGAAGTTGATCTGATTTTGGCGGAGGATACCCGCCATACGGGTCAGCTTCTTCATCATTATCAGATTGCTCGACCGCTGGAGAGTCTTCACGAGCACAATGAAAAAGGCAAGACAACCCGTATTCTCGACTTACTAAGGTCTGGAACGACGATGGCTTTGGTGTCGGACGCTGGGATGCCTGGAATTTCTGATCCAGGGGCCTTTTTGATTCGAGAAGTCATTGAAGAAGGCTTGCCCCTTGAAGTTCTGCCAGGAGCCAATGCTGCGCTTGTGGCGTTCTTGCAGAGCGGTTTTTCGAGTCCACACTTTCTCTTTTATGGATTCTTGCCCAGACGCAAGAAGGACCGGATCCAGGTTCTCGAAGAACTCGAGAATTTGATTTATCCGGTCATTTTCTATGAGGCACCACATCGGCTCCGGGCCATGCTTGACGATCTTCTGCATGTCTTTGGTGATCGCTCTATCAGCATTTCACGAGAGCTTACCAAGCGTTATGAAGAAACGACACGAGGAACCATCAGTGAGCTGGTAAAGCACTACTCCGAAGAGAAACCTCGCGGCGAGTTTGTAGTGACTGTCGCGGGTAAGGAGGCTGTCAACGTAGAGAAAAACGAAGACGACATCCTTCACCTGTTAGAACACCTGATGTCCAGCGGTCTCAGTCGTCGGACCGCAGTGGAACAGGTCAGTGAAAAACATCGTCTTCCCAAGAATCAAGTATATGAGATAGCCTTGAGACTTACGCCTGAAGACTAGCCCGACACTTCTGGCAGATTCCCTTGTTCATGTAGTCATCGACACCTTCGTCGGAACCACAGAAAATGCATACAAGGGACGATTTGCGCAGCACGATTAGATCGTCTGCACGAAGATTTCCATGGGATCTCGCTCTCCAATGCCCAGACTGCGACGAAGTTCAATGGGCAAAACAATGCGACCTAGATCATCTACTTTGCGAATTATGCCAGTGGATTTCATGATCACCCTCCTCACCAAATAAAATACTTGTCAGCAACCTTAATTATACTTGTTTTGGAAGAAGGCGTCAATTTTTGACAGTACGAAATTTCTGGTTTCCTAGTAGGATCGCGGTGCGCTTTTTAGGCATTCTCTGAGGGTATCTCCGCGCAAACCTACTCTTGTAGACTCGAGGGTCAAGACGTCGTGGGGCTGGACATTGCCGAGATTGACATTGGGTCCCAGATTGACCAATAAGTAGTTGTGTTGGCTGGTCTGTGGTGCCTCGATAATGAGTAGGCTGTGGTCTTTTACCCCTGCTACTAGGGTCTGCAATAATTCTTCGTTAATTTTTCCCTCGGTATTGTAAATGCCCACACCTTTACCCGAATCGCGCCCCTCGATAATCACTTTTTCTGATCCATTGGCCAAGTCTTCAAAGATCTGCTCAACGGCCCGTTCGGGTTGGATTTTTATCGTGGGATCCTTCTTGCCGATTTCAGAAAGGACCCCGAACCCTTCTTCCTTGGCCATTTTGATATACTTGGCGCGCTCCTTGCGAGGCAGGTCAATGGTTCCCTCTGAGACTTCAACATAGGTAAAGCCCAGCTCACGATTTCTGTGAAAAAACTCCCTAATGGATCCCTGAA
>DUQE01000198.1 GCA_012837925.1 Bacillota bacterium
ATTCTGACACATACACCATAGTCTCCAGTCCGTTGTCGTGCATTAGTAGAGTGTGTGATGCGTCGGTAGCGTACCATGCGGTTTCGTGCCCGACTTTGACCTTCCAGGCTGACATTGGGCCACTGGGTGTAGCGATGGCTTCGGGACCTGTTACAGCAACGGTGACGGGCTCCAAGACGGGTCCGCTATCTTGCGTCTCCTGGCGCCAGGTGTAGGGTCTAAGGACATAGGCCGTTCCTGAATAACCTGAAGCAAAAGGTAGGGAGCGCAGTACCCAAGGCCAGCTATTACTTTCGAGGACAAGGCTTTCGTGTGGGTTTTCCAGCAATAACTCAAAGTTCTCAGAGGGTTCTTGGGAACTCTTGAATTCAACACGGATCCGGTCACCATCTAAGGACCACCGCGTTTCGGTTTGATCATGTCCATAATCTGCTAGGGCTGTACCATAAAGGAGTGTACCATCGGCTTTTTGCCAGGACACTTCTTTTTGCGTTGTGACATCGCTACTTATGTAGCGTCCTCCGCCTACTTGCACGTCATAGGCCTCGTGGACTGATTCCCATTGCCACACGATGGCATCTCCTTCAGATTCGAGACGGGCCACTCCCTCGGCGAAGGGTTCACCAGCTTTGTTGTGGAGAGCATACTCCGTTACTTCCACCATCTCCACTTGGGCCATTCCCAACTGGATCGGCTCATCGTGTTGTCCTGGGAGCTCAAAAATACCAAACTCGAATAGGGTGACTCCTAGGTACAAGAGGCCGGCCAGGAGCAAGGGCCATCCTTGTTTGGGTCTTCTGGGCTGTACTTCTTTCTGTTCAACGATCGAGGGGTTCTCGCTACGTTTTACCAGTTGGAACCCGATAACGACCAAGAGGAGGCCTACGGCTGCACCTAGGGGAGATAGCAGGACAGAGGGTGCTCCTTGCCAGAAGACGGTGCTTGAAACCACAAGAGAGGCCATAAGGTTGGCTCCAAAGTGCGTCAAGATGCTGGCTACCAAGGAACCGCTACGCCAGTAGACATAGCCAAGTGCCAAGGTTAGGGGAATGATCGTCAGACCTTGTAGGAAGGAGAGATGAAACACGATGAAGAGTACACCTGAAAAGACGATAGCCTTGCGAGGGCTAAAGTACTCCTCATAGGTTCGCTGGATGATTCCCCGGGCAAAGACCTCTTCGCAAAGCGGTGCCATCACAGCGTAGGCAATGATGGCGAGCACTCCCTCGAAAGGAGTCTTAGGCAGTATGTCTTCTGCCCCAGCCGCGGGGAATTTAAGTAACACTTGCATAATGGCACCCAAGATGACCGAGATGGGGTAGAAGCCTGCCCCGATCAAAAAGCTCCCTAGAGCCGTTCGTGAACCCGGTTTTCGCAGGCGCATTGTATCCTTGAAAGGTAGCCCAGCCCAGCGTAAATAAAGGAGGGAGGGCAATAAGATGAAGAAGGCTTCGTTTAGAATCAAGCGCACATATTGCGGGATGTCCGCTAGAAAGAAGTTGAGCAATTGAAGAAGCAGTATGATCAAGAACAGAAGGTTCACCGTGAAAACTGAGTGACGCCGAGACATCTGGATTCCTCCTATGTTTTCTGTCTTCATTCTCGAACAATGCCATCCTTTTCTAGCGCTTGCATCCGCCTGTAGTAGCTGAGGATGGGGATCGCAAGCACGCAAGCAGCCGCAAGGTTCAAAAGATTGATGGGTCGTGGATTTCCTAAGAGTCCTACGCCAAAGACGAAGTTGACGATGGCGATTGGAAGAAGCATTGACATGATGCGCTTGTAATGGGCAATGCGTGATTCTCGATCGGAGAAGAGCTCAAAAGAACCAGAGGCGGTCTTCTTCCGAAGATATATCCAACGTACGTGAGTGGCAACCATTTCGATGCCTGCATCTTCCAAGAACTTCAGATAGGAAATGCTATCGGGGTGCTTGAGATGGTTTTCCAAG
>DUQE01000199.1 GCA_012837925.1 Bacillota bacterium
CGTAAGGGAGCTTCTGGACTCTCCCCACAGACTCAAGAAGCTGCAGAACTGGAGTCGCAATTATGCTCTCGTCCATCTCTCCAGTGCCCACATGGCAGAAAAGACGGCATCGCTTTACAGAGATGTTGTGAAATCTCCCTAAAAAAACCCCATCATGATCGATGGGGCTTAGATAACATGTTGGCTGGGGGACTAGGATTCGAACCTAGACTAGATGAGTCAGAGTCATCCGTCCTGCCATTAGACGATCCCCCATTACTGTTACCGAATATACCACACTCATCAAGAAAATGCAAGGGAATCCGTTAGATTTTTCACTTGTCCAGTTTGACCAAGGGGTCGCCAGCGCCATCTCTGTGATTGACAAAGCGCGCTGCACAGAACAGATAATCACTGAGTCTGTTCAAGAAGGGTAAGATCGTCTCCGCCTCGGTAATACCATCTTGCAGAAGAGTGACAACCAAGCGTTCGGCTCGTCGACAGACCGTCCTGGCGACATGGAGCTGGGACGCCTGCATCGTACCCCCTGGCAAAATAAAGTCACTCAAAGGGGGAAGCTCTGCTGCGAGTCGGTCAATAGCACCTTCGAGATACGCCATGTCCTCATTCGTAACTTCTCCGGGAATACCAGCGAGCATCGAGGCCACAACAAAGAGTTTTCTCTGCATCCACACTAGGTCCTGGGCCACCCAGTCACCCCGTAGACCACTTACGGCCAAGCCCAAAAAGCTGGAAAGTTCATCAATGGTACCATAGGCTTCCACCAGTTCGTGGTTCTTGGGTACGCCAACACCTGTGCCTAATGATGTACGTCCTTGATCTCCCGCTTTCGTATAGATCTTCATTCGTCCTTGATCTCTACGGTCCAGGTGATTTCCGCTGTCTTATTGACCATACCGGCGACAGAACAGTATTTATCGAGTGAGAGCCTGACCGCATCTTCGAGGGCCTTTTGACTAAGATCGTCTCCCTCGAAGACAAATTTCATTTGCACTTTATTGAAGACTTGAGGATGCTCATCAGCACGCTGACCATCAACGAAGATCTGGAAGTCACGTACATTGAGGCGCTTTTTCTTTACGATCAGAGCGACATCAATGCCCGAGCATCCAGCCAGACCCAAAAGGACTAGTTCCATCGGGCTCGCCGCAGCACCATCTCCGCCGTTTTCTTTGCTAACATCCATGACAACGGCGTGATTTGAGCCCGATATGCCAACGAAGCCGAGCTTGCCATTCCATCGAACTTGAGCTTGCATTACATCAACTCCCTTTCTTTTAGCATAGCTTGCGTCCGCTCGATCCGAGCTAAGACTCGTTCTTTGCCTAAGAGTTCCAGAACATCATAGATACCTGGACTAACATTCGTTCCAGTTACAGCGACGCGGATGGGTTGAATCAGATCGCCCATCTTAATGCCGAATTTCTCCAGAGCAACCTGGAATTGGGGCTTTAGAGTTGCTTCATCTAACGCTTGTGCATCCTTAACGACATCGTAGACATAGGTGAGAATTTCCTCTGTTTGTGGCTTGGTCAAGATCTTCTCGACAATTTCTTCCAGATACGGATAATCGTCAACAAAGAAGTAACGTGACAGATCAACTACATCGGCCACAAGCTTCAGGCGACTTTGCAGTTCTCTTAAGATCCGCAAAGCGTACTCTTTCATCTCTGGTGAAATCTCTTCTGACAAGAATCCGGCCTTCCTCCAGAAGGGCAGAGCTACTTCGAACAGTTCCTCCAACGGAAGTTCGCGAATATACACGCCGTTCATCCATTCGAGTTTTTGAATGTCAAACACCGCCGGATTCTTTGATACCCGTTCTAAACTAAACTTCTCAATCAACTCTGGAATGGAGAAAATGGTCTGAGAGTCGTCATAACCCCAGCCTAAAAGCGACAGGTAGTTTACCATGGCCGAAGCTAGGTAACCCTCGTCATAGAACTGGGTTACAGAGGTGGCTCCATGGCGTTTACTTAACAGCGACTTATCGGGCCCTAAGATCATGGGGATATGGGCAAACTTTGGTGTCGGGAACCCAAGAGCTTCATAGATTTGAATCTGCTTCGGTGTATTGGAGAGATGGTCGTCTCCTCGAATAACGTGGGTGATTTTCATGAGAGCATCGTCCACAACGACAGCAAAGTTATATGTAGGCATACCATCCGACTTGAAGATCACGAAATCATCAACCTGGGTAATGTTGTCGAATTTGACTGTACCGCGTACAAGATCCTCAACATAGGTCTCGCCCGCTTCTAGAGACTTGAAACGGATGACAGGAACTCGTCCTTCATCTTTGAAGGCACGCTTCTCCTCTTCCGTCAAATGCTTGCATCGCCCGTCATAGCGTATATTCTGGCCTTGCTTGATTTGCTCTTGCCGTCTTTGGTCAAGTTCGTCTGGAGTACAGTAACACTCGTAAGCCCTACCGCTTTCCATCAGTTTAGTAGCATATTCTGCGTAAAGATCGAGCCTCTGGCTTTGATAATAGGGGCCATACGCTCCACCCTTAATGGGACCTTCATCCCAATCCAGGCCTAAGTACTCCAAGGCGTCCAAAATCACTTGTGTAGCCGCATCGGTAGAGCGAGCTGCATCGGTGTCTTCAATACGTAGCACAAACACGCCAGAATGACGCCTGGCAAAAAGCCAGTTAAACAGGGCTGTCCGTGCTCCCCCCACATGAAGGTCACCTGTTGGACTCGGTGCAAAACGAACTCTTACTGAACTCATCAAAAAACCTTCCTTCCAAATAGCGAAATTCTGTTGTTCCCCTTGACTAATTCGCGGGCTAACTCTCTATAGGCCAGTGCCCCTGGTACCTGGATTTTCGCTTCAAAGACCGGGGCCCGTGCCCTAGCACTCTCGGCAAAACGGATGCTACGCGCAACGGTGTGAGAGAATACAGACAACTGGGGAAACTCTGTTTCTAGGAGCTGCAAGATCTCTCTTCCATGCAGCGTGCGACTATCAAACATGGTAGGCAAAAGTCCCGCAATCTTCAGCTTGCTGTTAAGCGACCCTTTTACCTTGGCGATCAATTTGAGAAGAGCCCGTGTGCCTCGAACACTTAAGAACTCGCATGATACGGGAATAATAACCTCGTCAGCCGCAGCCAGAGCATTGATCGTCAGCAGTCCCAAGGAAGGCTGGCTGTCGATCAGAACAAAGTCATAATTGTCTCTAACCGAGTTGATGATCCTAGTAATTCGCCGTTCTCGGGCAGGTGCATTGACGAGTTCGAACTCGGCTAAAGAAAGATCAATGTTGGCCGGCAGCAAATCTACACCATATTCATTGGAGACCAAAATCTCCTCAGGCGGAGTATTGCGTACGAGACAATGATAAATAGTTTTCCCTAGTTCCTCTGGTTCAAATCCTGCGTAAAAGGTTAGACCTCCCTGCGGATCGAGGTCCACAAGCAGCACCTTTTGCCCAATATCTGCCAGAGCAACGCCTAAGTTATAGGTTGATGTGGTCTTTCCCACTCCACCCTTTTGGTTGGCAAGTACAAAGACTGTGGCCACGTATGCTCACTCTCCTCGAATGCTAAAACAGTAGTTCAACGACAATACGCTGAAACCCTGCCGCCTCATGCGTAACTCTTTGTTAAGTGAAAAGGATCTCTCGTCTACACCAAGAATAAGACCTTGAAAGGAAGTGACTCCATGTATAATGTATTTGTGACAAGAAAACTACCAGGAACCGCCTTGGAGAAACTATGTGCTCACTGTAATGTTACAGTGAACCCTGAGGATCGCAATATCACCAAAGAGGAGCTCATTGCGACAGTCGCTAATCAGGATGCCTTGATTTCTATGCTCTCGGATCCTGTGGATGCTGAAGTCATTGGCGCTGGTCAGAAGCTAAAGGTCATTGCCAACTATGCCGTGGGGTTTAATAATATTGATATAGCCGCAGCCAGTCAGCGCAACATTCCTGTCTGCAATACCCCAGACGTTTTGACGAATGCCAGCGCGGATTTTGCCTGGGCTCTCCTCATGAGTACGGCGCGACGCGTCATTGAAGGCGACACCATGACACGCACTGGTCAGTTCACAGGCTGGGCTCCCGAACTTCTTCTGGGTGTAGAGATCTACGGAAAAACGTTGGGAATCGTAGGAGCCGGACGCATTGGGCAGGCTGTAGCGAAGCGGGCGCTCGGGTTTGATATGCGCACCCTGTATCATAATCGCACTCGCCTTCCTCATAGTGTAGAACAAGAGTTGAAGATGGAATATGTTGATCTTGAGACATTACTAAAAGAAGCAGACTTTGTATCACTTCATTGTCCGCTGACCCCCGAAACGAAGCATCTGATCGGTCGAAGTGAACTGGAAAGCATGAAAAAAACCGCTATCCTCATCAACACAGCTCGGGGTCCCGTGGTTGACGAGATCGCCTTGGTTCGTGCACTGCAGGAGGGCGTCATCTGGGGAGCAGGACTCGATGTCTTCGAAGACGAACCGGCCCTGAAGCCCGGTTTGGCCGAACTCCACAACGTTGTCTTGGCACCCCATATAGCCAGCGCTGCAGTGGAGACTCGATCAAAAATGGTCGAGATGGTGGTCGACGACGTGTTGGCTGCTCTGGAAGGGCGAAAACCCCGTAACCTGGTGAACCCAGAGATTTTCTAAAGGAGGACTTCTGAAGCATGTCAAAACGGCTTTATCGTTCACGGGACAGAAAACTCGGGGGCGTGTGCGGAGGAATTGCAGAATATCTCGGTACCGATCCTACCGTTATACGCCTGATATGGGTTCTTCTCTCCCTCCTTTATGGCTCTGGTCTGATCGTTTACTTAGTCTGTTGGATTGTGATTCCCGAATATCCAAGCTGACCACAGGCTACTGAGCAAAACGCCCTTTAGGTAATCCTAGAGGGCGTTCTTGTACGTAAACGTGGAGAAAGCGACCAGGTTTACCTGATCGCCTTCAAGATGGCTCCCCGGGTTGGACTCGAACCAACAACCCTTCGGTTAACAGCCGAATGCTCTGCCATTGAGCTACCGAGGAACGTTAATAACACTTTAGCATAGCTTTTTCCGGAAGTCAAGA
>DUQE01000200.1 GCA_012837925.1 Bacillota bacterium
CGCTTCAGATGTATCAAAGCGAAGAGGCAGACGTGGCTGCAAACCAAGCTGAGGGTTCCAAACGTGAACTCGACGCAAGAGCTCCAGGCGGAACAGTAGAGAGACAGAACAGTATAACCGAACCGGATCTAGAAATCCCGGAAATGTCAGTTCATGCAGAGGCCGAGAAGCACTCTGAGCTGGACATCCCGGAGAAGGAGTTCACGGATAAGGGCTTGCCAACCCACAAAGTTGTGGAGAGAGAAAGACCATTCCAAGAACTGCGTGAAGCAACTGTTCCCGTTGACCTTCCGGTGAATGAACCTCCTGTGGAGACGGTCCAAGCTGAGACACAAGTTCGGAAAGTACTGGATTTTCAGGATAGGGAGAATCTGTTCCCGAAGCTGGTGGAGAGTATGGAGTCCCTAGTACTTGGGGAACGCAGTGAAGTGCGCATTCAGCTCAAGCCTGATCATCTGGGCGAGATGAAAATCAAGTTGTCCATGGAACGGGGCATTATGGTGGCGGAGTTCATCGTCCAAAACCAAGCGGTTCGAGAAGTTATCGCAAGCCAACTCCCACAGCTGCAAACAGCACTGCAAGACCAAGGAACCCAGATGGCTGACGTCAGCGTGAGTATCGGTCTTGGAAACAAAGGCCAAGACGATGAAGGACACAGCCGGTCGAAGCAACACCAGGGACAAAACACCCACGGTCGTTTGCAGAAGGCGGGAACGCTCAGCGGTGAGAAAGCCTATCTAGGTCGTAGCATCTGGAACCAGGTAGATGTAAGGGTGTAAGGAGGTGAGATGTTTGTATGTAAACGCGGTTGGAACAGTCGAACAACTTTTGAAGCAACGGGAAGGTGTCAAGCGTGACCCCAATGAGTTGGGGAAGGACCAGTTTTTACAGCTCCTGATCACGCAGCTGAGGTATCAAGACCCCATAAGTCCCGTTGATGACAAAGAGTTCATTGCACAAATGGCCCAGTTTAGCAGTCTGGAGCAAATGCAGAACCTGAACACCAACATGAGTGAGATGATGCTGGCGCAGCAAAAACTCACATCCCTAGGACAGGCCACACAGATGATTGGTAAGAGTGTAGAACTCTTCACCCATGAGGGAGAGAGTATCTTTGGACAAGTGTCTGGAGTTCAGTTCAAGAACGGCTGGCCAGAAATCATTGTTGATGGCAAGCTTTATGACTTCGGCGAAATTGTCGCTATCAGGGAGGGAGTGAAGAATGAGTCAACAGTTTAAGATTCCTCAGGGGTTACCCATTCAACCCATACAACCAAAACAAACGCCTAGAACCAGACCTGTACCAGGACAAGATGGATCCTTTGCCAAGATTCTGGATACCAAACTGCGGCAAAGTACAGTCAAATTCTCGGCTCACGCCAACAAGAGACTTGAGGCTCGCAACATTCAGTTGACAGACAAACAGCTCCAAACCCTGGAAGATGCTGTGGAGAAAGCTCGCAGTAAGGGTGGAAGAGAAACACTCATCCTGTTGGACAATGTTGCTTTGGTTGTAAGTGTGGCCAATCGGACTGTGATCACGGCCATGGATGGAGATAACCTTAAGGATAATGTGTTCACACACATTGACAGTGCAGTAATCACATAAACACAGGGCTGGACCCTTCGGGGAGCCCTCCACCCACTGAACGAATGATGTGGGTTAACCTCCTCAGGAGCGTTGTCGACCAAAGAGCGACCGACTTTCTGATGGAGGACTCGAAAAGGAGGAAAGAAGATATGATGCGTTCAATGTTTGCCGGTGTATCTGGTCTAAAGGCGCACCAAGTGCGTATGGACATCATCGGTAACAATATCGCTAACGTAAACTCCGCGGGATATAAATCTTCGCGGGCAACGTTTCAAGATATGTTGAGCCAGACCTTGCGGGCTGCCACAGCTCCAACGGAAGCTAAAGGTGGTACTAACCCGCAGCAAATTGGTCTAGGCGTGCAACTCGGGTCCATTGACGTCAAGCACACTCAAGGTAATACCCAATCAACGGGCTACATCACCGATCTAGCCATCGAAGGCGACGGATTCTTCGTGTTGGGGCATGGTGCTAACCGTCTCTATACTCGAGCTGGTATGTTTGGACTGGACAATGGAACAGAAGGAAACCTGGTCTCTCTAGTCAATGGCGAAAGGGTACTGGGCTATCTAGCCGATCAAGACGGTGTCATTGACACAAACTCTGCTCTGGCACCCATGTACATTTCAGCCTCTGAAACCATCACACCAAGGGCTACCGACACAGTCTATTTCGCTGGCAATCTAGACAATCGTTATTCTGTAGGCGAGAGTGTGTCTCGTACAGTGCAGGTTTACGACTCAAGAGGTAGGGAACAGACAATTGTTGTTGATCTGAAGCAGCTCGGGGGTAATGAATGGGGGTGGGATGCCAGCTGGCTTCTAGCTAGTGACGCAATCTCTCTGGATAACGGAGCATTTGCCAACAATGGTTTATACATCGTTGAGGACGATGAGATGTTTGAAACCGATGCAGATGGTAATAAGACAGGTTCGGCAATTGC
>DUQE01000013.1 GCA_012837925.1 Bacillota bacterium
GCGTAAAGCATCCTAGAGTCCTCCCAACACGAAGAAAGCACTCGCAAGGGCTATAACAACGCTGAGTAATGTTACACCTGGGAAAAACCAAAAACCACTTCCAGCTAAGAGGACGAGATGGGTCAGCCTATAAAGAACGTAGTTACGGATGGGATTTTTGGTTTTCCGACCAATGAAATCAGCCCACCATTGTTTAAGCGAATACTCATAACCTAACGCCAACGTTAGCATCAACGCATACGATTGCGTTATCTCCATTCTTCCACCTCCCACAAGCTTGACTCAATTCTACCACATGTAGTTTAACCCTGCAAGGTTAAGTTATTTATTTTAATGCTCTGAGGTTAATTTGGTCATTTTAACCCCAGGAGGTTAACTGTGAAATGTTAACGGGGCCAATTGTTAACGGGGTCTGGCCCCGTTAACATTTGACCACATTAACATTCTCTCCAATTAAGAAGGATTCTCGATATTGATAACGAATTACAGGATCGCCGGCGGAAAATGATGGCAAATCGTAAGAAAAGTCCGAAATGTGACTAAACAATAGAATAGAGGTGGCGTTATGGGAACGACACGAACCAATCCAATCGTGGGAATTTTGCTTCTCGGGCTGTTGCTCGCAGGAGCTTTTCTGGCCTCAACACAGAGCGCACAAGCTTTGGTGCGGCCAAACTTCGCCAACAGTCGATACAAGGAGATCTATCTAGCAGGTGGATGTTTCTGGGGTACGCAAGCCTACTTTGACCGTATGATGGGGGTAGTCTACACCAGCGTGGGCTATGCCAATGGTCAGACAGAAGAGACAGACTACTACTCTATCGCGGAGACGGGCCATGCGGAAACAGTCTACGTGGTGTATGACCCCGAAGAGCTTCCTTTAGAAGAGCTGCTCACTTACTACTACGGGATCATTGATCCTACCCTGCTTAACCAACAGGCTTGGGACATTGGAACCCAATACCGGACAGGTATCTACTACGTTGACGAAGAGGACTTGGATATAATCCGCAAGGTGACCGAAGAAGAGCAGAAGAAGTATCAGAAGTTCATTGTAACCGAAATCCAACCGCTTAGAAATTACATCTTAGCGGAAGATTTCCATCAAGACTACCTTGTGAAGAACCCAGGAGGATATTGTCATGTGGACCTCTCCTCCATCCCCAGAGAGAAACCCTGGGTCGACGCTGCGGACTATCAAAAGCCTTCTCTTGAAGAAATCAGGGAAAAGCTTACCGCCGAGCAGTTCGCGATCACCCAACACAACGACACTGAATACGCCTTCGAAAATGAGTATTGGGACCACGATGAACTGGGTATCTATGTGGATATCGTGACGGGAGAACCTCTCTTTCTCTCCATCGACAAGTACGACTCCGGCTGTGGATGGCCCAGTTTTACCAGGCCCATCCAAAGTGATGTGATCACCTACGAAGAAGACCATACGCTCTTCATACCCAGAATTGAAGTGCGGAGTCGAGTAGGCGACAGCCATTTGGGGCATGTCTTCGCTGACGGACCTAGAGACGAAGGAGGACTACGCTACTGCATCAACAGCGGAGCCCTCGAGTTCATTCCCTATGACCTCATGGAGGCAAGGGGATACGGCCAGTTCATGTCACTACTCAAGTAACTTGTAAAGAGGGTCTGTCCCCCTTAACATACATTAAGGGGGACAGACCCCGTTAACAATCTTAACAAACTAGAACAGCTTTCCAGGATTCAAGATATTCTTCGGGTCAAACACCTGCTTAATCTGCTGCTGCAAGGTAATCAGAGTATCGCCCAAGTCACGCGTCAGATACTCTTTTTTCGAGATGCCAATTCCATGTTCACCTGAAACCTGGCCTCCCAGTTCGCTTCCTCTCACATAGAGAAGATCCATGATCGTATCCATCTTCTCTTTCCAGACGTTCTTCTCCAGATCGTCTTGGAGGATATAAACATGCATGTTTCCGTCGCCTGCGTGGCCGAAGCTGCGGATTCTCACCCCAAACTCTGCTTCCAGTTCCTTGGTGTATTCGATGAAGCCTGCAATCTGATCTCGAGGCACTACAATATCTACTTCATCCATGGCACTTTCAGCTTTCAAAGCCTCGAGGAAGGCCCCCCTCGCATCCCAGATACCTTCTTGCCGTTCGATGGTGTTGGCGATTAACACATCGATGGCTCCGGCCTTGAGACATACATCTCCAGCCGCCTCATACTGCGCCTCAAGTTCTGCCGAACTGTGCCCATCAAAGCGCAGGAGCAGATAGGCAGGAGCTGTCTTGTGAGGAAAGGTCTTTCCTAAAAACTTCTCTGCGCTGAGGATCACATCCCTTTCCATAAACTCGATGGCCTGAGGCATCAACTGGCTGCGGATGATCTCTGGAACCGCCCCAATGGCCAGTTCCAGCGAAGGAAAGGGCACCAGGAGAGTCAACACCTTACTGGGGCGTGGCAAGAGCTTCACGATCACCTTTGTAATGATCCCGAGTGTCCCCTCGGATCCGATCATAAGGTTCAACAGGCTGTAACCCGATGAGTTCTTGGCCACCTTACCTCCCAGCCATACGAGCTCACCGGTTGGCAAAACGACTTCCATACCCATGACATGATCCCGAGTGACCCCATACTTGATCGCACGCATGCCCCCGGCATTGGTGGCAACATTTCCTCCAATGGTGGCGCTTTTCTCTCCCGGGTCTGGAGCATAGAGAAAGCCCATCTTCTCAGTGACTTCCTGAAAGTCCATGAGGACGACCCCAGATTCCACAGTGGCGGTGAGGTTATTACTATCAATCTCCAGAACACGGTTGAGCCGTGCCGTGGAGAGGAGGATTCCACCATGCAGGGGAACGCAGCCGCCGCAAAGCCCGGTACCGCTTCCCCGGGTAGTCACAGGAATGCCCTTTTCATACGCATAACCCATGATCTCAGCTACAGTCTCAGCGCTATCTGGTTCTAGCATCACTTCGGGAAAAGCACGGGTCTCTCCCAATTCGTCGTGGGCGTAATCCTCCGAAATGGAGTCTCCCACTTGTATATACTTCTCACCTACTAGTCCTGTAAGGTAGGCAATATCTACTTTATCCAACTTGGGATATGGCACCTAGGCTTCCCCCTTCCTCAATGATCGCGATTAGTTTTGGAATGACTTCATACAAATCTCCGACAATACCATAATGGGCTACATCGAAGATGGGGGCATCCGGATCGGTGTTGATGGCAAAGATGGTGTCTGCACCACGCATGCCAGCCACAAGTTGAATGGCACCGGATATGCCACAGGCAATGAAGATCCGTGGCCGCACCGTGCGGCCGCTCATGCCGATCTGTTGGTTGTAGTTAGCCCATCCCTGTTCAACTAATGGCCTGGTCGTTCCCACAACTCCGCCAATCAAACCGGCAAACTCCTCAAGCAGTTCTAAACCCTCTGGTTTTCCTATACCTCGACCAGCCGCTACAATGATCTCTGCATCAGTGATGGAGCTGGCGACCTGATGGGGCCTGAACCCCAGAGTTGTGATTCTGGACTGGAGCTGCGCCTGATCGGTCTTACAGTGCACAATCTCTCCGTGGGGCTGGACAGTCTCCGCTGGAGGCATGACTTTGTACCTTACAGTGGCCATCTGCGGCCTGTGCCTTGGTGTAATGATTTGGGCCATAACATCTCCCCCGAACGCGGGACGAGTCTGCACTAAATCGCCGTTCTCTTTAACGGAAAGTGTGGTGCAATCGGCGGTCAGTCCGGTCCGCAGCCTTGCAGCTACCCGTGGAGCCAGAGAACGCCCAACAGGGGTTGCACCCATAAGGATGATGTTTGGTTTGATCTCGTTTACCAGATCCACCATGATGGCCGTATAGGGCTCGATGCGGAAGTACTCCAACTCGGGGTAGTCGTAAAGGTAGACTTTATCGACACCATAGGTGAGAAGATCCTCGGCAAGAGTCTGTACGTTCGATCCCGCCAGACAGACTGCTACGTCTTGGCCTAGTTGTTTGGCCATCTCTAAGCCCTTCCCGATTAACTCATAGGTTACGGGTTGGATCTCACCTTGACGCTGTTCGGCAAAAACCAGGACACCTTTGTATTTCTTAAGATCAAAAGAGGGTCCTGCAGCTGTCTTTTCCAGCCAAATAGCTCCAGTGGGACAGGCTTTGACACAGATACTGCACAGGCGACAGGAGTCGGTAAACTCAATGGAGTCTTCACCCATCACAACGCCAGCAAAGGGGCAAGCTTCAACGCATGCTCCGCAAAGCGTACATAGGTCTTGGTTGACGCGCATCTGGCTCATAGGTACTTCAACTCCTTCAGCTTGGCATAAAATTTCTGGCTTAACGCATCGGGGCTTCCTTGCCAAAGCTCCTTGCTGTGTGCTTTAGGCGGTGGAAAGATGCGTTCGACCTGCGTTGGCGAACCATCAAGTCCAAAGTGAGAAGGGTCGGCCCCTTCTAAGGCCTTGCTGTCCCATACGTTGACTTTTCTGTTTTGCGTTGCTTTTTTCAATTTATACGATGGAAGTCTGGGCTGGTTAAGGTCTTTGGTTACGGTCAACAGGCAGGGCAGCCCAATTCTGAGCTCTTCGATGCCATCGCCCATGTCGGCTTCAACAAAAATGCATCCATCTTCCATGCCAGAAATCTTGGATACATATGACGCATGGGGAAGTTCCAAGAGTTCTGCTATGCCAGGTCCGACCTGGGCGGTGTCACCATCGGTCGTCTGCATTCCGCAAAAGATGACATCCGCAGGGGGCAAACGCCGGATCGCCTCGGAAAGTGCGTACGATGTGGCGAGTGTATCCGCTCCTGCAAACTTGCGGTCAGAGAGGAGATAACCATCATCCGCCCCTAAGGTGTACGCTTCTTTGATCACATCTTGAGCCTGCAGGGGACCCATGGAAAGCACCGTGACGGTTCCCCCGTACGTTTCTTTCAGAGCTACTGCTGCTTCTAGGGCATAAGCGTCATAGACGTTGAGCTTGGAGTCTACTCCTTCCCGCTTCAAAATCCCCTTTTCTTCATCGATTTCAACTTCCGTGCCTTCCGGCACTTGTTTAATACAGACAATAAAGTGCATCTTGCTACCTCCCCTATACTTCGTCTAGGAGTTCAATTCCATCTACTCCGATTCCTTCAAAGTTGTTAACGGCTCCGAGTCCAGAAGGGCTTTGTCTAGCTCCTCTCCTGGATTCCGCATAGCCGTCCTGCAAATTTCTTGGCGATTTCTCCGTTCAAATTCATGAGAATAACGAACATATTGTTAAGAGGGTCTGTCCCCCTTAACACTTTAACATTTACCAGTCAATGTCATCTGGATAATCGATTTTAAGCCCAATGGCACTTGGATGGCAATCATGCTTCTGGGCTGCTCGGTACACCGCGGCGCGATACTGCTGGTACTCTTCACCTTGCTCGACGAGGCGTTTGACCATAATGGAAATGTTCTTTACTCGCTTCTCCTCATCGAGTTCCAAAAAACGAATGTTGAGGACATCCAGGTATTGCGTAGTATAGCTGTTAAACGAAACGTAATACCCGAACATCATGTTCCTGATTCTACCTAAGACTGTAGGAGGCACTGTGCGCTTAATGCACTCAAAGACGGCTGCTTGAAACATCCTAATCTGAGCCAAGCAAGAATCCCAGACCACGTTCATGTCCTCAAACACCTCATAGGACTTCTTCGAGAGCTTCATCGCACGGAGGTCGGCAAAGTCATTTAGCGCCATAGTGTAAAAGAGCAACTCTGGCCAAAGGACATTAAACGACAAGTAAACATTCTTATCGGGCGCGATGATTCCGTGCCAACGCTTCGTTTCGTCGTCGAGTCCGTTAGGGACAAAGGTCACCTCTCGGTCCCCCATAGTCGCATGCCGGAGATCATAACAGAGCGCTAAAAGCCGCAGACGCGCATCACTGTAGGCAGGATACTCGTCTTCATCACCTACGACCTCGTGCAACGCATCATAGAACTCATGGAAGTCCAAAAAGTCACCCGTAATCGTTACCCCTGCGTGTTTCGGTGTTGATTCTACCGCTATCACCTAATCATCCTCCCTGGAGTTTGTCATCTCCCCGTGATCACGCGAATAAACCCGCCTTTTCTTTTGTATCGCGTATCCCACAACTCTCGAAAATCTAACCAGCGAAATCCGCCATAGGTCACGGCCTTCACATAAAAGTTTCCATGTTCTTCTTTGTACCCGGCCAAATTGAACCAGTGCCAGCGGTAGTCCTTCAACGAAGAGTTCTTATGGAGTAGTATTAGGACGGGGACGGGCACATCAGAATCAATCTGTTCTCGAATGAGCTTACTCGCTTCAGTCCAGGGTACAGTTCCGCTTACTTCCACCAGCTCAAGCGAATGAACTCCCACATCATGCCAATACTTTAAAAGGGCTGAGCTGTAAAGTTCTAGCGTATCAATCCCTTTAAAACGTGGTCTCAGGTAACGTTTCATTGTCTTGGAAAATTCGAGGTACTCTTCCTTCGTTACGTTTCGCGCATCATAAGGATAAAGCCGAGTAAGCCCCTTCTGCCTAGCTAGATGGATGCATAGGTCGCAGGCTGTCACAGCAGCACAGCCTCCAAAATACATCATCCTATCTCGAAACCAGTGTTGGTTCCATCCATGGCTGCCTTCAATGCGAAAGTAGTCCAGCTCCTTTATCATACGAGTTACCTCACGGAGACGTGGTATACCTTAAGACGCCTCACCTACTCATTGAGACATCTAGGTCCTCTGTTATTTCTCTACTGTGTTTGCCAATCCTTTTCGTCGGCCGGTGATATTTCTGAAGCACAAAACTGCCACCACTACGCTAAACCTACTACCTTGCTCACCCCACGCTACTCCTAGAATGCACTTGACACTGTCAAGATTCCCTTTGTTGTAGACACTGCACAGGCAAATGTGGTACGTTTGATGAGGTAGCTGGAGGAATGGCCATGAGCAGAAAAACGCAGGGAATCGCATGTTCGGTTTTATCCGCAATTATTTATGGATTCACACCCATTCTAGCCCGGTTGGCCTTTGAAGGTGGGGCCAACGGAATTACTGTAGCCTTTTTACGTGGGGCACTTCCGCTTCCCCTTCTGTTTCTCTTACTACGGAGAAGAAAGACTTCCTTACATCCTAGCAAAAACTGGAAGCCCATTTTGGCGGCGGGAGTGTTCGGCATAGCGCTCACAACGCTCCTACTTTACATGTCCTACAACCATATTTCTGTGGGAATGGCCACAACACTACACTTTACCTATCCCGCATTGGTTTCTCTAGCTTGTATCGTCCTCTTTAAAGATCCCATCAATCGTTGGAAGATCGCGGCCTTGGTCTTATGCAGCCTCGGCATTGTCCTGTTTCTTGACAGCGGTAATACAACGGGCTTTATGGGAATTGTCCTAGCATTGCTGTCAGGCGTTACCTATGCCTTGTATATGCTGTGGATCGACAAGAGCAGCCTGAGGCATATGCATTACTTAGAACTGACTTTTTATCTGAATATCTGCATCGCTGCGACATCGGGATTCTATGGGTTGGCGACCGGGCAGCTAAACCTGTCCTTGACACCTACAGCTTGGATCTTATGCGCTTTGGTGGGTCTATTCACCGCCTTCGGGGCCATACCCCTCATGCAGCAAGGAATCAAGCTTGCTGGGGCGCCCACGGCCGCCATATTATCTACGATGGAACCCCTCACCAGCATCCTTTTAGGAGTCTTGGTTTTAGGAGAGGCAGTTTCGGGAGTCAAGATCATAGGTAGCGCCTTGATCCTTACCAGCGTTCTGTTACTTACGATAAGTAAAGATCATCTGCGCCATGAAGGATGAAGAGGTTAACCGGGTCAATTGTTAACGGGGTCTGTCCCCCTTAATATACCCTTAATATATGTTAAGAGGGACAGACCCCGTTCTCGCGAGCCC
>DUQE01000201.1 GCA_012837925.1 Bacillota bacterium
CAATGGGCAGGAGTCCTCCACCCAGTGCCTTGGCAATAACCAGCACATCAGGGGTAACATCCTCTCTCTCACAAGCAAACATGGTGCCGGTGCGACCAAGACCCGTTTGTATTTCGTCAAAAATGGTTAGTACACCATAGCGGGCGCACAACTCTTGTACTTGTCTGAGATAGCCCGGGGGCGGCTCCACAATGCCACCTTCACCTTGAATAGGCTCAACAACAAAGGCGGCTGTTTCATCGGCCCATTCCTCCAAATAGGACTCCAAGGCCTGGATGTCACCATAGGGTATTTGTTTGAACCCGTTAGCCGGTGCTCCAAAAGCCTTCTGGTAGCTTATATTACCAGTTGCAGAAAGAGCACCCAGCGTCTTGCCGTGAAAACTGTTCGTTGTCGACAGGATGTTCATCTTTCCTGTCTTGGCCCGACAGAGTTTGAAGGCAGCTTCCACTGCTTCAGCACCACTGTTTGCGAAGGTCACCTGCTTCAAACCAACGGGCGCAACCTCGACGAGTCGAGCGGCCAAGTTCCCAGCCGCCTCCAAAAGGGAAGGCTGAATAAAACTAGGTTCTTGCCTAGATTCTACACCGTGAAGAGCCTCCCAGATCTCGGGAGGATTATAACCAAAGGGCAGGGCACCATAGGCTGCAATGCAGTCGAGATACTCTTGCTGCTGTTCATCATACAAATAGACACCGGTTCCCCTTAGGAACCGTTTGTTCAGGCCAATATCCGTAAGCATTCGCCCCAGATGGGGATTAACAAACTCTATGTAAGGATGCATCCTTGACCTCCCCTGTGAATTGCGCACACTTTGTGCACACAATTAATTATAGCAAGTCTAGGCAGGTATTTCAACAGAAAAGACAAAACATAGAGGGTAGTGTTCAGACTATCCGCTACCAATGAGGCAGCGTCAAGGAGATGGAGAGATGAGAAAAGGTATTCTTGTAGCTGTGTTGTTCCTACTCTTAGGTGGAGTAGCAGCGGCTGAGGTGCAGGTTCTCTTCCTGCCTGAAAGCGGATTCTTGCGAGTAAATGGTGAAGTAGTGATGGTTCCTGCTAGCCCTTCTCCCTCCTTCATGTTGTTTCCCGGAGCACAGATCACCGAACTTTGGGCCGAAGAGTTGGCAGAATATGCTGTCCAGCGCGGTGTTCATGGAACAATGGTTTCTCTGTCTCTAAGGCAAATGCGGCCCCAACTCTTAACGTTCTCATATGAGGGCTTTCTTGATCTGGAAGGTGCAGAACTATTCTTGGACCGCAACACGCTCTGGTTTCCTGAGTTTTCCTTCGCCATAGAGAACGCACAGATAAATGCAGACCTCCCAGCGAACTGGGAGGTGGTAGAGTGGCAGAGTGAGCCTCCATTATATCCGTCCTTCACGGTACGTGACACGACCGCCACAGTAGCCGAAGCACCAATACCAGTGGTACTACCCATTGTCGATGAGTTCTTCTCTCGAGTGCAAATGCAGGTAACTCGTCTAACCAATGCAATGAACCACAGAAACACTACCGAGATCGAGACCTTGCTTTCCCCATCCTTGCGAGAAACTGGACTAGCATCCTATCTGGCCACCCTCCCGCCATCCTTCGGGCAAATGAGGGGTGAGTTACAGGATCTGCATACTGCCATCCTGACGACAGATCGCGGCCTCCGCTATCAGGCGTCGATGGTCTGGCAAGAACGCGAGGGTAGGCTCGAGTTGCAGAGCTTTCAACTAAGGCCTCACGGTCCTGTACTCCCTGAAGAACTACTAGACTCGATGCAAGAGTTTGTCCGAGCGTTGCGCCTGGTTGTGCAGGCGCAGGACCGGGAGGGACTCCTTCTGTACGTAGATCCCAACATCACGCAGGGACAGGTTGAGGTTGTGGAATTCTTGCTCAGCATGAACGCAACGGTACCTTGGTCTGTTGAACATGCTGTCTTAGATCCCTTCACTATCACTGTGTTGGTTTCCCACTCCGAGTCTACAAAGTTTCTGCTAAACATAGGTTTGACTCCCGGAGAACACCACTGGCTAATCCGTCGTATCGATGTTGTCCCCGTCGGGTGAGTCAAGTTCAGGCGTGAGTCTGTATACGAGATACGACATGACGTACGCGAGAATCAGCCTGGGTGCTACTAGAAGCAAGAGAGGCGCACCAAGAACCCAAAAGATGATCGTATCTTCGATCAGTGCGTGTGCTATTGACATAAACGTCCCGACCACCCGGGCTTCCTTACGTGTCACCTTGCCTGTACGTACGTGATTGATGATTACGCCCGAACCATACGTGATACCGAAAACGCCGGCTATCACCACGGGAAAGGCCCCTTCTTCACCGAGGCCAATGATCTTAAAGGGTCTGGCCATAAGGCGATTGAGTTTCTGCAGCAAACCATTGCTTTCAGCTACCTCCAACACAATCATCAACGGAATCACAATCAGTGCAATGGTCCACAGACCCTTCAACCCCTGCAAGAATCCTTCCCAAAGAACGCTCATGGTAAGACCACCCCCAACAGCCAGCCCATCGCTAAGGAACAGCCAAGGCGAACCAGAAAGATGTAGCCCATGGGGCTACCAGCCTTTTGACTAATCGGGAGTTCGACCAAAAGTGAGTGGCAGAAGCCTAACATCACTGCACAGATCGTGATCTCCTTCAGGGTCAGGCTCAAAGCCATAATGCTCCCCGCTGCAGCGTACAGATTAACAAAATAGCCACTAAACAGAACAATTGCTGCTTCCCCGGAAAGGCCAAACAGGCCCATATAGGGTGCGAAAAATGCGGTAATGATATCCAAAATTCCACTTGCCCGGAAGACCGCAACGACGATGGCGGTGGGTACAACCACCTTCGCAAGCTCCCAAGTCGTATGCAGCCCGGTTTTCGTACCCTTCCAGACCATCTTCCCCGTTACTTCAAACATGGACTACTGCTCCTTCCAGCACTTTTTCCATAAGTGCAGCATTTCCTTTGGCAATGGTGCGGTCACAACGTGTTTTTCTCCTGTTCTGGGATGAACGAACTCCAAGCGCCATGCATGTAAAGCTTGACCTGTGGTCTCCGGTAACGCCTCACTGTAGAGAGGATCACCTAGAACGGGGTGACCTAGACTCGCAAAGTGCACACGGATTTGGTGGGTCCGGCCGCTTTCTAAGCGTGCTCTCAACAGCGTTGCCTTTCCGCTGGAAGAGAGCACTTGGTACACTGTTCTAGCCTTCTTGCCATCCTCTTGCACCGCCCTCTTTACCCCATGATCCATCGATCGTCCTATGGCCATGGTGAGTACGCCCTGTGAGTCCTGCAACTCCCCTTCTACGATAGCCAAGTATTCCCTCACAAGTTCTTGACGACTTAACTGACGTAAAAGGCGCTGCAGCGTATAAGGTTCTTTCGCCACGAGGACTAATCCCGATGTGTCCTTGTCGATTCGATGGACCAAACGCACCTTCGTGTTGAGTCCGATCTTGTTCCAATGATGGGCCAACGCGTTGGCCAGCGTTCCCTGCTGGTATGCACCGGTCGGATGTACTGCCATTCCTGCATCCTTGTTCACGATGAGTAGATAGGCATCCTCATACACAATCTTGAGGGGTATATCTTCTGGCTCCATTGCTGTCTTTTCGTCAAAAAATTCAATCTGGATTATGTCCCCCGCCTTGACCCGTCGGCTCAGGTAATCCCTCTGTCCGTTAAGGTAGATTCCGCCCCCCCTTTTCATGCGACGTAGCAAACCCCGGCTTAGGTCCAAGCGTCCGTAGACAATGTCCTTAACCATAACGCCTTCTTCTTCTGCCATGACCGTTGTAGTAAGTACGTATGGATGTTCTACCATGCAAAGCCTCCCTAGCCTAGTACCCCACGTAGCTTTTGGAAAAATAGGACAAGCCCAAAAAACAAGGTGGCCACAAGAACAACAGTAGCGCCTGGAGGCGCACCAAAAAAGTAAGAGATGTAGAGTCCTAAAAAAGCCGACATTAGACCAAAAGCCGAGGACAGCAGGATCAAAGTCTTAAGGTTCTTTGTCAAGAGGTTAGCGGTAGCCGCAGGCGTGATCAAAAGAGCTACGACAAGAACGACCCCTACCGCTTGGATCGAAATCACAATAGCCACCGCAATCGTGGTTAAGAGTAAACTCTGAAACGCCAAGACAGGAAAGCCTGCTGCCTCGGCCCCAACTGGATCAAAAGCAACGAGTACAAACCGCTGAAAGAACAGGATCATGACTAGACCCACAACCACGGCCACAGAAGCCATAAGTACTATCTCCTTCGCCTGAATGGCCATGACCGATCCAAGCAGGAGAGTGTTCAAATCTCCGCTAAAACCGGGCATCCCTGATAAGAGTGCAATTCCTAGCGCGAACACCCCGGTGAACAAAATGGCCAGCGCTGTATCATTCTTGACATTGGAGACGCGAGTCAAAAAGACAACTCCCAGTGCAGTTACGAGAGCGAAGAACAGTGCTCCTACATAAATGCTAATCCCGAGGATCAAAGCAAGGGCAATTCCCGTAAACGCGGTGTGTGCAATGGCGTCTCCCATAAAGGCTAGTCCTTTGAGAACCACAAAGGTCCCTACCGCCGCCGCCACAATCGCCACTAAACCCGTGCCTACAAAGGCTCGAATCATGAAACCATAATGAAATGGCTCAAGCAAAAGATCAAGACTCATGAAGAGTCACCTCCCCTGAAGCCCGTACCTTTGGAAAGTGTCTAGCGAACAGGGCCACCATGTTCGCCTCTGTTAGCACTTCATCGGGCTTGCCTTCAACCAAGACACTGCCATCAAGTGCGAGGACATGATCAAAGCACTCTGTAAGGCAATTCAAATCATGCGTCGCAGCAACAATGGTCTTTCCGCGTTCGCGCA
>DUQE01000202.1 GCA_012837925.1 Bacillota bacterium
GGGACTTAGGAAAAGTCATTGTGGGTGCCAAGAAGGTGCTACCTCATGGTGATTTCACGGTCGTGCCAGCAGATGCTGTAGAAAGTGCCTGCAGTCAAATGGCCAGTGGCGTTATTGACACGGCCCTTTTACCCTTTACTCCAGAGTCACTTCACATAATCAAAAAGCACACCTTGTTCATACAGGCGTGCTTAGAAGTCCCAGAAGGGCGTCAAATCGTTGTCGGTTCTCAACTCATAGTTGAGGAAGAAGCTAGATACCTGAGTCTGTTGATCAAAGATGAAACTACCAATGCTCTTTCTTTGGTCATCAACGTTCTCTCTGACTTAGGTCTTGCTGTCAATGCGTTTCAATCTCTTGGCGATGAAGGCTTTCACCTAGAGTTTGCGGCTTCTCCAGCCGATCAACGACCGTTACGAGCTCTCTATCAAATCGAGAGAGAAGTGAGTGAAATGCGCCTCTTGGGCTGGTATACGATCACAGGGAACCAAGTATGAGCTCGGTTAACTCCAGGGGTGGTACTTGGGAGCCGGCCTTAAACGCGCGCATGTTACCTCCTGAAATTTCGTCTATAAGGGCAATGTGCTGGTCTTGGCCAATTCGTCCAAACTCAAACTTTATGTCATATAGGTCCACGTCGCGCTTCGCTAACTCACCCTTGACGATTCCCGCTATTTCTCTGGTGCGTTGGCACAGGATGTGATACTCATCACGAGAGAGAATTCCGAGTGCGACAAGGGCATCTTCGGTGATGGGGGGATCTTCTCTTGCGTCATCTTTCAGGGTGATTTCCACAAACGCGTCTAGGGGATCACCCTGTTTTACGTACTTACCGTAGCGACGGTAGAAACTTCCCACGGCGCGGTAACGGCAGATCACTTCGAGTCCCTCGCCAAAGGGCGTGGCCGGTGCAACCGTCATCGTCTTGTTCTCCAGATCAGCAGCTCTGTAGTGCGTAGGAATTCCCTTTTCGTGCAGCAACTCAAAGAAAAACTTGCTTAGGCGCAGAGCAGCTTCACCAGCACCCTCCAAAGCTAATCCCACTTTGTTGGCTCCAGGGTCAAAAACTCCATCTTCGCCGGTCATATCGTCTTTAAACTTCAAAACGTAGTTTCCATCGTCCAAACGAAAAACGTCCTTGGTTTTACCTCTAAACACAAGTTGCATGGCTTAGCTCCTTTCGGTCTCATTGTACAAAAGTCCACGTACACACGCAACAGCTTTCTTGGCACGTTAACGTTTAGCAAAAAATTTCTTAACGACATTTTGGGAAAAACGGACTCAAGGGGGGGCGAAAGCCCGTACATTCGTGAGGTCAAATCGTAATCGCAACGCAAAGCAGCAGTCAGCGGAAACGCGGGGAATACGATGGCTAAAGGAACAAGGAGGATTCGGCGGGCAAAACATGAAGTACATTATAAAGAAGATCGAGAGGGAGTGTTAGATCGTGAAGATTTCTGTGGTGAAGACGACAACACCGAAAGCCAAACCAGATCAGAGCAATTTGGGTTTCGGACAGTTCTTTACAGACCATATGTTCATTATGGACTACACGGAGGGCAAAGGGTGGCATGACCCTCGTATCGTACCATATGGACCGCTCGAGATGGATCCTTCGTGCGCAGTACTGCATTATGGGCAAGCTGTCTTTGAAGGTATGAAGGCCTATAGAAGTCCTGAGGGCAAGGTTCTCTTGTTCCGGCCCGAGCAAAACATGGCGCGTCTTAATCGCAGCAACGCGCGTATGTCCATCCCTCAATTTGACGAAGAGTTTGCACTTAAGGCCATTAAAGAACTTGTCATGGTAGACCAAGATTGGATTCCCACGGCACCGGGTACAGCGCTTTACCTCAGACCCTTTGTCATTGGTTGCGACAATGTCCTAGGAGTGCGCGCTTCCTACAAATACAAGTTCATTGTCATTCTTTCGCCTGTGGGAGCTTATTACAAGGAAGGACTCAACCCAGTAAGCATCTGGGTCGAACCTCATTATGTGCGGGCCGTCCGTGGCGGAACCGGGTATGCCAAGGCCGCCGGAAACTATGCAGGCAGTCTCTTGGCCCAGAAGAACGCCCAAGCTCAAGGCTATTCTCAGGTACTGTGGTTAGACGGACTCGAGCGCAAATATGTCGAAGAAGTCGGAGCTATGAACGTGTTCTTCAACATTGATGGCGAACTGATTACACCAGATCTAGGCGACAGTGTGTTGCCGGGTATTACGAGAAAATCCGTGCTGCAACTGTTGCAGTCCTGGAATATTCCCACGGTTGAGCGCCGCTTAAGTGTCGAGGAGATCTTCCAAGCTCATGCAGATGGACGCTTGAGAGAGGCATTCGGCTGCGGAACCGCCGCTGTCATTAGCCCCATTGGAAAGCTTGGATGGGCAGACAAGAGTATCGAAATCGGTGGAGGAAAGATCGGAGAAATCAGCCAACGACTTTACGACACCATTACAGGAATCCAAACGGGTAAACTTGACGATCCCTTTGGTTGGGTCGTAGAAGTCGAAGGATAGGTTCGAAGTTTACTGGAGCTCATCTCTATTGTTCCAGTTGTTCATTGGTTATAAAACGTTTTCTGAACTCACTGGGAGTAATTCCAGTGAGTTTTTTAAATGTCCGCGTGTAGTAACTCTGGCTCGAAAACCCTACCAAGAGGGCTATATCCACAATCGGAATTGAGCTTTGACGAAGTAGTTCCTTACTTTTTTCGATTCGTACTTCCTGCACATAGTGGGTGAATGCTTGTCCCGTTTCTTCCTTAAAAACAGTGGAGAGATACGACCGGTTGAGACCCAGGTGTTTGGCGATACCCTCCAGGCTAATGTCTTGGTCATAATGCTTCTTCACAATCCTCTGGGCTCGAACAACAGGTAAACAAGGAGGTTTAAAGCCGGGAAGACTGACGCGCGTTGTCTGTAAACGACGAAGCAGGGTAATGATGTGGTTCCATACTTCGGGAGGCCGATAACTGAGATGTGATGCATCATCGATCTGATTTGCATAGGGACCTATGATGAAGACCCCCGCTGGCTCGTTACAGGGATAGATGGGCACGACGTGAAACAGCCCTTGCTCTGTCTTAACCTCACCGCGGTGAGAGGGATAGGTAGAAGAAGTCTCCATGTCGAGGAGCAACGGGCAAGTCCGAACACCGTCCGGGGTTAAGGCGACGATGGGCAGTTGCGTGCTAGCAAAAAACAGATGTAAAACCTTGTCTAGGTTAGCTTGGTGGCAACAACTTTGCATGATTTGACCTCCCGTTTGTTTTGCCCAACGAAAATGACAATGACCTGAAAATTCTGCGAGAAACCTCTTGAAAGCCATGCTACAATGGGTGAGAGTGAAAGTCATTCTCATTGGTTGGTTCTATTGTAACAAGGGGGACGGGTGGTGTCAAACGGCGGGATTATGAAAAAACGCTACTTAGTATTCGCGTTAATCATCTTAGCATTCTTATCTCTTAGTCTAGGTCTACAGGGGCTTGATCAACATATCATGCAGATTATGATGATCAGCCGTATTCCACGGCTCCTGGCCATCATTTTAGTTGGAATGAGCATGTCCATCGCTGGTCTCATTCTGCAACAGATTTCCCGGAACAGATTTGTTTCGCCCACGACGGCAGGAACCATCGATGCAGCCAAGGGTGGTGTACTCTGTACTTTACTCGTTTTTCCTGGGGCAGCGCCCCTTGTAAAGATGACGATTGTCTTTGCTTTTGCCTTAGCGGGCACGTTCTTGTTCATGTTTGTACTCCGAAAAATCAAGTTTAAGAATGTTGTGTTTGTACCCCTACTCGGTATCATGCTTGGCAACATTTTCGGGTCAATCACAACGTTCATAGCCTACCGTTTTGATCTCGTCCAAAACGTGTCAGCCTGGCTGATGGGCAACTTCGCCCTGGTGACGCAAGGACGTTACGAGCTGTTGTACTTCAGTATACCCCTCTTGGCACTCGCCTTTTCCTTTGCCCACATGTTCACTATCGCAGGAATGGGTGAGGAGTTTGCCATTAACCTGGGCCTCAATTATGGGTTTGTAGTCAATGTTGGGGTGGCCATTGTGGCACTGTTGTCCGCCCTAGTGGTTGTTACGGCGGGGCAGATTCCCTTCCTGGGGCTGATTGTTCCCAATATCATGACCATGTTCTATGGCGATAACATCAAGGGAAGTTTAGGAGCCACAGCCCTCTTTGGAGCGGTTCTATTGTTGACTGCCGACATTTTCGGACGGATCATCATTGCTCCGTATGAGATTCCTATCGGGCTGACAGTGGGAACGTTGGGAAGCATGTTCTTCCTCTACTTTGTGTTTAGGGGGGAACGCACATGAGTGATCGCAGAAAATTGGTGCTCCTGTTCTTCGCAGTCTTAGGATTCGTTGTGCTCTATTTAGGGGTTGGTTTGGACCACGCCATCGTAGCCTATGCACTCCCGAGAAGGCTCAGCAAGGTCTTGGCTATTGTATTAACGGGTGGAGCAATAGGCTTTTCTACTACGGTTTTTCAGACCGTTACCGCCAATCGGATTCTAACCCCCAGTATTATGGGTCTAGACTCCCTGTACCTACTCAACCAAACTCTGGTGCTTTTCTTCTTGGGGTCGACGAGTATTCTTCTTGTGAACAGCCAACTAAACTTCTTCTTTACAGTGATGACTATGGTTTTGTTTTCTGGTCTGCTTTTTAGGTTGTTGTTTCGAGGAGAAAAGCGGGAAGTCTACTTCTTGCTCCTTGTGGGAGTGATTGCAGGCACCTTGTTTCAAAGTGTCTCATCGTTCCTACAGATGGTCCTTGATCCGAATGAGTTCTTGGTAGTACAAAACAGCATGTTTGCCAGTTTTAATAATGTCAAGACAAACCTCCTGCCATGGAGCAGTCTTCTGGTAGGAGGAGGGGTTCTCTACACGCTACGTTACGTACATGTCCTGGACGTCCTGGCCTTGGGGCGTGAGCAGTCACTTAATCTGGGTGTAGACTATGAACATGTCGTCCTTCGTTTGCTCTTGGTAGTGTCTGTTTTAGTGGCCAGTGTTACAGCATTGGTGGGCCCCATAACCTTTCTTGGTCTGCTTGTTGCCAATCTCGCGAGAGAGATGTTACGGAGTTTCAAGCATTTGCACCTATTGCTGGTCTCGTCACTCCTAGGGGTTGTAACTCTTGTAGGAGGTCAGTTCCTGGTAGAACGTGTCCTTAATCTAGCCAGTCCTGTCAGTGTAATAATCAATTTGGTCGGTGGTCTGTACTTTGTATTCTTACTTCTGAGGGGGAGTTATAGATGATTGAAGTCATTGATGTGGTCAAGAGATATGGTGGAGTCAAGGTAGTTGATGAGGTGTCTTTGACGATACCCAAGGGGAAAATTACATCACTGATCGGACCGAATGGTGCAGGAAAGAGCACTCTTTTATCTATGATCAGCCGTCTGGTTCCTCGCGATTCTGGGCAGATACACATCGACGGAACAGAACTTGGGGAATGGGATAAACGGGATCTGGCCAGAAGGATCTCGATCTTAAGGCAGAGTAATCACATTGATCTCAAATTGACCATTCGAGAACTTGTGAGCTTTGGTCGTTTTCCTCATACGCAGGGGAACCTTAGGGACGAAGACTGGGTCATCGTCGATCGTGCCTTGGAGTATCTGCATCTCACAGACATTCAGGACAAGTATCTTCATCAACTCAGCGGGGGTCAGAGGCAGAGGGCGTACTTGGCGATGGTTATCGCTCAGGATACCGATTATGTGTTTTTGGATGAACCTTTGAACAACCTAGATATGCAACATGCAGTAGAAATCATGCAGATACTGCGTTCCCTGGTGCGGGATTTAAGCAAGACAGTTGTCTTGGTTATTCATGATATCAACATTGCTGCTTGTTACTCCGACTACATCGTGGCCATGCAAGATGGCCAGGTGGTCAAGGCCGGCGATAGCGAGGTGATCATGGATCGATCTGTTTTGAGGGATATCTATAAACTGGATTTTCATATAGGCCATGTCAACAACCAGAGAATTTGCGTCTACTACAACTAAGAGGTGTTATCGATGAAAAGAACGAATGTGACACTCGTTATTCTATTGGCAGTATTGCTTCTTACTTCCGCTCCGGCAGGGGCAGCCCCCCTTGTCGTTGAGCATCCCTTAGGCACGGTTTCCCTTGACCGAACACCGGAACGTGTTGTCGTGTTTGATTACGGTGTTCTTGATGCTCTAGATGTTCTCGGTGTTGAGGTAGTGGGTGTTCCAGCCAGCAACCTGCCTCCTTTTTTGAGCAAGTTTAGCGGACCAGACTACGTTAATGTCGGGACTCTCTTTGAGCCTGATTTTGAGGCGATCTATGCCCTGAACCCCGATCTAATCATCATCAGTACACGTCAAGCTTCCCAATACGAAGAACTCAGTCGCATTGGCCCTACGCTGTATGTAGAGATTGACAACGCCACCTGGTGGGGTTCCGTACAGAGCAATCTCCAACTGCTCGGTGAGCTCTTTGATTTGCGCACCGAGGTTGAAGGCATACTCGCTGGTCTTAACGAACGAGTCAGCCGTATTTGTGAGCAGGCAAGCGAAAGTGGTCTCAGAACCCTCATCGTCATGGCCAACGACGGTGCCCTAAGTGTCTATGGAGCAGAATCACGCTTTGGTATTGTTCATCAGGATTTTGGTTTTGCCGCAGCTGACGACGCCATTGATTCGGCAACCCATGGCCAGAATATTTCCTTTGAGTATCTCGTAAAGGTAAACCCGGACGTCATTTTCGTGGTTGACAGAGCGTCCGTTGCGGGCGGTAGCATCGGAGCCGAGCAAGTGATGAGCAATCCCCTCGTGAAAGTCACCAAGGCCAGCCAAACGAACAGAGTCATCTACTTACAGTCACAGGCTTGGTATGTTGTCTCGGGCGGCATCCGTTCGACCGAGATGATGATGGATGATGTGGAGCAACTCTTCCGGTAGGACCTCTTGAACAAACGAAGAGAGACCTTGTCAACGAAAACGTGGGCAGGGTCTCTCTTTTGTGGGGAATATGTCCGACAATGACCTAAAACAACAGCATTAAGACTGCTAGAACGAGTAGGAGGGGAGCCACCCCAAAGACGATGGGAAGGAGTAATTTAAGGAAGGCCCAGCCAAGCTTGAAGAAGAGTACAACTGGTATCAGAAGTAAGGAAAACAACAAGAATGGCCCGACCAGTCCAAGAACCACCAAGGTGACGATGGCGACGATGAAGACTACAGGAATGGCGACTAACGCTTTGAAGGGTCCTGAGTCACCGTTAATTTCGAAGATGACTTCACCATCTTCATTGACTGTTTTTTTGGGTTTCGAGCCACTTTGGTATAAAGCAAGGACGCCGAGCACGATGAGCACCACGGGCCAAAATACGTTCAAGCGTGGAAGAATGCCGAGGTTATTGGCAAGAAAATAACCGCCGAAAAGAATCAAAGCCAGGGCGCCAAGATGTTTGGGTTCCATGGACGTAACCTCCTTTTTCTATAGTATAGCAATGGAGGAAGAGATAGGCAATTCGCCTTAAGTCTGCTTTTGACTCGGTCTGAGGACGGATGTTCTGGCAAGCAGAAAATGTTCAAAAAATGAAAGAAAAGACTGGACGAAAGCGCGGAAATTGCCGATAATATAATCGTTGTGTCACAAGGAAGGATTGTTGTTTACGGATGAGCAAAAAACTGTGGTCCGCTGGGGTTCACGGCAATCTCTTGGCGGGCCTTGACCAAGCTACTCTGCGTCATAGTCAACGTGTGCAGAGTCTTTCCCTCATCATTGGTGACAGTCTGGGGCTGGGTTCGGACGAACTCGATACGTTATCCATGGGTGCTCTACTGCATGATGTGGGCAAGAAAAACATTCCTACGGCTATACTTTTTAAGGAAGCGCCCCTGTCCGTCGAGGATTGGGTGGCGATTCAACAACATCCCATTCATGGTTGGGAGTTTGTCAAGACGAACCTCGAGGATAAGGAAGTTCAGGAGATGGTTCTCCATCACCATTTATGGTTTGATGGGCAGGGAGGCTATCCAGTGAGTCTTAAGGGTGTGAAGCCTGGTTTGCTGACGCAGATCGCAAGTGTGGCCGATGTCGTGGACGCCATGACCCAGGACCGACCCTATCGGCGGGCAATGAGTATCGATGCGGCGCTGCAGTTTCTTGCTGAACAAGCAGGTACCCAGTTTTGCCCAGACGTTGTTGAGGCAGTACGTCTCAATCTGAACAGGATCATCAAGCTCATCGGTGCTTAAGAAATGAGGTGGCTATCTTGAAAGAGTTGAAGGGGATTCTGAGCGAGCACAGCAAGCGCTATCCCCAGGGCAATCTCCAAGACTTGGTCAAACTCATCTACCAAAACGAGTTCGGCAGTGGCCACTTTGTCCCCGATGAAGTGGCCGCTTTAACGCGTCTACAAGATGAAATCAAAGGAATCGCGCACGCATCGGGCGACCTTTTTGAACGGATCGGAAACGGACTCGTGCGTTTGAACCTCAAGACCCTCGGCGACGTCTTGCCGGCCCAGACAGTGAATCGGTTCTTTGTGCTGACGTCTAACAAGAAATGGGGGAGCCTGGAAGGATTTGAGGCGAAGCTACGCATCTTAGAGGAGTTTTCTTCTGGCTCGGATTTGCTGCCCTTTTTGGAGGAGTATAAAGCAGCGGGGTACCCTCCAATGAGTCATAGCCAGAGCTACCGGGATAATTACGATCCTCATTACCGCGTGGTGAGCTGTGCTTTTGCAGATTACTTTCCCGTTTTTGAGCGCATCGAGCATCTTTTACGTCGCCAGGAGAACATCGTTGTTGCCATTGACGGCAGGAGCGGTTCAGGAAAGAGTAGCCTTGGAAGGCTCTTGAAGGATGTCTATGGATGCCCCGTAATTTCCATGGATCATTTTTTCCTCAGACCCGAACAGCGCAGTGCAAGTCGCTTGTCTGAAGCGGGAGGCAATGTGGACTATGAGCGCTTTAATCTGGAGGTAGTTCCGAAACTGAAAGGAGGGGCACCTTTCAACTATCAAGTCTTTAACTGCCAGTTGGGCACCTTCACAGCATCTGCCACCGTAGAACATCATCGCTTGACTGTTGTAGAAGGGTCATACAGTCTTCATCCTACTTTGATCGACGCCTATGACCTGAAGGTTTTCCTTACTATCTCGCCTGAAGTTCAAGAGGAACGTTTGCGGAAACGTAACGGCCCCGATATGGTGGAGCGATTTCTCAAGGAATGGATTCCCTTGGAAGAACGCTACTTTTCGCTGCTGGACATCGCGTCCAAGAGCGATCTGATTATTGACACCACTGAATTAACACATCAAGAATTTTGTTCAAGACCCTCTAGCTCAAGCTAAAGGGTCTTGATGATCAACGCATCACGTGATCTCTTTGGAACGTAATGGATGTCCTCTTCGTCTCTCCAATAGCGAATGTCGCCGTAACTACCGACAGCGGTCAGGCGAACCTCTTCTCCGGGAGTGCCAAGGGCAATCACCAATTCTACTTCGAGATGATCTGGAACCTCCAAGATATCGCGGAGTTGAACCCGATCGATGGCTGCTAAAATACAGGCGCCAAACCCCTGTTCTTGTGCACCCAAGACAATGCTTTGGGCGGCTAAACCCAAATCTATGCCCGGATTGCTACTGAGGTGGGGGTCGCTAAGCATGATGATATATGCGGTGGGCTGTTCACCCGGGCCAGGGCCTTGCCAGTCTGTCAGGTATCCTGCCCAGGTGAGGCAGGAAAAGACCTGTGGCAGCATCTCCTTATCCTGAACTAGCACATACTTTAGCGGTTGCCTGTTCGCCGTTGCAGGGGTAAGCCGTGCAATGTCAATCAGAGCCTTCAGATGCTCCATAGTAGGTGCCGGTTCTTGCTTGAATCTCCTGTAACTGCGAGTACGCTTCATCAAATCAATGAACATAACAAAAACCTCCTATTTTAGGACTTGATCGACCGTTACTTCTTGCTCAAGGGATTTTACTTGGACTGGATCAAAGATTCCTGCTCCGAAGTGAGCTGCGTTGGAACACGCCACGGCCAAACCAAAGCGGAAGGCATTGTCAAACGGTGCATCGTCCTCTAGCTTGCTCAAGAGTCCGGCGACCAACGCATCGCCACTGCCAATAGGACTAATGACCTTGATTGGGGGCAGTTCTTGAACCAGGTAGCTGCCTTCTCTGTTGACTGCAAACGCCCCTTTTGCTCCCATGGAGACCACCACGGTGCCTAGTCCCTGCTCAACCAATTCTCTTGCTTTGCCAAGACCTTGAACCGTGGAGTAGCACGGGCCGACCAGTTCTTGAAACTCCTCCCAATTCGGTTTGATGAGATCAGGTTTGGCTTTGATTCCTTCCTTTAACCATGGAGCTCTGGTGTCGAGGGCTACTTTTATCCCTAGGGCTTGTACGCTTCGAATCAGCGGAACATAGATCGAAGCTTGGGTGTCAGGGGGAGGACTACCCGCAAAGACAACCCAGCTGCACTTGGGGGCGAGTTCGACAATCTTCTTCTCCAGCCTTTTCCAGGCATTTCTCGGAATGGACGGTCCGGGCTCTTTGATCTCGCAGTGCACGTCTTGGTTGTGATCAACGATGAGGCAGTTGGATCGAGACTCGGCTCGGATGCGCACAAAGTTGTGCTCTACCTGTAGGTGGTCCAGACCGTCTTCAATCTGTCTTCCAGTGAACCCCCCGACGAACCCGGTCGCTATGGTTGCCACCCCGAGGTTGTGTAGCACCCTGGAGACATTGAGTCCCTTACCAGCTGGAACCGTCGACATACTATGCACCCTGTGGATGCCTTGAAGAGCAAAGCCGGGAACATCGTAGTTCTTGTCGAGTGCGGGATTCACAGTAACCGTTAGAATCATCTTGTCATCCCTCCGCAGTTCCGATCGTTTCTTGCCTATGTCTTCGTGACACCTCACATTTTCCCTTTAGTCAAAGAACATTCTGATCCAAACCTATTGAAGCACATAATTGAGAATTAATGCATAAATGTTTGACAAAAGATATAAAATAGTATACAATTCACTCAAATGGACCTTCGACAAATCCAGGCAAAGGAGGGCAGCATAAACGGACCAGAAGATTACCTGCGTTCAAGGAGGTCACAAGGTAGTGGGAAGCGCTTCTGGTTGGTGTTGAGAAAGATGAACATATGGGAACCAGCCACTTCAAATATTACGATGGATAGACCCTACAGGTGGCGAGAGGTTCTAGACACAGTGGAAAACGAGCAGAGGAGCTTGAGGGAACGGGCTCCTTTGTTGTCTTTGCGCGAGTCTCTGGACTACGTGAGCGTAAACAGATAGTATGATGAATGTAGACTACTTGTTTGGAGATGGGAGATGATCGTATGCAGAGCATTTTGCTGGGAGGCCAGGTTTCCGCCACCCCCATTGCTCTAGGTTGTATGCGTATGGCTGGCCTCGAGTTCAAGAATGCCGAAGAGATTGTGCTCACAGCAATGGAAGCGGGGATCAACCTTTTTGATCATGCTGACATATATGGTAAGGGCCAATCGGAGACGGTTTTTGGTGAGGTGTTACGACGTAACCCCGGGATCCGAGACAGAATGCTGATTCAAGACAAGTGTAGTATTCGCCAAGGCTATTATGATGCATCGCGTGAACACATCATTTCCTCCGTCGATCAAAGTCTGGGGCGGTTGGGTGTGGAGACCATTGACATCCTCTTGCTCCACAGGCCAGATACACTGATCGAACCTGAGGAGGTCGCTGATGCATTTAATACGTTGCACGCGGCAGGGAAAGTCCGTTATTTTGGAGTAAGTAACTATAATGCCTCCCAAATCGCGTTGCTGCAAAAATTCATAGAACAGAGGCTGCTTGTCAATCAGTTGCAGTTTTCCCTAGCACATACGGCCCTGATTGACAGCGGGATCAATGTAAATATTCACAGCAATCACGCTATAGACTATGTAGGTAACACTCTGGAGTACTGCCGCTACCATGACATTACGATCCAGGCTTGGTCTCCTTTCCAGCATGGAATGTTTAAGGGAGTATTCTTAGAGAGTGAAAAGTATGAGGTGTTGAACCAGAAGATAAGAACGTTGGCGGAAGAAAAAGGCGTTTCTGATTCGGCCATTGCTGTCGCCTGGATCATGCGCCATCCAGCCAAAATGCAGACGATTGTGGGTACCATGAACAGTCAACGCTTGCGTGAAATTTGCGCTGCGTCGACGATTACCCTAACAAGGGAAGAGTGGTATGGCCTCTACACAGCAGCGGGAAATCCCCTGCCATAGAGAGCAGATTTCGTCGTTCACGAGGTGACATATGTCCATTGATGCGGTGACCTACAAGAACTATATCGCGATCCTCCAGGAGGAGCTGATCCCTGCTGTAGGGTGTACGGAACCAGCCTGCCTTGCGCTTGCAGGCGCTAAGCTTCGAGAAGTCTTAGGTGAGCTGCCAGAGCGACTTGTGGTTAAGATGAGCGGCAACCTGATCAAGAATACCAAGGCGGTAACCATTCCGCATTCCAATGGACTAAAGGGAATTCCTGCCGCGGTGTGGCTTGGAGTTCTAGGTGGAGATGCGGGGCGTGGTCTAGCTGTCCTCAGCTCTGTTAATACGGCAGATATTGAGGAGACGAAGAAACGCCTGGGCGATTCCGATCGGTGTCTTGTCGAACTCATGGAAACCCCGGCAAAGCTGCATGTGATCTTGGAGGGAAGGGCAGGATCGAGGCAGGCCTTGGTTGAGATTCTGCATACGCACACGAACTTCGTGCGCATGGAAAGAGACGGCCATGTGACTTTCCATAAAGAAGTGAGCTTACATGACGATGAACTGTTTACGGACCGCTCGCTGCTTAATGTTGCCGACATCTTGCGTTTCGCTGATTCTGTACGACTAGACGATGTGGCTCCTATCCTTGGACCCCAGATCGAGGCTAACACTGCAATTGCCGAGGTGGGGTTAAGAGAAGACTACGGCGCCAGTGTAGGTAAAGTGCTTGCAAAAAACTTCGGCGACTCCGTGGGCAATCTGGCCCGCGCTACTGCAGCGGCTGCATCGGACGCTCGGATGGACGGGTGCCAGTTGCCCGTTGTAATTAACTCCGGAAGCGGTAATCAAGGCATCGCCGCCTCAATTCCGGTCATTATCTACGCCCGTCATTATCAAATCTCCGAAGAAAAGCTTCTACGAGCGCTGTGTGTAAGTAATCTCATTGCCATTCATCAGAAGACAAGCATTGGACGTCTATCGGCTTATTGCGGAGCAGTGAGTGCAGCATGCGGGTCGGGGGCAGCTATCGCCTACATGCTTGGCGGAGATTATGAAACGATCAGTGGAACGATCACCAATACGCTGGCCAATGTCTCGGGCATTCTCTGCGATGGAGCCAAGCCATCCTGTGCTGCGAAGATCGCCTCATCTGTGGATGCAGCCATCATGGGCCTGACCATGTCCTTTGCAGACCTGAGATTTCCCGACGGTGATGGAATTGTTAAGTCAAATGTGGAAGAAACCATCGGTGTTGTTGGGAATATAGCCTCAGAGGGTATGAGAGAGACGGATAAGGTTGTCATCCGACATATGATCCGTTAGTAAACCTCAAAAACTACAAGGCCACCCCGCTTCCGGGGTGGCTTTTTTTGCCTTTATTAGTAGAAAATGACAGCGTTTCAGCCCTTCAATTGTCGGTTTTTACAAAGGAACTTGGTACGCTTTGTGGAAATGAGTTACGAATTAAAAACAGACGTAAAAAAGATTGCTTAGTTAGCAGAAAGATGGAAAAGTACAATCGATTGTGAAAGGAGGTGCGCGCAACAAACTTATGTAGGTTTGCCTAGTGTTAAGAAAAAGAAAGGGGAAAAAGGATGCGTAGATATTTAAGGGTTATTCCACTGATGGTACTAATGGTAACTTTACTGGCAGGTAGTGTAGTAGGTGCTGAAACGATCAAGTTTGGCCTTGTTGCACCCTTTACCGGCTCGGGCTCAATTCTTGGCGACTATATTCGCGAAGCTATGATGCTAGCCGTTGACGAAATCAATGCAGCAGGCGGCATCCAAGGCAGACAGATCGAAGTTGTTGTCTATGATGACGAAGCTTCCCCAGCGACAGCCATCAACGTAGTAAAAAGGGTTATCGAAAACGACAAAGTTGACGTAGTATTCGGACCAAATATGAGCAGTTCCGTATTGGCCGTACACCAAGTTGCAGAGCAAAATGAGACTCTGATGATGGTTGGCGCTACTTCTCCATCACTTGGATATGACAGAACCAACAATCCGTGGCTGTTCCGTCTGCGTGCGGACGACCAAGTCAGAGTAGAAAACCAGGCTGAGTATGCCGTTAACGTCTTGGGCTCCAAGAAGCCTGGCATTATCTACGGAACAACCGACTATTGCACCAGTGCTCGTGACGTCATTATTGAGAAGTTTGCTGAGTATGGCATTAAGCCAGTTGCCGTTGAGCAAATGCGTGAAGGCGACGTTGACGCTACCGGTCAAATCCTCAACATGGTACGTGCGGGTGTTGACTCCATCATGGGTCTAACCCACGAATCTGAAGCAGCCGTTTTTGTACGTCAATTGCGCCAAATGGGCGTCGATGTTCCTGTCGTCGGCTTTACCGCATGGGGTGTACCCGCATTTACTGACTTAGCCCCCGACGCAGCTGTTGGCGTTATTGCTGTACAAAGCTTTACGCCAGAAGACACAAACCCAATTGTTCAAGAATTCGTTGAAAAATACCAAGCACGTTATGGCCGCTTACCGAGCGATCCAGGTCAAGCCTACTATGATGGTGTTTACGCAATTAAAGAAGTCATCGACCGCGTTGGCTTTGACAAACATGCAATGCGCCAAGAACTAGAGAACTTCTCTGGATACGTTGGCCTACAAGGTGAACTCGTAACCGACGAGAAACACAATCTCTCCAGATTCAGTCTAATTTCCGAATTCCAAGGCGACAGCTGGAAAATTATCGACAAGTTCTAAGCAAAACAGGGAGGAGTTCCCCGCGGGGATCTCCTCCTCATTACAGCCTGAAAAGTCATAGAACTACGAGGTGGTAAAATGTTACAGATGGTGTTACAGAACTCTATCTCAGGCATGGCCATGGGACTGCTCTATGGAGTGATTGGCATTGGAGTATGTCTTTTTTGGCAGACAACGGGATTAATCAACTTCGCTCACATTTCTTCTGCAATGTTAGGAGCCTACTTTTTCTACACCTTTTACGTCATGTGGAAGCTACCAATGGTGATCTCCTTTATTTTGGCCATTGGATTAGTCGCCCTATATGGTGTCTTCATTTTGCGAGGGGTCATTTACAAACAAATCATGGGAAGAAAAGGTGGTCGCCTAGAGTTTATTGTCGCCACCATGATGTTGAACATCTTCCTTCTGAATCTTGTTGTTGTTCTGTGGGGTGGCGTTCCCTATCCCTTCCCCAACATTTTTGGTAGCCCCATGAACCCTCTGAGAATTGGCGGTATCGTTGTTCAATACCACTCAGTCTGGGTCTTGGTTTTCACCGGTGCACTCGTCATCGGATTGAACTTCTTCTTCAAGAGGACTCTTACGGGTAAAGCGTTAAGGGCTACGGCTCAAAACAAAGATACGGCTTCTTTGATGGGAATTGGCGTTGAAAAGATGACGGCTCTTTCTTTTGCGCTAAGTACTGGTATAACGGCTATTGCGGGAATCTTGCTCGCACCAATCTATTTTGTCTCTGTAGAGTTGGGCGGAGGAATTATCGGAATCAAAGGTTTTGCCTCTGCAGTAATTGGCGGACTCACCAATCCATTTGGCGCTCTCGTCGGCGGTCTTTTGATCGGTTTGGCAGAAAACTTCTCCGTCTTTTACATTTCTTCTTCCTATCGAGATGTCATTACCTTTGTGTTGCTGGTGTTTTTCCTTATCGCTAGACCGCAAGGGCTTTTCAAGAAAATGTAGGTTTGGGGGGATAGTGTTATGCAAAGGAGAAAAATCGGTTTTTTGATCATAGCCTTACTGATCGTTCTCTATCCACTAGTTGTCAGCGACTCCTACAAGGTTTATATCATGAACCGCAGTTTGATCCATGCCATCATTGCCATGGGCTTGGTTACACAAGTGGGATTTGCTGGACAGATTTCTTTAGGACATGCGGCATTTTACGGAATTGGCGCTTATACCTCGTCTTTAACGGTGTTGAAACTGGGTTTTCCAATAGGGTTAGGCTTTCTGGCCGCCATCCTCTTGTGTGTCTTGTGCAGCGTGTTTCTAAGTGTTCCATCATTTAAGCTCAGTGGATTCTTTCTTTCCCTTACGACCATTGCCTTTGGGCACATCGTTTGGGTGATTATCGTGAACTGGCAGAGTTTGACGAACGGTGCACTAGGCGTTTTCGGCATTCCGAGCTTGAGCCTGTTTGGGACTCGATTTAACAATACGCATTACTTCTATTTGTTGGTGGTCACCATTGGACTCCTTTATTTCTTTATTAGGAGAATTACCAATAGCTTTATTGGCCGAGCCTTTATGGCCATGCGCGATGACGAATTGGCCGCAGAATGTAGTGGAATCAATACCCGGTATTTCAAACTGCTGGCCTTTGGTATTTCCGCAGGATTTGCCGGATTAGCGGGTGCCTTTTATGCCCATCTTTCAGGTTTTATCAGTCCTGAGAGTTTTCGCTTCGCAGAATCTACGAAGTTCGTTGGTATGGCAGTAACCGGTGGTTTACGGCACCTCTTAGGCGGCATTGTTGGTGCTCCAATTGTTACATTCTTACCAGAGATGTTCCGTTTTCCAGGCTGGGAGACCTACTATATGATGGCTGCAACGTTTGTCATTCTGATGATCGTCGTATTCATGCCTGATGGACTTGCACCCTTGTTGGAAAAAGGGTTCAACAAGATCTTTGGCGAGCGAAGCACTGGTAAAGGTGGTAGTAGCGAATGAACATTTTGGAAACGAAGGGCTTAACAAAATCGTTTGGTGGAGTTACGGCCAACTCAAACCTGGACATCTGCATCAAGAAGGGGTCTGTTACGGGTTTGATCGGGCCCAACGGATCGGGAAAAACGACGTTCATTAACGTAGTCTCGGGTGTCTATCCTGCAACGAGCGGTAAAGTCATTTTTGACGGTAAGGATATTACCAGTCTTGATAAGTACAAGATTGCCCGGGCGGGAATTGCTCGCACCTTTCAAACCATTCGTCTGTTTGAACGCTTAAGCGTGCTCGAAACCGTCCTTGTAGCCCGACATGCAAGTTATGGTGCTTCGATCTGGGATGCAGTGTTGTCTACATCGCGATTGCGCGCAGCTAATGCCAGGGAGGAAGCAAGGGCAAAAGAACTCTTGGAGATCGTTGGTCTGGGCAAGCAACATTACGATGTGCTGGGAAACAGCCTTCCTTATGGTTACCGTCGTAGTCTAGAGATTGCTCGGGCACTGGCTCTTGAACCCTCGCTACTACTTCTGGATGAACCAGCAGCAGGTATGAACCGTGAGGAGTTCAACTTTTTGCAGGAAATCATTCAAAACGTAAAGCAACAGGGTATCACGATCCTTTTGGTGGAACACACCATGGAACTGGTCGAAGCGGTCGTGGATCATTGCGTCGTCCTAAACTACGGCCAGAAGCTGACTGAAGGACCGTTCTGCGATTGCGAATCGGATCCGCGAGTCATTGAAGCGTATTTAGGGAAGGAGGAGGCCGAGTGTTAAAGATCAAGAATCTGTCTGTTTCTTACGGTGATATTCCAGCGCTAAAGAAGGTCAGTTTAGAGGTTAAACAAGGAGATGTAGTCTCCGTTCTGGGCGCGAATGGCGCGGGCAAAACCACACTGTTGAAGACCATTTCGGGTCTACTTCGCGGTGACTCCGAAAGCCAAATTGAGTTCATGGGCGAGCCGATTCACCAGCTTCCACCGAATGAAATCGTTAGGCGAGGCATCGTTCATGTGCCTGAAGGCCGGCAAGTCTTCGCCGAACTCAGTGTTCTCGAGAACATTGAAGCTGGAAGTTACTCCAGGGACGATCGCAGCAATCTCAAGCGCGAGATCGCTGAGTGTTTCGAGATGTTTCCCGAGTTGATCGGTAAGGAGAAGCAGTTAGCTGGCACATTAAGTGGAGGAGAACAACAAATGGTGGCTACAGCGAGAGCACTTATCGCCAAGCCGCTCCTGCTAATGGTGGACGAGCCTTCTATGGGTCTTGCTCCTGTTGTCGTGAAACGCATTTTTGGTCTGCTACGCGAGTTTGTTGCTAGGGGCATCACCATTTTGCTGGTTGAGCAAAACGCCTATATGTCCATGGCTGTCAGTAATTATGCTTATATCATTGCCCAGGGTGAAATGGTCCTGCACGGATCCGTGGAGGATTTGAAGAAGGACGAGGGCGTCAAAGATTCCTATTTAGGTGTGAAGAAGAAAGCGAACTAACATCGTAGGAGGGTTATCATGGAATATCGTAGCCGAAACATTGTTTCTGAAGCACCGCAACGTGCCCTTCTCAAGGGCGTTGGTCTTACAGATAAAGAGATGGAACAGCCCATTATTGGAATTGCGAACTCGTGGAGTGAGCTCTCCCCAGGGCACATCCATCTGCGCGAAATCAGCGAGTATGTAAAAAAAGGCATTCGCTATGCAGGTGGAACGCCTTTGGAATTCAACACAATTGCACTCTGTGACGGACTGTCTGGGGCGTTTGTAAAGAACAAGGATGCCCAGCGTTACACTCTGCCCTCCAGAGATATCATTGCTGATTCGGTTGAAGTTTCTATCGAATCGAACCAGCTCGATGCCATGGTTCTTATTGGTACCTGTGACAAGATTGTTCCCGGCATGCTCCTGGCTATGGCCAGGCTTAATATCCCGGCCATCTTCATCCACGGCGGACCAATGTTGGCCGGAAATTATAAAGGAGTCTCCATCTGTGGTGGGTCCACAGAACTCATTGAGGCCGCAGGAGCCTATCACGCGGGCAAGATGTCCAAAGAAGACCTAGACGGTTTTATCGAGAATGCGTGTCCCACACCTGGAGCCTGTGGTTCTATGGTGACGGGTAACAGTATGGGGATCATCATGGAGGCTTTGGGATTAACCTTACCCAAGGGATCAACCATTCCTGCTCAGGATCTCAGGCAGCTCCGCCTAGCCGAAGAGGCGGGTCGCGCCATTGTCGACCTTTTGAAAAAGAACATCCGTCCCCATGACATTATTAATGAAAAGTCCATTGACAATGCCATTCGGGTACTCGCAGCAACCGGCGGGTCCACCAACTGCGTACTGCATCTCGCAGCTTTAGCTCAAGAGATGGAGCTGGACATTGATATTCTAGGCAAGATCGACGCGTTGAGTAGTTCTACCCCGCATCTTGCTCCCATGACACCATCTGGAACGTTTACGGTTCCTGAGCTCAATGAGGCGGGCGGGCTTCCGGCTTTGATGCGTGAAATGCAATCACTGCTAAATCTCGATGTGATGACAGTGACGGGCCAGACCCTCGCTGAGAATATTGCCAATGCAGAGATTCTCGATTCTCGGATTATTCGTTCCATGGACAATCCCTTCCATGCGCAAGGTGGCGTGGCAGTCTTGTATGGCAATCTAGCTCCCGATGGGGCCGTTGTGAAACAGTCGGCCGTCTCGGAAGGTATGATGGTGCATTCAGGCCCCGCCCGCATCTTTGAGTCCGAAGAGGAAGCAGTAGAAGGTATCTATGCTGACCGTGTACAGGCCGGCGATGTCCTGGTTATCCGCAATGAAGGACCCAAGGGCGGACCTGGCATGCGAGAAATGACGACAGCTATTGGTGCCCTCTGGGGTAAGGATCTGGCGAGTTCTGTCGCACTAGTCAGTGACGGTAGGTTCTCCGGTGCCATTCGTGGTCCCGCTGTAGGTTATGTTTCGCCGGAGTCAGTGGAAGGGGGACCCCTCGCTTTGCTCCAGGAGGGAGACATTGTTTCCATTGACATTCCAAACCGCACCATCAATGTAGATCTTACGGATGAAGAGCTAGCGGCCCGGCGTGCCAAGTGGCAGCGACCGCCCTTTAAGATTAGGAAAGGTATTCTTCGCCTCTATGAACTCTTTGCGACCTCAGCAAACAAAGGGGCCGTTCTAAAAATCGATCGGTAGTAAGGAGAGGTGAAAGTCGTGGTACAAACACTAGAACTACCCTACGGAAAGAATTCTTTACGTTTTCTTCTGGACGCCAAAGCGCAAGTTGCGCAGGCGACCCTCAATACTCTACCCGAGATTGATTTGGCTGGTGAACTGATCGCGGCCCTAGATGACCCCATTCATTCCCAACCTTTGGAGCAGTTGGCCAAAGGGCTGGAGTCGGTGCTCATTCTCTGCGATGACAATACGCGGCCAACGCCGGCTCATCTGATTCTGCCCTCCGTTCTTCAACGACTGGACTTGGCGGGTGTAAAGCGCGAACACATTAAAATCCTGATTGCCGGTGGTTCGCACAGGCCCATGACCGAAGAAGAGATGATCGCGAAGGTAGGCGAAGAAGTCTACCGTTCCGTTCAGGTTCTCAACCATGAGTTTGATAACAAAGACCGGCTCGTGTACCTTGGCGAAACCAAGAACGGCACACCGATCTGGATCAACAAGTTGGTTTTTGATGCTGATCTCGTGCTAGGAATTGGAGCCATCGTGCCCCATCGCTACTGTGGTTGGGCCGGTGGGGGAAAAATCGTTCAACCAGGAGTATGCGGTGAAGAGACGACCATTGCCACGCATTTGATGATCACAAAAGATGAGTCTATTACCTTAGGTAACCTCGACAATCCTGTGCGAAAAGAGATCGATGACATTGCACTGCGTGCCGGTTTGAAGTTCATTGTCAACGCGATTCTAGATGCTAACCAAAGGGTTGTAGGACTTGTGGCTGGCGATCCTATTCAAGCACACCGCATGGGTGTAGAAATTGCCAAGAAGGTCTACGGTGTTCCCCTTCAACCCGCCGATTTGGTCCTGATCAGCTCGTTTCCTGCCGATCTAAACTTCTGGCAGGCCGGTAAAGCGCTTTATTCTGCTGATCTTGCTGTTAAGCCAGGAGGTACCATTGTGTTGGTTACCCCAGCGATTGAAGGACCGGGAGAACACCCGGAGTTCTTAACACTCATGGCCAAGAGCTATGACGAAATCATCGCTCTTCTCGATAACAACGAAGTCGAAGACCAGATCGGTGCAGCAGGAGCCCTGGCGGTTGCCATCGTGAAGCAACGGGCTAAGGTGATCATTGTCAGCGACGGGATCACCGATGAGCAGGTTGAATCGATGGGCTTTACGCGCTACAATCCCGAGGATATACAGACGGCGATTTCCCACGCTTTTAAGGGTTTGGGAGACAATCCTACTATCAATGTCATTCACGAAGGTGCCGAAATTCTACCACTTATTAACTAAGGACGCTAGAAAGCTGGGATTAAAATGGATGTCAATTTAAAGTACGGTCGGCAAACCATGCAAGGGATACTGCCCCTGGCCAACGTGGAAGAACTCGTTCCCCAAGCGTATGAAAAGGAAGTAGGGGACATCTCTGCACTCTTAAAACACAAGCTCAGCCATCCGACCAACGGTATTGGGCTTGATCAGATTCTGCAGCCCGGGGAGAAGGTTGTCGTTGTGGTCAGTGATATCACCCGTACTTGGACGAGAACGAGGGACTACTTGCCTACCATAGTGGAGTACGTCGAAGCTTGTTCCATTGCCCCAAGTGACATCTCTATCTTAATCGCTCGTGGTTGCCATCGTAGTCAAACCGAGGATGAGTTCAAGCAAATTGTCGGCGAGGAGATCTTTGCCAAGTACGAAGTCGTGGAGCATGATGCGGATAACCCGGACGGACTGGTCTATGTGGGTACAACAACACGCAACAATCCAATCTATGTCAACAAACGTGTTGTGGAGGCCGACAGGGTAATTCTGACAGGTGGAATCATCCATCATGCCATGGCAGGCTTTGGGGGAGGACGAAAGAGTATTTTGCCCGGTGTATCGGGGCGGAAGACGGTGGAAAACAACCATCTCAATTGCCTCCATCCTACGGATATTGACATCAACCCAGCTATTGGCTCAAACAGGCTACAGGGCAATCCTCTTCACGAAGACATGACGGAAGCAGCAGCTTTTGTTAACCCGGACTTCTTAGTCAACGTAGTTTTGGATACGAAAAACGAGATTGTGGATTTTTTTACCGGCCATTGGTTCGAGGCTTGGGCTGAAGGTTGTGCGTTGGTCAACGAGATTTATGGAGTTCCCATTGACGAACAGGCCGATCTCACGGTGGCAAGCTGTGGTGGCTTTCCCTATGATATTTCGTTGTACCAGGCTAGTAAGACATTTTATAATGCAGCCCAGGCAACCAAAGTTGGGGGAACGATCATCCTTCTAGCCCAGGCCGAAGACGGTCCCGGATCACCCGATTTCTTTGGGTGGTATGACAATGAAACATCAGAAGAGTTCTTTACTAACTTGAAGGCGGAGTTCACAATTCCCGGATACTTGGCGTATCTAATCTATGTCATTGCCCAAGAGCGGAAGGTATACGTAGTAACAGATTGTGCAGCTGAGCAGGTGGCAAAAATGGGTGTAATCCCCGTTGCGAACCTGCAAGAGGCCATTGATCAGGCGTGCGCTGATTTGGACGGTGACGCCAAGGTGTTTGTTATGCCCGAGGGAGGATATACATTCCCCATGATCAAGGCATAGAAAATAGGAGGTATGAAAGATGACGAAACTTAGAGAGCTCAAGGATATGCCCATGCAGGGTCAACCTTATTTTGGCGACAAGAAATGGGTTTCGCCCGTGAACTTTGAGGTTGCAGGTCCCGAGACGTCAAAGTCAATTTACATCCACGATGTTACCTTGCGCGACGGCGAGCAGACTTGTGGCTTAAACTGGACAGAAGATGAAAGAGTAGAGATCGGTGTCGCCCTTAATGATCTGGGCGTGAAGAGAATTGAAGTGGGCATGCCCGTCGTTTCAGAGGATATTCGAAGAGCGATTAAGCGCCTTGTAGAAATGAACCTGCAAGCCGACATTGTTACCTTTGCCCGGGCAAAGAAAGAAGACATTGATTATTCGGTGGAGTGCGGAGTGAAATCCATTGTGGTTGAGCACGCAGTCAATCCATACACCTGCCAATATGCCTACGACGTTGATACAGAGCAGCTCATCAAACGGATCGTAGATCACATCAAGTATGCTAAAGATTGCGGGTTGAATACCACATTCATGGGCTGGGACGTTACCAGAGCAAGCCTTGACTACGTAAAGAAGGTCTACTCTGCGGTGGTCGAGCAGGCCCAACCTGAAGCCATTGTCTATACAGACAGTTTTGGCGTGGCATCTCCTATGGCTGTCTATTTGGCCATTTCCGAACTTAAGAAACTCGGTGTACCGGTGGAGTTCCATGTTCACAACGAGTTTGGCATGGCTATGGGTTCGGTCTTGGCTGCTGTTTATGCTGGTGTTGACGGAATCCACTCCTCCATCAATGGTTTGGGCGAGAGAACGGGTAATGTGGCAACGGAAGAGGTCGCTGCAGCTTTAGAGATTCTTTTGAATGTCAAGTCTGGTGTCGACTTGAAGAAGATAGACAGAGTGACCAAGATGGTGGAGCAAGTCACCGGAATTGTGATTCCACCCAACAAACCTGTAACAGGGAAGAGGCTTTTCTGGTTAGAGTCTGGTGTAGTCGTTCATGCCAAGGAAAAATTGGAAAAGAGCGGGATTCCCTCGGCCATGACACCATATCTGCCCGAGTTGACGGGGCGCGAAGATATCGAGATCGTCTTGGGCGGTTCGAGTGGCAAGGCCAGCGTTCAATACTACCTGGAGAAGCGCGGCGTTGAAGTCACCGATGAGCAGCTCGATACGCTGGTAGATAAGATTAAAGAAAAGGGTCGTGTCAAGCGCGATGTACTCAGCAAAGAAGACTTCGACGCGATTCTTGCTGAGGTCCTGTAATGTCGTCTCGCACCAGTTACCGCGTTTTAGCGATAAATCCAGGGTCAACGTCGACCAAAATTGGTCTGTACGAAGACGAAACGTGCGTTTATACAAAGGATATCAAACACGGTGTAGCAGAGCTGTCCGGGTTTGATCTGGTGATCGATCAGCTAGACTATCGAGAAAGTGTTGTTCGTCAGACACTAGCCGAAGCCGGCATCGAGATCGATTCACTCGATGCCATTGCTGCCCGAGGAGGACGGCTTCGGCCGATTCCGAGCGGTGTGTATGCGGTGAACAATGCGATGCTGCATGATGCCCAGGTTGGCTTTCAGGGTGATCACGCCTCAAATTTGGCCTGCATAATCGGGTGGCGCTTGGTCGCGGGAACAGACATACCTGTGTATGTTGTGGACCCGGTATCCGTGGACGAAATGTGGCCTATGGCCAAAGTATCGGGTATACCTGAGATCCAGCGGACAAGCCTTTCTCATGCCTTGAACATGAAAATGGTGGCTAAAATGGCGGCAGAAAAGCTTGGCAAGTCGTATGCAGACAGCCGCCTCATAGTCGCTCACTTAGGCGGAGGAGGGTCTGTGAGCGCTCACCTTGGTGGCAAGATGGTGGATCTCTACAACTCAGACAAGGAAGGTCCCATGGCCATTGAACGCTCAGGAGGCATCCCGTCGATTGAACTGATGGAGCTCTGCTTTTCGGGTTTATCCAAACAAGAAGTCCTCAAGAAGCTCGCTGGCCAAGGGGGCATCTACGCTCATTTGCGCACCAAGGACCTCAGGGAAGTGGAGGCCATGATTGACCGCGGCCATGTGGAGGCGACCTTAGTTCTAGACGCTTACTGCTACCAGGTGTCCAAGTACATTTGTGCCATGGCTGCTTGTTTTGAGGGTGTTGTTGACGCTATCTGCATTAGCGGTGGTATTGCCAACTCCCAAGTCGTACTCGAAAAGATCATTTGCCGCGTCAAGTTTATAGCCGATGTGATGGTCTTCCCTGGTGGGGAAGAACTTGATGCGTTGGTCCTTGGTGTCTTGGCGGTCCTCAAAGGACATGAGGACGTCTCGATCTATCCGCACGGAGGAAAGAAGTAGCATGGAGCGTGTTGGAGTCTGAACTTTCTGCTTCAGCACGCTTCTCACTAATGAATGGATGCAGGGAGATGGTAAGGTATGTTCTCTTCGATTCAGAACCATGTTCGGGAAATTACCCCCCGCATGATCGAGTGGCGTCGCTTCTTTCATGAGTACCCAGAGTTGGGTTTTGAAGAAGTTAAGGCTGCTGCAAAGATTAGCTCGTTATTGACAGAGTGGGGGTTTGAAGTAACCTCAAACGTAGGCAAGACAGGCGTGATCGGCCTATTAGATAATGGTAGTGATTTTACTTTGGGTCTGCGGTTTGATATGGATGCGTTGCCCATTACGGAGGAAACCGATCTTCCGTTTCAATCCAAGCATTCTGGAGTAATGCATGCTTGTGGCCATGATGGTCATATGAGCGTGGGTTTGGGCGTCGCGTATGTCTTGGCTCAACTCAAAGACAGGATTCCAGGAAACATCAAGATGATCTTTCAGCCGGCAGAGGAGGGTTTGGGGGGAGCCAAGGCCATGATTGCTGATGGGGTCCTGGACAATCCTCGGGTGGATTCCATTTTGGGTCTGCACATTTGGCCTGAACTCGATTCTGGAGTGGTTGGCGTACGCAAAGGCACAATCATGGCGGCAGCGGATCGTTTTAACATCTCTTTGTATGGTTATGGTGGACATGGCGGACAACCTCACTTGGCTGTGGATCCCATTATGATCAGTGCAGAGGTTATTCAAGGTCTGCAAAAAATCGTCAGCCGTGAAGTGGCTCCCACAGAACCAGTGGTGATTTCGCTTGGTTCTGTACATGGAGGGACCGCATTTAACATCATTCCCAATCGAATGGAACTGACAGGAACCATTCGTACAGCCGATGAGACTATACGCGAACACGTTCTAAAGCGCATTGAAGAGAAGGTTCAAGCAATAGTGAAAGGCAATAATGCCAACTGTGATATTGCGTTTGAACGCTGTTTTTATCAGACGTATAATGATGGTTCCCTCGTTGACGCACTTCGCTCCACAGTCTTGGATTTGTGGGGTGCAGAAAAGCTGGTGGATCTCAAGGCACCCACAATGACGGGTGAGGATTTTTCTGAATACCAGCGCATCATTCCTGGACTCTATTTCTTTGTGGGCACCAGAAATGAGGGCAGGGGACTTACCTATCCGATCCATCACGAGAAGTACAGTATTGATGAAGATGTGTTGGGTTTTGGCGTAGAGGTAATGGTTAACGCAGCGTTGAATGTCTGTAAGGAGGGAAGACGCTAGAGAGGAGAGAGTGCATGCCGATCACGATTAGCGAAGCGTTACAGCTACCACCGCTCGAGGGGGCTCAAGTGCTTACCGGAGAGGTCGGACTCGAGCGTACCATTCGTGCCGTTACCGTCATGGATGCGCCAGATATTGTGAACTGGCTGACTGGCAATGAGTTTGTGATCACGAGCGGATACAGTGTGAAGGATAATCCCCTGTCACTTGAGACTCTGGTTACTGATCTGGCTAGGATTAATGCAGCAGGGCTGGGAATTAAGCTCCGCAGGTTCATTGATGAAATTCCACAGAGCATCGTAGATTTGAGTGTGTCACTCAGTCTGCCCATCATTGTCATTCCATTCGGGGCTCCATGGGTGGACATTATCAACAGTATTCATGAAGAGATCATGCACCGCCAGTCGCAACTCATTTTGCAGGGTGAGAAAATCTATCGGAAGTTTAGCCTGTCCTTGTTGGAGCGAGGTGGCTTTGCTGAAATCTGCCAGGTTCTTTACGACCTCATTGAAAGTCCTGTGATGATCGTCGATTACCAGCGCAATCTTTATTGCCACGGGTGGGGAGACGAGTTGACCCAGGTACAAAAAAGGGTCGAAATGCTCATGAACACGTGGGACTGGAGAATAGACGGACATTACTCTGCTGAAGTGGAAGACTCGAAAGTAACGTGGATCAAGCTTGAAGACACTCCTTATGAGGTTTGTGTCTGTCCTACCATTGTGGAGAACGAAATCAACGGTTATATCGTTGCCCTAGAACGTGAGTCGGCCCACAAGGATCTCTATTATGAGATCGCCATAGAGCAGGCGGCCATCATGTGCGCGCTACGTACGATGATTACGTTTAACACCAAAGAAGTGCACAGACGCTTCAAGAATCGGTTTGCACAGGATTTGCTTTCCTGGAATTTTCGAGACATCGCCTACGCAAGAAAGCAAGCTGCCTACGTTGATTGGGTCTTGCGGGACAGCTACAGTGTTGTGGCTATCTCCATAGACGACCTCGGTTCACACTATGTTGAACGTGGCGCCGATGAGGGCTATGTCCAATCGAAGCTGGAACTTCTTTATAAGACGATCACACAATTTGACAAGACGAGCAATCTTGGACTCATCATTCATGAAAATAGCGATAATTTGTTGGTTCTAAAACCACAGGATGTTTATGACTCTGAAGAACGCGTCAAAGAGCAGTCCATGGACTTTGCCAAGGCTCTGCAAGAAAGGGTCAACGCGTCGTTGGGAGACTTGACGGTATCCATAGGTATATCGCGCTTCAATCGTGATATTACGAAACTTGGTGAGGGACAAAAACAGGCGACCAGTGCGCTAAAGTTTGGTCGCATGCTATCGAAGGGCAACAGCATATGGCACTATGATGATCTGGGAATCTATCGGATCTTGTGCGAATTTGAGAAAGAGGCAGAACTACAGGGGTACTACGATGATACCATTGCCAAACTGGAGGTTTACGACAAAGAACATAAGGCAGAACTCGTGAAGACGTTGAACGCTTACTTTGACAATGATTGCAGCTTACAAAAAGCAGCAGATGAGCTGTTCATTCACTACAACACGATGCGTTATCGCATTGAGCGCATCAACGAGGTGACTGGTCTTGATGTTTTTAATAGTAACGACCGTTTGAACTTACAGGTGGGCTTGAAAATAGGCCAGTTGCTGGAATAGCGCTCGAGATCGGAGGCGGAACATGTATGAGTGAAGTCCTTATCTTGGATCAAACGAAAGATAATGTTGCGGTCGCACTGCAGACAATAGCGAACGGAGAACGCGTTACAGTCCTTAGAAATGGTGATGAGCTCTCCTTTCATGCCCTAGAGGAGATTCCTGCGGGTCACAAACTTGCACTCGTTGCTATCGAGAAGGATCAGACTATTATGAAATATGGATACTCCATTGGTCGCGCCACCCAGAGCATTCAAGCTGGTCAGTTAGTCCATGCCCATAATGTGCGAAGTATACGTGGGAAAGAACTCCTAGAGGAGGGATCTGCACATGATGCGTAACACGTTTATGGGGTACCGTAATGCCGATGGTTCTGCAGGGATCCGTAATCATGTGGTTGTGTTGCCCATGGTCATCTGTGCAAACTCGGTGGTACAGCAGATTGAGAAACGGGTTCCCGAAGTGATAGCCATTCCACATACCCATGGCTGTACCTTGGATCCCAGGAGCAATCAAGAAATGACCGATGTTTTAGGCGGTATAGGCAGTAATCCTAACGTATCGGCCATAATCCTGGTCGCCTTAGGTTGTGAGTCGGTCATTATGGATGATGTGGCGAAGATCATAGCAAGAACGAAGAAGCCCGTGGAAACACTCGTGATCCAGCAACTAGGAGGAACGAAGAAGACCATTGCTAAGGGCGTGCAAATCGCTCGGGCCCTGTTAAGAGACGCGAACAAGCGTGAGCGCCAGCCTATACCCTACTCCGAACTCATCGTGGGCACAGAGTGTGGGGGATCCGATGCCTACTCAGGTTTATCGGCCAACCCAGCCGTGGGAGTGGCCAGTGATATCCATGTCGATCATGGTGGGACAGTAATCTTATCTGAAATTACGGAGTTTCTTGGGGCAGAGATGATTTTGGCGGATCGATGCGCGAGTCCAGAGGTTCGCGACAAGTTACTTGATTTGGTGGCCTGGACTGAACAAAGCCTAGCGAGCCTTGGATCCTCTAGTGTGGCCGATATTACTCCAGGTAATCTAAAGGGAGGCCTTACTACCATCGAAGAAAAGTCCTTAGGCTGCATCAAAAAGGGCGGCAGTCGGGCGGTGCAAGAGGTGGTGGGTTATGGGGAAAGACCAACGAAGCGTGGTTTAGTTGTGATGGATACGCCCGGCCACGATATTGAGTCGATGACCGGAATGGCTGCGGGTGGAGCCCATCTTATTGTGTTTACAACCGGACGCGGAACCCCAACCGGAACGCCGATTTGCCCCGTAATCAAGGTTTCGAGCAATACAACATGTTACCTGAACATGCAGGATAATATCGATCTTGATGCCGGTTTAGTCCTAACCAAAAAAGAGACGTTGGACACTATGGGTCAGATCATCCATGACGAGATGATCCAAGTTGCTTCGGGGAAACGGACCAAAGCCGAGCTCTCAGAAAACCGCGAGTTTGCCCTGCGTCGCTATGGCAGTGATTGTATTATCTATTGATGCTAAAGGAGGAGTCTCTATGCTAAAGGAGTATTTGGGAGAGGTACCCATAGGAGTATCCAATCGCCATGTGCACATTTGCCAAAAGGATCTAGAAGCGTTGTTCGGTCGCTCTGAGCTCACCGTGATGAAGCCACTCTTTCAGCCTGGTCAGTTTGCCGCTGAAGAGAAAGTAACATTGGTGGGCCCGAAACGCTCCATTGAGGGAGTTCGCATCTTAGGACAAATGCGGGACTATACGCAGGTGGAGATTTCGAGGACAGATTCTTATATACTGGGAGTCGAACCAGCCCTGCGTGATTCCGGGGATCTAGAGGGAACACCTGGAATTATCCTGAGAGGACCCAAGGGCGAGATCACACTTGATCGAGGTGTGATTATTGCGCGGCGCCATATCCATATGACCGAGGCCGAAGCAGAGCAGTTCGGAGTCAAGGATAAAGACCTCGTGAACGTTGTGGCAGGTGGCGACAGACCCATTGTCTTTTGTGATGTCCTGGTCCGCGTGAACAACGAATATGCCTTAGAGATGCATGTTGATACGGACGAGGCCAATGCTGGATTCGTGGTGAACGGACAACAACTAAAAGTGTATCGTTGATTGTGAGGGAGCGAAGACAATGAACCATTCAGCAACAAAGCGCCTAGTGTTGACGGGATTCTTCCTAGCCCTGGGGCTCTTGATGCCATTTTTGACACTTCAAATACCGTCTGTGGGCAGTCGCCTGTTACCGATGCATATACCCGTACTGCTTGGTGGCTTCGTGTTAGGAGGCCCCTTGGGATTGGTTATAGGCTTTGTAACACCCCTGTTACGAAGCATCATATTTGGATTGCCACCTCAATTTCCGACGGCATTTATCATGTCCTTTGAACTAGCGACCTATGGTCTCTTGGCCGGTGTGGTGTATCGGTTGCTTTCTAAGGACGTTCTGTCTGTTTATGCCTCGCTCATTATCGCCATGATTGGCGGGCGCGTCGTGTGGGGCGCTGTAAGTTTTTTTGTACACGGTCTTTCCGGGACAGTGTTTAGTTGGAAAATGTTCACGGCTGGTGCTGTGGTCAACGCCCTACCAGGGATCATTCTCCAGATCGTCATTATCCCCGTCATTGTCTTAGCCCTTCGCAGGGCAAGGCACATCGACTGATGAAGCAAAGTAACACCCAGGGGCCTTTCTGGCGCCTGGGTGTTGTTGCGTGCGTTACTTTTCCTTCTTCCGTATCAGAGACAGGCTTCCGAAGCCTGCGATAACAGCAGAGTAGAAGCCTAGATCATACCACCAGCCACTGTTAGCAACCTCGTAGATGCGGATGTTGTCTCGAAAGAGACCCACGATCAAAGACACAGGTGCTATCCAACCATGCCAGACTCCCCACAAGAAGCCTGCAGGTCTTTCAGCACTGTTTCTTCCATCTCCAGGAAGGCAACTTGTCATCAAAAGGGCTACGATCACTAGACACAACAACACAAGAACTCGCTTCAAAGCAGCGCACTCCTCTCATAGACACTAGTCCATGACTTGTCGCGGATCAAAGGCGTCACGAAGTCCGTCGCCGACAAAGTTAATACTCAAGACAATGACAAAAATGGCAATGCCAGGGGGTAGCCACATCCAGGGCATCGTTGCTAGAATGTGCAGCGGACGAGCCCGATTGAGCATGTTACCCCAGGAAGGGGCCGGAGGCGGTACGCCAAGACCGAGAAAGCTCAATCCTGCTTCTGACAAGATGGCTGAGGCAACGCCCAAAGTTGCGGAGACAAGGAGTGGGGAGATCGCGTTGGGTAGTATGTGTCGAAACATAACGCGAGCGGGACCCGCCCCAATGGTCGTTGCGGCTAGGGAGAAGTCGGTATTCTTCAGCTTTAAGAACTCCGCGCGCAGCAAACGGGCTGAGCTTGGCCAAGAGAGGACCCCCAAGATCACCATGGTGTTATAAATCGATGGACCAAAGATCGAGGAGATGGTAATAGCGAGGATCATAAATGGGAAACTGTAGAACACGTCGGCGATCCTCATGATTACTGTATCTACCATGCCTCCAAAGAAACCGGCGATGGCACCCAAGACAACGCCAATGCTCAGCGAAATACCGACGGACACCAACCCTACAGAAAGAGAAATCCTTCCACCATAGAGGGTGCGGGCAAAGATATCACGCCCCATATCATCCGTTCCAAATAGGTGCGCTTCTGACGGTGGTTGGTTGCGCTTGCGCAGATCCGAACGATTGGGATCGTAGTCAGTCAAAAAAGGTGCACAGACGGACACCACAACAAAAAAGATCAGGACAACGAGACCGAGAACGGCCAGTTTATTGCGGCAAAAACGCTTCCATATCTTCTTCGATTGAGAAATCTGTTTCATCATGCACCCCCTCACTCGTACCGAATCCGCGGATCCGCAAATGCATAAGACACGTCAGCAATGATGCTACCTAAGAATATCAGAACAGCAAACATAAGATTGATCCCCATGATCACAGGGTAGTTGCGTTCGTTTAAAGCCTGAATGGCAAGGGAGCCAAGTCCCGGCCAGGTGAAGATGTTCTCTACAATGACCGCACCCGAGAAGATCGTAGGGAGCATGAAGCCCATCAACGTTAAAATAGGCAAGAGGGCGTTGCGTAGAGCATGTTTGTAGATTACGATGTTTTCTCTTAATCCTTTCGAGCGTGCGGTGCGCAGATAATCTTCGTTGAGTACCTCCAAAAGGCTCGAACGCATGTACCGGGCTACGCTGGCAATACTGCTCAGACCGAGAGTCATAGCCGGAAGGAGCAAGTAGCGCACGTAACCCAGGAAAGTATGTGGCTCCCCAGCCATGAAGAAACCGCCAGCGGGGAGAACATTTAAGGTAAGGGCAAAGACATAAAGCAGTACAAGCCCGAAAAAGAAGCTGGGAATAGAAATCCCTACGAATGCAAAGAACGTGATTACATAGTCAAAAATGGAGTATTGATAACGGGCCGACAGTATTCCAACTGGAATACCAATACCCCAGCCCAGTACGATCGATGACAGAGAAAGAATGATTGTGGCAGGCATCCTCTCCTTAATCAGCGTAGCGACTGGTCTGCGCGCTGAATCGAAGGACAACCCCAAATCTCCTCGCACAATGTCCCCTAACCAACGGACGTACTGAACCAGAAATGGTTGATCGACTCCAAGCTGGGCCTCTCGCTGTGCAATAACGGCCGTATCAAGGTCGGGAACGCCGCGTAGATGGGTTACAGGGCTTCCGGGCGCAATCGTGATAATTAGATAAAGCAAAAATGTAAACCCCAAAAGGACCGGGATCCCTTGGAGAACAATTCTTCGAATAATGTAACGCCACATACAATCACCTTTCAGTAATGAGGTGGAACAGCAGAGTCTGCTGTTCCACTCTCGGGTAGTCTTGCGATTAGTCTTTTAGCCAGACTTTTTCTAGAAGTTGTCGACCAACAAGAGGACCATATGGACCCGGCTCGGTGTCGATTCCTTGAACTCGTTTGTTGATTGCTCCAATGGTTACACCGTAGTTGAGGAACATAGAAGGCAAATCGTAGTTGATGACGCGTTGCCATTCTGCGTAGATTTCCTTCCTTTTCTCCATATCGGTCTCTTGACGTCCCAGTTCAATCAGCCTGTCGGATTCTGGATTGTTGTAACCGGGGTCATTCCACAGGGATGTGGAGTGCCATATTCCATAGGGATCTGGATCAACCGCTAAGCTCCAGCTCATGGTAAAGATGTCAAACTCCCGCGCGTCAACTCTGTCAACTGCTGCACTGAATTCCATGAACATGAGGTTCACTTTGATGCCAATGTCTTCCATGTTTTGCTGGAAGAGCAGGGCCATCTGTTCAGTCAAGCGACTGCCGTCAGGAACGAGGAACTCGAACTCCAGCCTCTCTCCATTCTTTTGGAGGATACCGTCGCTTCCAGGTGTCCAGCCTGCTTCGGCTAGCATCTTAGAGGCCCGTTCAGGATCGTAGTCGTAGGTATCGATTCCTTCATCTGTAAACGCCCATGATGCTGTGGGCATGGGTGCATTGGCCACAATCCCAAAACCTTCGCGAATTACGTCAACATAAAGCTGCCGATCGAAACCATAGGTGATGGCCTGACGCACAGCCACATCGTTAAACCTCTCCTGACGTAAGTTAAACGCGATGTAACTATAACTCAAAGCCTCATAGACATAGATGTCGATGTGATTCATATCGCTCACCTGGAGGTACTGTTCCGGTGAAATCTCAATGAAGTCTATGCGGTTTTGTTGCAGGAAAATGGGAATCGTATCTTGCGAGACTTTTTGATATACAAGAGTATCAATATTGGGTCGGCCAAAGAAATACTCTTCATTCGCCTCAAAGGTCACATGTTGGTCTGTTAAGAACTCGACGAACTTGAAGGGGCCGCTGCCGATGGGATGGAGATTGAAATCGGCCGTTTCTAACTCGCCTACTGGAATGTGTTCGAGCAAGTGGGAGGGCAGGATCCCGTAGCCAAACGACGACAGTAGCGGGGCATGCGGTCTTGTTGTGGAGAACTTAATCGTGTAATCATCAATGACTTCGATGCCGGGTACATCTGTTGCTTTACCTTCCTTATACTCCTGAGCACCTACAAGCATATTAAATGTTCCGTACCTGACCCCTGTGTATTCAGGGTGAAGTATGGTCCTATAGGTATAGGCTACATCTTTGGCGGTAAGTTCCACGCCGTCGTGAAACTTGATCCCTTCGTGTAGGTAGAAGGTGATCTCCAATCCATCCTCGGAGATTTCCCATGCTTTTGCTACCTTCGGTTGGGGTTGGAGATTGGCGTCGATTTGGATTAGTCCGTCATAGACGACGTCAATGACATAGGCGTCATATTGCTCCGTATAGAGAATTGGATTGAACATTCCCCGGGGGTTGATGGTTGTTCCATAACGGAAGGTTCCACCTTGGGTGGGTACTTCTTGGGCCGCGACAAGAACGGACAGACTAAGTACGATCAACAGCACCAAAACCAATTGCTTCCTCAAAATCGCATCCTCCTTATAAAGGTATTTGACAGATTATTCTGTGGAGACTTATAATTTCCTGCCTTTTTATCCCAAATGCTGGGAGTTGTCTCCAAGCAGACTGAAACATTCTCTGGAGATTCCACATAAAAATACACATTCCTTGCGTAATAATTCATTTTACATTAGGTTTACGGAAAGGGCGAATCTGAAACACAATGATAGGAAACCCTGCGCATTTGTTCGAAAACAGGCATGAGATACGCAGTACCTTTTGTTGAAAACCCGCCTGAATAAGGTTGCTTTGGGCCGAAAATAGAGGATGATAGCTTCAAGAGGAGAAGTACTATGCAAATACTTCCATTGTATTGGAGTGGTCTAAGTGAAGCTTAGCATACGATCCAAACTTGTTCTTGTCATTGGGTTGTTATTCATCGTGGGTTCGGTCGTGAACACCATTATTCCTATTGTCTTTTACAACAGGGCTTTGTATAGCCAACTCAACAGCCAGGCAGAGGAGTTGGCACAACTTGTGCGAAGTTCTCATATCAGCAGTGGCCAGGCCACAGATGTGGCTGAAGAGATGCTGGAGGAGCAACTCCTGGGAACGTCCTATATCCTAGCCTTACTCATGGCTTCTGGAGAACTCGATCAGAGTACAGTAGAGGACATCGCCCGTTCAACCGAGATTGACGAGATCTACATAACTGATGAAAAGGGAGTCACCATCCTTTCGAATAACCCAGGTGCCATCGGCTGGCAGTTCCCTGATGATCCTAGCGCACAGGCCTATCCGTTCCGCGCCCTTCTTAATTCGCGAGACGGCAAGGTTACACAAGGCGTTACGATCCGAGATATCGATGGACAAGCATTCAAGTTCGTTGGCGTTTCACGAATTGACCAAGCGGGGATCGTCCAAGTGGGTGTGAGCGCCCAATCCCTCAGTGAGATCATGGATCGCATTGGCATGCAAGCTACGATCGAACAGATTGTAACGAATGAAGATATTGTCTATGCCTTTGTCGTAGACTCCCAAGGCGTTTACCAGTATCATCCGCAAAGGGAGAACATAGGCAAGAAGCACGAAACTGTGGCCATGGCCGATGTGTATGACTATGAGTTGATTTTGGATGACGAGGGCAATAAACTGTCTGTCGGGTTATCTATGACTGGATTTTTGGCCGCACAGGGCCAGGCTCGAACGTCTACCATTTCAGCAGCCTTGGCTTTGGTCGTCTTAGTCGTAATCGTTGTTTGGGTCTGGTCGGGTACCTTCGTTCGTTCCATTCAAACCCTGATTGATCGCATCGGAACTCTGGCCAGCGGAGACTTTACGGTGGAGATTGAGACAACAAGTCAGGATGAAATCGGCCGCGCTTTTCATGCTCTAGAACGGCTGAAGGTCGATGTGGGTAGAATGTTGACCAATGCGCTGACTACATCGCAGAATCTTGCGTCGGCCAGTGGAGAGTTGGCCGCTTCTACCGAACAGACCAGTGCTTCTATTGAAGAAGTTGCCAGTACCTCGAATGAGTTTGCTGTGACTGTAGAGCGAATCAGTGATAATGCCAATGCTATGGCAGGAGCAGTGCAAGGTATTGCCGATCGAGCCGTTGACGGAGAAAAGGCCATTGAGCAATCCGTAGTGAAAACCACTGAACTTAGGCACAGGATCAGCGAGTTAGCGGAGTCTGTGAATGGTCTTGGCCAGCGATCCCGTGAAGTAGGACAGATCGTCGAACTCATTTCTCAGATTGCCGACCAAACGAATCTTTTGGCGCTAAATGCTGCTATCGAGGCAGCCCGGGCAGGTGAGCACGGGCGAGGTTTCGCGGTGGTCGCCGAAGAGGTCAGGGCCCTGGCAGAACAATCAGCCGAGGCGGCCGGGAATATCTCCCAGCTGATTACGGCGATTCAAAGAGAGGCCGACAACGCCGTTAAGGGCATTTCGGACAGTGCAACACAGGCTGAGACCAACGCCAAAGTCGTAAGCGACAGTGGACGCGTCCTGCAAGAGATCTTGGAGGCTGTGGATGAAGTGATTGATGAGGTAACAAGAGTCTCCAACGGTACCCAGGATTTACGATCCGGCAGTCAACAACTTGCTGCAGCCACGGAAGAGCAATCCGCTACCATGGAAGAGGTTGCCGTTTTGGCTAACAGTCTAAGCGAGATGTCCACAGAATTGCAGGAGTTAGTCGAGCACTTCAAAATCTAACAGACGAAAGAGTCATCAAGAAAAAGATGCTCCCCTAGCTTTTGATGCGGGGGAGCATTTCTGAATGAAAGGGTAGGTGGTATCATGAAAGTACTTCTGACGGGCTTTGATCCCTTCGGTGGCGAGTCCTTGAACCCATCCTGGGAAGTGGTCCGACAACTGGCTCAAGATGATATGGAAGGCATCACACTGATCACTGTGCAATTGCCTACTGTTTACGGAGCATCTCTCAAAAAAGTCACTACGTCCATTAACCTCTACAAGCCTGATGTTGTGATCGCGCTGGGTCAAGCAGGCGGGAGACCCGACATATCGATTGAAAGAGTTGCATTGAACATCAATGATGCTCCAATTCCAGACAATGAGGGTAACCAACCTATAGACACATCCATTGTGGACGGTGGACCCGCAGCGTACTTTTCGACCCTTCCCATCAAGCGTATGGTGGCGGAGCTACGCAGCGAAGGCATCCCTGCTAGCATTTCGAACTCCGCTGGAACCTTTGTGTGCAATCATGTGATGTATGGTATTCTTCATTATATTGCAGAGCAACGGCTTCCCACTAGAGCAGGCTTCATTCATATACCCTACCTTCCGGTACAGGCAGTACTCCACAAGAACGCTCCGTCCATGGACCGAGAAACATTGATCCGTGGCCTGAAAGTGGCTATAAGAGCGGCTCTCGCCTAAGCTGAGTTCCACATCTCCTTTCCCAACTTTGACGAATACCCCTCGAACGTAGTATAATAAACCCCACAAATTTAACGAACATTGGCTTGGGAAAGGAGATGCTATGAACAAAAAGCAAATAGCTCTAAAAAGGGCGGCCGATTTAAGAAACAGAGTGCAAGATTATCTTGATGTGAAGGATACGATCCCCAGGGGTATGGCACCTGACCAACAAGCCAAATCAAAGGATAAGAAGCAGAGAATCCTAGACCATTTTAAGGCATCCGAGGAGAACTGGAACGACTACAAGTGGCAACTTAAGAATCGGATCTCTGATGTGGACACACTGACCAAACTCACTTCCTTAGACGAAGATGAAGTATTGGCTGTGGAGCAGGTGGGGAAAAAGTTTCGTTGGAGTATTTCGCCTTACTATCTATCGCTTATCGATGATGACGATCGATACGACCCGATTAAACTCCAATCCATACCAACGGTGGCCGAGCTCACAGAGGAAGGGTTGGCTGATCCCATGGCGGAAGAGTTTACAAATCCCGCCGGTGCGATTACCAGACGCTATCCAGACAGGGTGATCATCAACGTCACAAACCAGTGCGCAATGTATTGCAGACATTGCCAGAGACGACGCAACATAGGCTCAGACGATCATCATACGTCTCGAAAAAAGCTCGAGGAGTCTATTGCATATATTAGAGACAATCCAGAGATCAGGGATGTTCTCATTACGGGGGGAGATGCTCTGTTACTGGCCGATGCCTCATTGGATTGGCTCCTCGGAGAGCTTCACTCCATAAAGTCTGTTGAGTTAATCAGGCTGGGCTCACGAGTGTTGGCGACCATGCCCCAGAGAATAACGGACCGTTTAGTCAACATCTTAAAGAAGTATCCACCTCTTTATATCAACACGCAGTTTAACCATCCTAAGGAGTTGACAGAAGACGTCAAAGAGGCCTGTGATAAGTTAGCAACCGCGGGCATTCCCCTGGGGAATCAGGCGGTGTTGCTCAATGGGATCAACAATGACAAGTATGTCATGCGCCTGTTGAACCAGGAACTCTTGAAGTTCAGAATCCGCCCATACTACATTTTTCACGCCAAACGCGTCGTGGGTACCACACACTTCAGAACCTCCGTAGATGATGGAATCGAAATCATGGAGTATCTGCGCGGTTATACGTCTGGTATGGCTATACCAACCTATATTATCAATGCTCCTCAAGGACATGGAAAGACTCCCATCGCACCCCAATACCTTGTATCCAGGGGTAAGGATCATCTTATGATCCGCACTTGGGAAGGAAAGGTGTTCGAATATCCGAATCGCCCTACGCCTGACCTCAAAGAGCTTGTCTGAGGGCTGCTGGACCACTGTTGTTTTTTGAAACAGTGGTCTTTGTACATTCAACTGTATGGAAGGATTTCTACTGCCGTAAGAGAAGTATTTGAAGTGAAAGTACAAGGTCAAGCATATAGACATAAAGGAGGAAAAGTAGAATGAAGAAGTTTATGTTGGTAGTCTTGTCACTGGCTTTAGTAGTGGGCTATGCAGCACCTTCAGTCTTTGCAGCGGAACAGTACAAGATTGGCGTTCTAGCCCCTGCGGTAACCCATGGTTGGGTAGCAGCTGTAGCCTATGAGGCTGAGTCTCGCCTCAAAGAGTTAGGGGATGCGGTGAGTTACAGGATCCAAACCAGCACCAACGCAGAAGAGATGACTGCGCAACTCGACGATTTGATGACTTGGGGCGCACAGGCTATCGTTGCGTTTCCACAGTGGGAAGGTATGGAAGTTCCCATGGAGAGAGCTTTGGACGCTGGGATTGTCATCGTGAACTTCGACATTGTCATTGACTTGGAGGGCATCTATCGAGTATCTGGTGACAACGAAGACATGGGTGTTCAAGGTGCTCATTACATCGTTGACAAGGTTGGAACCGATGCAACCGTCGTTATCCTCGAAGTACCCACGTCTGGGTCTGTGTCTGCCCTCCGGAAGAAGGGCTTCTTGGATACAGTGGCGGAGATCGCACCGAACTTGAACCTGCTGACCTATGCAACCCAGTTCACAAGGGAAGACGGTCTCAAGGATTTCTCTGACATCCTCATCCGTAACCCCAGGATCGATGCCGTTTATTCCATGGATGACGAGACATCTCTTGGTGTACTGCAAGCCATCCGTGAGGCTGGCCGTACAGACATCAAGGTAATAACCGGTGGTGGCGGTATGCAAGAATATTTCGAGCTCATGCCCGAAAACGATGACATCTGGATCCAGTCCGCACTCTACAGTCCGCGGATGGTTCGGGATGCGGTAGATGTAGCGCTTCAGGTTCTAAGAGGTGAGACCGTAGAAGAGGTCAAGATTATTCCAACGACGATCGTTGACAGAACAAACTACCTCCAGTTCCTTGATGCCAATTCTCCATACTAGAGACTAACAATGCGGGAGGTGGCCTCACAGCCACCTCCTTGTGCTTGGATGTGATGCTATGATCGAGATGAAGAATATCAGAAAATCCTTTGGCACCAACACTGTATTGAAGGATGTATCTATCACAATTCATGGGGGAGAGATCTGCGCGCTTATTGGTGAAAATGGTGCAGGAAAATCCACCCTCATGAACATTCTTGGCGGTGTACATCAGATGGATTCTGGCGACATCCTCATTGATGGACAAAGGGTCAGGTTCACTACACCCGCCCAGTCCCTAAATGCGGGCATTGCCTTCATTCACCAGGAGCTGAATTTGATCAATGATCTTCCCATCTTTGAGAATATGTTTATCGGCCGTGAACTCAAAGACCGCTGGGGACGACTTGACTTAGCGCGCATGTATGAAGCAACGGAAGATATCTTCGAACGCATGAACATCGAGATTGATCCCAATACGATGGTACGTGAGTTAGATGCCTCCTACAAGCAAATCGTGGAGATCTGCCGGGCAATCATGATGGATGCTTCGGTCATTATCATGGATGAGCCTACTACTTCCCTCACGGAGCCTGAGATTAAACGAGTCTTTCAGATGATGAGGACCTTGCGCGATCAAGGTGTCGGTATCATTTTTATTTCTCATAAGCTTGGCGAGGTTATCGAAATATGCCAGCGCTATCTTGTTCTCCGCGATGGCATCTTAGTGGCTGAGGGAAAGGTCGCTGACGTTACCACAGATGATCTTGCCCGCTTCATGGTCGGTCATGAGATGAAAATCGATCGGCTGACTCGAGAAAAGCGCATAGGGAAGGAAGTTCTTCGGCTCGAGAACTTCACCCATGCTCATGCCTTTCGAGACATCAACCTGTCGATTCGAGCGGGTGAAATTCTTGGGGTTACAGGACTTCTAGGAGATGGCCGAAGCGAACTGTTCCAAACCGTTTTTGGAGCGGATAGCGCTCTAGCGGGGACCATGTTTCTCGAGGGCGAGCCCGTGAAGGTGACCAGCACAGAACAGGCTCTACAACTAGGAATCGGCTATCTGCCGCGTAATCGCAAGGAGAACGGTATCTTGAAGGATTTGGACGTTTTAGAAAATGCATCCATTGTCACTTGGCCTCTCTTTGCGAAACGAGGAGTTATCGATGCCGAAAGACATCAAGAGGTGTTTCAATCTCACAGGAGAGAGCTTGACATAACACTGCAGAGTGTAAACGATGCCATTCACACTCTCTCGGGCGGCAATCAGCAAAAAGTTGTGCTGGCCAAGTGGCTGGCGGCCAATCCAAAGCTCCTTATCTTGGATAATCCAACCCAGGGCGTTGACGTGGGTGCCAAGGAAGAGATTTATGCGATCATTCTGAAGCTAGCGGAAGAAGGCATGGCTATTGTGGTTCTGTCCAGTGAGGCCCAGGAGGTCATGCGGCTCTGTGACCGGGCACTCGTCATGTACCATGGACAGATTCAGGGAGAGGTTCAAGACGCATCCATGACAGAGCATGAAATCATGCGGTTGGCCACAGGCGGAGTTGTGGAGGCAGTATAGGGGGTGGAAGAAGATGCAGGCAGCAAGAGGAAAAGAGAGGAACTTTATTAGACGATTGATGGCCGCAAGGGCCGCCGACTCCCATGTTGGTATTGCACTGGTTTTGCTCCTTCTTGTCATCGTGCAGACCCTGGTCTTGGGTTTTGATTACGGGTCCTTTGGTCAGTGGTTCAGCGCTTGGTTTCGCAACTGGATCAATATCCTCCGGAACAACGCTGGCGTGGGTATTGTAGCGTTAGGAATGACATTTGTGATCATTACCGGTGGAATTGACCTGGCCGTGGGATCTATGCTCGTTGCCACAGGTGCCGTCATTATGACTCTAATTGATACAGGTGCATCTGGGATTTTGGGTGTCCTGGGTATCACGGGAGTTTGGGCTTATGTCATAGCGATTATCGTGGCCCTTATTATGGGTTACATACTAGGTACCGGTAGCGGACTCTTGATTACGAGAGGGCGCATTGCTCCCTTTATTGCCACGCTCGGTGCCATGAAGATTCTGCGCAGTGTCACACAGCACTTTATGCAGGGTTACAACCCCAGGGTGCCAAGGGATTTCCTAAAGATCAGTAATATGCAGGTCGGTGGTCTGATGTTCATGCCCATCGTGTACTGGGCGGTTATCGCTATCATCTTGCATTACATCTCAAAACGCACGACCTTTGGGCGTCAGGTAATTGCTGTAGGGTCGAATGAGCGAGCGGCACAGTTGTCAGGCGTTAATGTCAACAGAGTGAAGACTCGGGTGTATTCGCTCATGGGGATCTTAGTATCGATCGCTGCGATTGTTCAAGTTTCGCGTATTGGATCCATGGACTACGCTAACGCCGGCAGTGGCATGGAGATGGATGCCATAGCGGCGGCGGTTGTTGGTGGTACGAGTATGGCTGGGGGAAGGGGAACGATTCTCGGTACGTTCCTTGGCATGTTAATCATTGCTGTGATGAACAACCTGCTCAATCTTTTCGGTGTACCACCCTTCCTACGCGAGGCCTTCAAAGGGTTGATCGTTGTTCTCGCTGTATTGTTACAGAGGAAGCAGAAGACCTAAAGAATGGAGGGCGTATATGCTTACGATTGGAATTATCGGCTGTGGAAAAATTGCACAAGTCAGGCACATACCAGAATACTTGGCGCACGACGAAGCTCAGGTTGTGGCCTTCTATGATAAGACCCCCGAGCGGGCGCAAGCCATGGCTGCTAAGTATGGTGGGCAGGCGTACGACTCCTTACAGGCACTTCTCGAGAACGACGCCATAGATGCAGTCAGCGTTTGTGTTGCTAACCACATGCATGCCGAAGTGACGATGGCGGCCCTTAGGGCCGGTAAACATGTCTTGTGTGAGAAGCCCATGGCCACCACGTTTGCAGATTGTCAGGCAATGGTAAACCTCGCTGAGAGCACTGGAAAGAAGTTGGTGATCGGTCATAATCAGCTCTTGACGCCAGCCCATCGACGCGCCAAGGAGCTCATTGAGCAAGGGTTGATTGGTGAGATTTTGACATTTCGCTCAACTTTTGGGCATGGGGGTCCTGAGACGTGGAGCATCGATCCAGGGCCTGGTACATGGTTTTTTAACAAGGAAGCCGCGGTGCTCGGAGCCATGGCCGACTTGGGGGTTCACAAGACGTACTTGCTTCGTTATCTCATAGGTCAAAAATTCGTAGAAGCGACTGCCAAGTTCGCTACACTGCACAAACGAGATACCTCCAATGAACTGATTAAAGTGGAGGACAACGCCCTTTGTATCTACCGAATGGAGAATGGAGTCATGGGTACCATGACGGCCAGCTGGACGTACTATGGGGCGGAAGACAATAGTACAGTTCTCTATGGAACAAAGGGTATCATGAGAATTTACGATGATCCAAGATACTCCATGGTTATCACGCTCAACAGCGGTGAGAGCATCTATTTTAACCTGGAGAGCATACAAACCAACGAAAGCCAGACCAAGTCAGGCGTGATTGATGCTTTCATAGAGACGATTTTGGAGGACAAGGAAACAGAGCTCTCAGGAAGAAACGCCTTAGACTCCATGGAAGCAGTCTTTGCCGCCTTCGAGTCAGCAGAGCAAAACCGGAGTGTCCGCATAGGAAAGTAGCTCCCTAATGGAAACAAAAAGCTGGAGGATTCGTCATAAAGACGGATACGCTCCAGCTTTTGTTTTCTGTTCAGGTACTTAGCTCAAGCGGTGGATAAAGAGTCCGCTGAGCAGTTTGGGCTCAAACCAGGTCGATTTGGGCGGCATCACTTGATTGCTGTCCGCTACACTCAAGATTTCGTCAATGGAAGTGGGATACATGGAGAAGGCCACTTTCATATCTCTCTTGACTCGGCGTTCTAGTTCCTGAACACCGCGTATTCCGCCTACAAACTCAATTCTCTCATCACGTCTTGGATCCTGGATGTTGAGAATAGGTTGTAAGAGGTGGTCTTGGAGAACGGCTACATCCAAATCTTTGATGATATCATCGGTGTCAACAACTCCTGGTTTAGGAGATATTTTGTACCATGTGTCTCCAATATACACTCCGAACACATGTCTTTGCTCAGGTTCGAAGGGTGATACTGGGGCTTTCTCGACGGTGAAGCTCTGCTCAACTTTGGCGAAGAACTCCGCTTCCGAATGACCGTTCAAATCTACTACCAAACGGTTATAGGGCCAAATCTTCAGATCGGAAGCGGGGAAGATCACCGATAAGAAGTAATTAAACTCGGCCTTGGGATCGGGATTCTGTTCGCGCATTTCCATACCCACGCGGTGGGCGGCCGCCGAACGATGATGTCCGTCAGCAATATAAAGGTAATCGATTTCCCCAAAGAGGTCTACTAGACTTTGAATGGTCTCGGGGCAATCCACTACCCAGCAAATGTGATCAACATTATGGGCTGAGAACTCATAAACTGGTTTGTGATCGTCAATCCATTCGTTGATGATGCGTACAATCTTTGCATTGTCACGATAGGTTTGGAAGATAGGTCCGGTCTGAGCCTGTAAGGCCTTGATGTGATCGATGCGATCTTGCTCTTTGTCAGGTCGAGTAAACTCATGTTTCTTGATGATGTTATTGTTGTAGTCATCAATGGAGGTGCAAGCCACCAAACCCGTCTGAGCCCTGCCATCCATAATTTGACGATAAATGTACAAACAGTCCTTCTGGTCTTGAATAAAGTGTCCCTTACTTACCATATCATCAAAGATCTCGCGGGCCTTCGCGTATACTTTGGGTTGATGTGGATCAGGAAGGTCGGGGAAGTTGATTTCCCCTCTATCGATGCGCAAAAACGAGTAGTCGTTTCCTCTTACCATTTCTTGCGCTTCCTTGGAGTTCATAACATCATAAGGTAAGGCTGCAACTTTGTCAGCCAGATTGGGATTGGGTCTTACAGCCTTGAACGGTTTGATAATAGCCATACTGTGATCCTCCTCCTGGAACTTTACTTGAAGTTGACGCTGTTTTCCACCGGTTGGCCGTTGGCGAACCGAAGGACTTCTTCTGCCACCACATAGGCAACCTTAAGCTGCGCTTCTTTCGTGGATGCAGCAATGTGTGGAGTTCCTACAACTTGGTCCATCTTGACCAGATCGTAGTCTTCCAACGGTTCCTGGGAGTAGACATCCATGGCCGCGCCAGCTACATGGCCGGTTTCCAGGAAATGCTTGAGAGCAACTTCATCAATAAGGGAGCCTCGGGCTGCATTGATGATCATCACTCCGGGCTTGGTCATCGCCAATGTCTCGGCATTTAAGAGGTGTTTCGTCTCGGGTGTTGCCGGTGCATGTAATGTAATGATGTCCGCTGTACGGAAAATCTCGGAGCGTTCACAGCAGATCACTCCATGGCGCTGGGCCTCTTCCTCTGTAAGGAGTGGATCGTTGGTGAGTACCTTCATTTCGAAGGCTCGGGCGCGCTTGGCCACTTCTTTGCCGATGCGACCGAAACCAATGATTCCTAACGTCTTTCCGTATAGCTCGGTACCTTGGAAGGCAGAACGGTTCCATTCTCCATTGCGGATCGATTCGTTAGCTCGGCAGACCTTGCGTGTCAAAGCGAGCATGAGCGCGAAGGTAAGCTCAGCGGTGGCGATGGTGTTTCCCGCGGGGGCGTTTACCACGTTGATTTCCCTCTTTGTAGCAGCAGAAACATCAATATTGTCGACACCAACTCCAGCTCGACCAATGATCTTGAGATTGGGCATTTTGCTCATGACTTCGTCGGTCACTTTTGTCGCACTGCGCACTAGCAAGGCATCATACGTTTCAAGGTCATCGACTTCACTGATGTTCTTCTCGACAATCTCAATCTGATCACTGTTGAGAAGTGGCGATAACCCCTCCTTGGCAATTTTGTCCGAGACTAATACGCGAAACATTAGCATTCTCCTTTTCTTCATACGGTATTTTCTAATTCTTTAACCATTATATCACAAAAGAAAGATGTACAAAGTGTTAATCAGATAGGCAAATGTTAAGTTCGTGTAAAGCCAAGGCGAGAGTTGTTTCTTATTTTCATACAATGTGGTAGTATGAAGGCAAATGTCAATTGTCACAAGGAGGCAGTCGAAGAATGAAGAGAGCTTTCAATTTCAACGCGGGTCCAGCTGCATTGCCGTTGGATGTCTTAAAGGAGGCCCAGGCTGAGCTTTTGGACTTTAAAGGTACAGGCATGTCTGTTATGGAGCTGAGCCACAGGAGTAAAGACTATGAGGCTGTCCACAATAACGCGCAAGAGCAGCTACGCAAACTCCTCAGTATCCCCGAGAACTACGAGGTGCTGTTCGTCCAGGGTGGTGCAAGCCAGCAATTCAGTATGGTTCCCATGAACCTGTTACCCGCGGGCCAGACAGCGAACTACATTCTGACCGGCGTTTGGTCAGAAAAAGCTTTGGAAGAGGCTGAGAAGGAAGGCCAGACCAGGGTCGGGGCCTCTAGCGCGGATAAGAAGCATAGCTATGTTCCGGCTTTATCCGACC
>DUQE01000014.1 GCA_012837925.1 Bacillota bacterium
AGCAAAGCACGGAGCTTCTAATCAATGGGACCGCCATTCCCATGGTTCCCTTTGTACAGAGCATCCTAAGAAATGCGGTACTCGGTGTGGTTCGTGAGCTCGAAGGGTATAAAGAACACAGTAGTATTGAAGTTAGGATCAAGCCATGAGATTCGCATCGAAGAAGAATTGTGTCACTTTAAAAGACGGGATTATCATCAAGGAGCACTCGGATAAAGAAGCGCTTCTTCGTGAAGCCGCGGCCTTGGAGCGTTTACGCAGTGCAGGGCTCGCCGTTCCTGCTCTTTTGGGCCAGGATGCAACCTCGTTGAGACTCGAGTACATTCAAGGTCCAACCTATGTAGAACTCGTCGACGAAATGACAGCCCAACAGGCGCAAGCGCTAGCAGACTGGCTTGGTGCTTATCAAAGCATTACCGGACTTTTGCGGGGAGACTGCAACCTGAGGAACTTCTTATGGTGCAATGGAAAGTGTGTGGGTGTTGACTTTGAGGACAAGCCCACAAGAGGTGATCGAGAAGTTGATATGGGGAAGATTCTAGCTTTTGCCGTCACGTACGAGCCTGCTCTTACAGAGGCGAAGCGCGCTTGCGGTCGCCTTGTACTCCAAGCCATGCTGCAAACCGGTGGGGATCTTGCGCGGATTCGTAGCGCTTATTTGGATGAAATCGCATCTATGAACAGGCGGCGCAAACACTTCGACGTAAAAGCCGAAGAAGCAGCGTCCTTCTTTGATGCCTTGTAAACTAAGAAAAGATCCAAAAGCGACCAAAGGAATATACTCTTTCATGACTAATTAAGCTATAATGTTCTTTACAGAGTACGATAATTTTTTCACAGGAGGTTATTATGGGGACCTGTAATTGTAAGACAGCCTGGGATGAGCTGAACGAAGTCATCGACGCTTACCGGGGACAGGAATCAGCCCTTATTGAAGTGCTTCATAGAGCACAGGAGATCATGGGCTACTTGCCGCGGGATGTTCAGGAGGCCGTTGCAGAGGGACTGAACGTTCCCTTGAACAAGGTGTTCGGAGTGGTTTCCTTTTACCACCACTTCAGTGTGGAGCCCAAAGGAAAGTACCAAATTGCTGTTTGTAACGGGACCGCCTGTTATGTGAAAGGTGCACCTGCGGTCATCAGCAGTCTGGAAGAAGAACTAGGTATTAAAGCGGGTGAAACCACCAAAGACGGCAAGTTTTCCCTTGCAGCCGTTCGCTGCCTGGGTGCCTGCAGTCTTGCTCCTGTGATGACCATCAATCAAAAGGCCTACGGCCTTGTAGATACAGAAAAAGCTGTCGAGATTCTGAAACAGTACGAATAGTGAAGGGGAACGGAGGTGAACGTCAATGATTAGAACCCTAGAAGACTTGCGACAATTCCAGAGGCAACAGGAAGAACACATGCGCAAGCAAGCAGCTGATACGAAGGCGAAAGTGCTCGTTGGCATGGGAACATGCGGGATCGCGGCGGGAGCCCAGGAGGTCTACGATGCCATTTGTGACGAGCTTAAGAAGCTCAACATTGATGATGTAGTGGTGGCTCAAACGGGGTGTATCGGATTTTGTGCGCAAGAACCTTTGGCCGAAGTGATTCTGCCAGGTAACGAGAAGGTTCTTTATGGTCATATTGATGCCGAAAAGGCGCGGGAAATTGTCAACCAGCATATCGTAGGCGGCAAGGCCGTCAGCAGGTGGGCAGTAAACGGTGGGGGCATGCTTCCGGAAGGTGAACAAGACGAGGCAACGATCGTTCCCTATGATGAAGTTCCCTTTTTCAAGACGCAAGTACGCATCGCTCTTAGAAATTGTGGAATCATCAACCCCGAATCGCTCGGCGAATATGTTGTACGCGATGGTTACCTTTCCTTAGCCAAAGTATTGACGGAGATGACTCCTGCAGACGTTGTAGAGGAGATCAAGAAGTCTGGCTTAAGGGGAAGGGGCGGCGGAGGATTTTCCACCGGTATGAAGTGGGAATTTGCCCACAAACAACCCCCCGGCCAAAAGTATATAGTCTGCAATGCGGACGAAGGTGACCCGGGCGCGTTTATGGATCGCAGTATCTTGGAGGGTGATCCTCATAGTGTGGTCGAGGGCATGGCGATTGGTGCTTATGCCATTGGCGCAAACAAGGGATATGTCTATTGTCGGGCCGAATACCCCATAGCCGTTAGACGCTTGAACATGGCCATTGCCCAGGCCAAAGAAATGGGCCTCTTGGGTAAGAATATATTTGGAAGCGGTTTTGATTTTGATCTCGAGGTTCGCCTTGGTGCCGGTGCCTTTGTCTGCGGTGAGGAAACCGCTCTACTGGCGTCCATTGAAGGGCAGCGGGGAGAACCTAGACTGCGCCCGCCATATCCCGCGGTTTCGGGACTGTGGGGCAAGCCGACCATTATCAATAATGTGGAGACCTTTGCCAACGTAGCCCCTATTATTCACAGGGGTGCCGATTGGTTTGGAAGCATCGGTTCCGAAAACAGTAAGGGTACGAAGGTGTTTGCCCTGGCCGGTGAGATCAACAATATTGGTCTCGCGGAGATTCCCATGGGGACAACCTTGCGTGAAGTGATCTATGAAATCGGTGGTGGCGTTCCCGACGGAAAGCATTTCAAAGGAGCACAGACCGGAGGTCCCTCAGGGGGCTGCATACCAGCAGAGTTTTTGGATACGCCCATTGACTACGATAATCTGGCTAAACTGGGCACCATCATGGGATCCGGTGGCTTGATCATCATGGCTGAAGATACCTGCATGGTCGACCTGGCTCGCTTCTTCCTTGATTTCACACAGGAAGAGTCGTGTGGTAAATGTCCGCCTTGCCGAGTGGGCACGACGGTGATGCTGGATATGCTCAATCGCATCGTCGAAGGAAAAGGTCAAGACGGCGATTTGGAAAAACTTGAAGAGTTGGGCCAGAACATCAAAGCCGCGTCGCTTTGTGGTCTTGGGCAGACTGCACCGAATCCGGTTTTGAGTACCATGCGCTATTTCCGTGAGGAATATGAGGAGCATGTACATGACAAGAAGTGTCGATCCGGCGTCTGTACCGCTCTCTTCCAGTATTATATTGTTCCCGAGAAGTGTAAGCGTTGCGGCATCTGCGCTAAGGTTTGTCCCGTCCAGTGCATAAGTGGTGACAGACAGACACCTTATGTCATTGATCAGGATCGTTGTATCAAGTGTGGAGCTTGTATGGAAGCCTGTCCGTTTGATTCCATTATAAAGAGGTAATAGAAAGGAGTTGTGTGTAGTGCTAAACGTAACCATTGATGGTCAGTTGCTGCAGGTTAAGGAAGGCACGACGATTTTGGAAGCCTGCGAGCTCGTCGGCGCTGAAATACCGACGCTTTGCCATCTTAAACACCTCGCACCGGAAGGCTCATGCCGGATGTGCGTGGTTGAGGTTAAGGGAGCCAGGGATCTGAAGGTTTCCTGTGCCACCGTGTGCGATGAAGGCATGGAAGTGGTCACCATGAATGAGAAGATTCATGCCTGGCGGCGCTTTATTATTGAAATGCTCCTCGCCGACCACCATATAGATTGCTTTTCCTGTTCCGATACGGGACAGTGCAAGCTCTACCAATACGCCTTGGATTATGGTATTAAGGAACCGAGGTTTCAGGTTGAGCCGAGGGATTGGGAAAAGGACGAAACCAATCGTTTCTTCGACTATGATCCTCATAAGTGCATTCTTTGTAGAAGATGTGTCAGAACCTGTAATGATCGCCAGGTCAACCATACGCTGAACCTTACAGGAAGAGGCATTGATACCAAGGTTGGTATGCCCTTTGACGAGCTGTTTATCGACAGCAACTGTGTGTCTTGCGGCAACTGTGTCTCTGTTTGCCCAACAGGTGCTTTGGCTACAAAGTCCAGTAAAGACTATCGGTCCTGGGAAGTGACCAAGACTCGCACGACGTGTTCGTATTGTGCGGTAGGCTGCCAGATGGATCTGGTTGTGAAAAAGGGCAAAGTCGTGGGGGTAGAGCCCGCTGACGGTCATTCCAATAAGGGTTTACTTTGTGTGAAGGGCAAGTTTGCTTATAAGTTCATCGGACACCCCGATCGCCTAACCACACCACTGGTTCGCAAGGATGGTGTTTTGCAGCCGGTCAGTTGGGATGAAGCTTTGGACGTCGTTGCTGACAATCTACAAAGGATTAAGGCTGAAAGTGGTCCCGATGCGATTGCTGGTTTTTCTTCGTCAAGGACAACCAACGAGGACAACTACGCCTTTATGAAGATGATGAGAGGGGCGATTGGCACAAATAGTGTAGACAATTGTGCCCGTGTCTGACACGCTCCTACGGTGGCTGGTCTAGCCATCACGTTAGGCAGCGGAGCCATGACGAATTCCGTAGCGGAAGTTGTGGACGCCGATGTCATCTTCTTGATTGGATCCAATCCAACCGAGGCGCATCCTGTGATGGGTGCTCAAATTCGTCAAGCAAGGCAACGAGGTGCCAAGCTGATTGTAGCTGATCCCCGAGTGATTGATCTGGCGAAAGAAGCTGTAGTTCACCTGCAGCTGAAGCCAGGAACGAATATTGCTCTCCTCAACGGGATGATGCATACAATTATCACGGAAGGTCTGATGGACAAGGATTATGTGGAAAACAGAACCGAGGGTTTTGATGAACTCTGGGATGTAGTTAAGGAGTATACTCCAGAAAAGGCCGCGGAAATCTGCGGTATTGATCCAGAGGATCTCAAGGCCGCAGCCAGGCTCTATGCCAGTGGCAAACGCGCCCCGATCTATTACTGTCTCGGTGTGACCGAACATTCTTCGGGTACTGCGGGCGTCATGTCCATTTCGAACCTTGCTCTCTTGTGTGGAAATGTGGGTAAGTATGCGGCTGGTGTGAACCCCTTGCGTGGGCAGAACAATGTGCAGGGAGCCTGTGACATGGGAGCGATCCCGGCCATGTACTCCGGTTATCAGAAGGTTTCTGATCCCGACATTCGAGAGAAGTTCTCGAAGGCTTGGGGAGTGGAGCTTTCGGCCAAGCCCGGTCTTACCAGTATTGAAGCGATGAATGGGGCAGCGGCAGGCGATGTGCGAGCGATTTACATCATGGGTGAAAACCCCATGCTCAGCGACCCCAATATGGCCCATGTCGAAAAGAGTCTTAAGAATCTGGATTTCCTCGTCGTGCAGGATATTTTCCTTACCGAAACAGCAGAGCTTGCCGATGTGGTTCTTCCAGCCACTTGTTTCGCTGAAAAGGAAGGTACCTTTACCAATACAGAGCGTAGGGTGCAAAGGGTGCGCAAGGCTGTGCAGGGTCCGGGTGAAAGCCGCGAAGACTGGGCCATCCTAGCCGAAGTGATGCGCCGTCTGGGTTTTGATCCTGGGTTTAGCTCCTCCAAGGAGATCATGGATGAGATCGCAAGACTCACTCCTTCGTTTGGAGGAATCAGTCACGAACGTCTGGACAAGGAACAGGTTCAATGGCCATGTCCAAGTGCTGATCATCCAGGAACCCCCATCTTGCATCTGGGCAAATTCTCCAGAGGAGAGCGTGCTCTCTTTAGACCATCGCCACATATTCCTTCGGGAGAGTTACCAGATGACGAGTATCCGATGCTGCTTTCTACTGGTCGATTGCTCTACCATTACAATACGCCTACCATGACAGGGAAGAACGAAGAACTCATGGAGATCGAGGGACGTTCGTTCATCGAAATCAATCCCTCTGATGCAGCTAAGTATGGGTTGGAACAGGGCGGCAGGGTGAAAGTTGCCTCGAGAAGGGGCGAGATCGAAACCGAAGCGCGAATCACACAACGGGTGCCGGAAGGCGTACTTTATATGCCGTTCCACTTTGCAGATGGAGCCGCGAACATCCTCACAAGCGATGCGGTAGACTCCATTAGCATGACTCCCGAGTATAAGGTTTGTGCAGTGAAAGTAAAGAAGGCGTCTTACGAAGATGCTAGAGTTTCATAGTGCAGTGATCCTTGCGGGTGGTAAATCCACCCGCATGGGTTTTGATAAGCAGCTTTTAAAGGATCAAGACCGCTTTCTTGTGGAACATCTTATGGCTGTCTTGAAAACCCGCTTTGAGGACATTATGGTCTCGAGCTTGACACCCGAACTGTATGATCCCGCCACGGTGCGAGTGATCAAGGATATATATGAGAATGTTGGACCTCTAGGGGGGATCCACTCGGCACTTCGCAGTGCAAAGAGCGATGCTGTGTTTGTGACCGCGTGTGATATGCCCCACGTGGACGTTTCCTACATCGATTTTATGATGGGGCAAATGGCGAAGGGAAGCTATGACGCCTGCGTTACGCAGCGCGGAGATCACTTGGAAGTATTTCATGCCTTTTATTGCCGCTCGGCTCTTCCTGCGCTTGAAGTCAAGCTGGCCGAGGGCCGCTATTCGGTGCAGCGTTTCGTAAGGAGTCTCAATGCTCTGATCATTCCTGAAGAACAGGCCAGGACTATTCTTCCCGACTGGCGTGTCTTCACAAATCTGAATACGCCCGAGGAGTATGCGGAGTTTCAGCGTCGACGATAACGGTTAGGATGGTGAAACATGGACGTTAGCAGGCAGTTTACGATCATCAGGGTGGAGGAAAACACCGCGAACACGGTACAGGACCAGGTCATTGTCGAATATGACCTCACTCTTTATGTAAATGGGGAGCATTTTGTTGATCTGCTCTGTACGCCCAAGGATTTGGAGTGCTTTATCTACGGTCACCTCTTTGCTGAAGGCGTGATCCGCAAGAAAACGGATGTCCAGGAGCTTGTGATTTCCGATCACCGCGCAGATGTCGTTCTGGTCAGAAATGTAGAGAGCGCACCAGTACTGAAAAAGAATGTTCTTCTGCGAGTGGAGGAGATCTTTGATGCGGTAGGGGCTTTCCACAGTAAATCCGAACTCTTCACTGCAACCGGTGGCGTGCACAATTGCCAGCTCCACCATGCAGATGGACGCAGGATCTTCATGGAAGATCTAGGTAGGCACAATGCGGGAGACAAAGCCTTGGGTAAGGCCTTGTTGGAGGAATGGGATTTTGACCAGGTGTATATGATTACAAGTGGGAGAGTTCCAAAGTACATGGCACAGAAGGCTATCAACACAGGGATTTCTATCATAATCTCCAAGTCGCCACCAACGGATCAGGCTGTGCAGCTAGCGCGTGAGCACAACCTGACCTTGTGCGGCTTCGTGCGGGGGCGACGCATGAATATCTACAGTGCCCCTGAACGGATCCTGGGACTGGCCGTTGATTGACAGCCGCCACCGAATAGCCTACAATAAACATAGGCGCCCGTAGCTCAGCTGGATAGAGTGTTTGACTTCGAATCAAAAAGTCACAGGTTCGAATCCTGTCGGGCGCACCACCTTAAGAAAAGACGAGACCGCAGATCAACTTTGCGGTCTTTTTGCTTGTCTTATGTAAGGTAGCGTAGGAGTGGATGAACGCAAAAACTTGACATATTGCGGACATCACTGTAAAATTATGGCAATACGGTTGATGGGAGGTATGAGAATGGGGCGCATAATAGCCAACATTCAATACAAGGGTGATGGGACAATGCACACTACGGTCATTAAGGATAACGAAAGAGAGTCAATAGACACGAATCGTGACGGTGTATTTGATAGGGACTCCGCACACTTCACCAACCAGAACGTAGGCAAGAAGCATCCTGATAGACATCCCGACAAACCACCAAACTTCTCAGATTTTGACTAAGTCGACTACGCAAGTGGCAGGACTTTTCATGAACTAAGGAACCACAAAAGGCACGACTTCGACTAGGACGTAGAAGTCGTGCCTTTACTTGCTGCCATTTCGGCGATGAAGCCGCCCACCCGCCCCTTATCTCGACGTCGCTACCGTAGCAGGCGGTGTTTGAAGTCCGCTACTTGTGATCCGACTACTTGAGCCCCGCACTGATGTAGCGAATCCCAGCCCAGGGGCTACTTTCCCATTAGCCAATTTCTTCCTAGTTTGACACCAAAGGGGAAATACCTCCCGGCAACTCACAATGCCCTGAATGAGGAATGGAGGAACCGGAGAAGAGCCTCCTGAACGAAAGATTCCCGCCCATCGACAGCCCGAGACCCGGGTAGGGTTTGGCTAGGCTCGGATCCCAGTCTAGCCATCCGTGCTGCGTGCTCCGGGCCCGCATCGACTTGAGGGCTATAATCCCATGAGGCGCAGTCACTTCCCTCTAGTTATCTCCCTTGCGGTGTAATCCCGCTCCAACGAATGTTTTGGTACGGATACCGTGACGCTAACCTTTTTCATAAGTGTCAAACCTAATTAATTAGTCTCTATTTCGCGTGTGCTAGAGGAGATGTGCGAAATTTGCGGAAGAGAAGCTACATTACTCGGTGCATTTTGGGGGGAATCCCAGCGATGGAGTTAGCAGGCGTTGCCGTTGCTTTTGGTTCTATCATGTATTTGATCTCAAAAAGTGTATCATTGGGACTAGCTTTCTTGATCGGAACAGGAATCGTGGGCTTGTTTGCCGGACTGGGCTTGCAGGGGTTTCTTTCCACGGTTCTGCAGGGCATTTTCGATCCCATGACCATGCAGTTAGTGATCGCGGTTGTCTTGATCAGCGGACTTGGAAAGCTGATGAAGGAGAGTGGAGACCTGTCATTGATGGTGGGTTCCCTTGTAGCGATATTTCGTAACCCCAAGATGCTCAGCATGATGCTACCGGCCCTGGTCGGTACCCTCAATGTACCGGGAGGGGCGATCATGTCCACACCCATGGTGGAGGAGAATGGCAAGATCTTGGGTCTCGACGCCACAACGAAGTCTGCCATAAACGTCTTCTCACGACATATTGGGTATTTCGTCTATCCTTTGTATGCATCCACAATCATCCTAAGTGAGCTCCTGGACGTTCAGAAGCTGGTCTTGATTCGCCATAATGTGATTACGATGCTTGTGGGAATCGCCGTTGCCTACCTTTCCTTCTTCCGAGGGGTAGGTCACCAGCAGAGGACCAGTGAGGGCGACAAGCGTACGTTCTACCACATAAAGTGCTTTCTCTCTGGCTTCTCTCCGATTCTTACAGCTTTGGGTTTGGTCCTCTTTTTCGAAACCCCCTTTTACATTGCAGTTACCATCGGAGTTGCTCTAGGTCTTGTACGAGGTTTGCCTGCAGGAGATCGGCGCGGGGCCCTTATCGTTAGGCTTCGCAAGTTTTTCACTGAATGGATCGATTACAGGCTGGTTCTGACCATCACCGGTCTGATGGCGTTTAAGGCCGTGATCGAGGCTTCAGGTGTTGTGGGTATCCTCGCGGACATACTTCTCGGATTTGGGATCCCTTTGCCCATGATAGTCGTGATCATGGGTCTCATTGCTTCGCTCTTGACTGGGGCCCACATGGCGGCAGCTGGCATCTTGGCGACGTTATTTGCCCCCTTGTTTCCCGTTGGGTTGGTCGCACCGTATACTTCGTTACTTTTCACCACAATTATGCTGGGGTATTTGGTTTCTCCGATTCATCTGTGCCTTGTACTGACCAACCAGTACTTTGGCGTGAAGTACCCGTCTGTCCTACGTAAGCTCTTACCACCTGTGCTGGTTATGATGGCAGTAGCAGTGGTTCAGTTACTTTGGCGTATCCGGTAATGAGGGGATTTAGGTATTTGTGGAAGGGAATACCTGGTCTAGTGTCAAAGTAACAAGTAATTTCCACCATTGGGTCAAGTAGTCACAACTATTGAAAGCAAGAGGGTGTTGATGCAAAATGGCTATCATTGATAGGATTAAGTTTGATGGCATGAGAAATGGTAGTGAGTGGCTCGTCTATCGCTATCCAGGTGAATCCTTTGTGGC
>DUQE01000015.1 GCA_012837925.1 Bacillota bacterium
CTCTATGTTCTTGGGCACATAGTTTTTCAGTACCTCCATGGGATAACGATTGTTGGCAATCGCATCGAGGATCACATGTCCCGGATCCCAGTGGATTTCTTGCGATAGGTCGAGTAGCATGTCATAGTTGCTGGAAAAATACTGGGCTGGGGCCGGCAGGGGATTAAAATGGTTCGTTAAGAGCTTTCCCGCGTCTTTTTTGCTTGGGACAGCAAAGTCGTAGAACTTCCAGTTTTGCTCACGACCCGGCTCATTTAGTTCAAAAATCGCGTAGATGGAATCATACAACCTGTCGACTAGTCCCGTGTTAAAGACAGCATAGCTCGAACTTATCCTGATTTTCAACTCTTCTTCTTTTGCACCTTTTTGGATGGCTTCGTTGTCCTCCTGGACTAGGCGGTAAAATGTGTAGGAAAAGTAATTGCGAAGGATCGAGTAATCCTTTTCTCCAGCGAAGGACCACTCCTCCTCAAGGGCGATGGATGCCAAGTAGGCGAAGACAGAAGCATACTCCTTTCCATCTCGTGCCTTGAAGGATTTCATCGGTAGAAAGGCCCACCGCTTGAGCGTTTCAACAGGAGAAGGATCTGTGATGATTCTGGGCCGCGTAGGTTCGACCTCGGCGATCGCAGCGGCTTCATGTTGCTCGACTAACCTGACCCACGCAGCATGGGGTTTACCATCGAAACTGGGCTCTCCCAGACTGTATTCAACGTCAAAACCACGATGAACTGCATGAATGGGTGAACCTTCAACAATCCTTCGTCCAAAAGTGAACATCCTGCCCTCCATCTTCCGGGAGAATATAACCATAATGCTCTTTTACAAACTTGATCTTTCCTAACATAGTAGCACCTCTTTTTCTGCATGTCCCAAGAAGTAAATAATCCTAGTACGACTTAATTCTGTACGTCGATAAAGTTCTGGCTCTACTTCACTCTCTTCTACGTCTGGACTGGGGTTTCCTTTCCAGACAGCGATAACGATAGCCATCAAAAGACCCCTCCAAGCAAACCCGATGCCTCAGGGTTTATGGGAGGAGCCTCATAGTAACGCGGGCCTACGCAAAAAACAACGCCTGCCTTCTAGCCGTCAAGTATACCAAGGACCTTGGCGCGCTGCATTGCCTCCTCCCGTTTATACGGTGACAGGATCTCTTCTCGAGCCTGTTTGTCACTGCTACGTTGGAAGGCCGTCATCACATCCAACACGTGAAGAAGCTGCTCTCCATTGGCCCTGGCGGGACGATTTTGCTTTAGGGCAGCAGCCATGTCGGCCAGTCCCAAGCCCCGCGAGTTTTCCCTGTAATCGAACAAGAGAGGCATTTCCTTGTACTCGTCCTCTCCGGTGCGGAGCAAATACACATTCTCCCCGAACAAGTTCGGATCAGGGACAATTAGCGTTCCTTCGGATCCATAAATCTCAAAGCGTGCCTGCTCGTTGTAGACTACGTCAAACGTAGTTGTCAATGTACCGACGGCTCCTTGTTCAAGCTCAAGAATCCCCGTTAAGTAGGTTGGTACCTCCACATCGATCATTTGACCCGCATAGGGTTGGCTGGTAATTAGGCGCTGCTGGAATGTGGTTCGAGCCACACTGGTGACACTGCTCACCCGCCCCAAGATGTTGATAAGGGCAGTTATGTAGTATGGCCCCATATCAAGCATCGGTCCACCACCGAGCTTGTAATAGAACGCAGGATTGGGATGCCAACTCTCATGGCCTCGACAGATCATGGCAGCGTGAAAACCTACTGGTTCGCCAATAAATCCATCTTCAACGAGCTTGCGGCAAGTCTGAATAGACGCTCCTAGAAACGTGTCGGGAGCTCCACCAATCTGTAAGCCCTTTACTTTGGCCAAAGCCATGAGTTCTTCGCCTTGCTCCTTCGTTGCTGCCAAGGGTTTTTCGGTATAAACATGTTTACCAGCTTCTAAAGCAGCCTTGTTCACTTCAAAATGCTCGCTTGGACGCGTCAGGTTGAGAATGATTTCGACTTCATCATCAGCAAAGGCGTCATACATCGTATCATACACCTTTGGAATGCTGTATTTCACTTGAACCTTTTCAGCCCGTCTTCTATCTCTGGTACAAACACCGATGATCTCGATCTCTTTGAAGAGTGTGGTCAAGTTCTCCAGATAGATCCCGCTAATGTCTCCTAAGCCGATAATAGCCACTTTGGTCGTTTCCATTTTCTCGCCCCCTTCTTCTCCATCTTACATTAGGCATGCAGGTTCGTATAGCCTCTATCGAATTGTGGTGCTATGTTTGGGGACCACGGACGTTTGCGTGGGACAAGATGTTGTGATTTTACGGAGTGTTCCGCAGGACTTGCTTGTGCAATTGTGGAAGTATGCTAGCCAGCCCAGGGAAGATGAGGAGGTTTGTACGTGGCCAACACAGAAAACGGCGACCAGGTTTATCGACTTATTGAGAGCCTCTACACACACGTCACTGATCTTTTTACTGAGCAGAACATGATGATGCAAGGCATGAAGACCGAGCTGAGAGAAGAAATGACCTGTATGAAGGATGAGCTTAGAGCTGAAATGGCTGATATGAAGGCGGAGTTAAGAGCCGAGATGGCTGATATGAAGGTGGAGTTAAGAGCCGAGATGGCTGATATGAAGGCAGAGTTAAGAGCCGAGATGGCTGACATGAAAGCAGAACTGAAGGAAGCCATCGCCGACAATGGGAAAGCAATTCAGCGACTGGAAAAGGCGGCAGCAAAAGACCGTGCAACCTTACTCAGGCATGATCTTGACATTCAGATGCTAAAGAAAACGTTTGTCGAAACAGGGTGATGTTAAAGAAACCTTCGCGATTTCCAACAGGAGATCACGAAGGTTCTTTTTCTTTTTAGAACAAAAGGGGTAACGAGCCCAGAGTTACTCCACCGTAATGCTCTTTGCCAGATTGCGCGGTTTATCAACATCGCAACCTCTAGCCTTCGCGGTGTAGTACGCTAGAAGTTGCGTGGGTACGACAGTGAGAAGTGGAGCTAGAAGCGGATGAATCTCGGGTAGGCGAAGGACCTGGTCGCCCACATCGCTGAAGTCTGACTCTTGATCCGTTGTGAGTAAGAGTACGTATCCACCTCTCGCCTTGACCTCCTTGAGGTTATTCACCATCTTGTCGGCCAACTCTGGTTGGGTGAGCAGAGCAACGACCGGCACGTCCTCAACGATTAGAGCTAGTGTACCATGTTTCAGTTCTCCTCCGGCTAAAGCTTCCCCGTGAATATAGGAAATTTCCTTGAGCTTCAGTTGTCCTTCCATGGCCGATGCATAGTCTATGCCACGGCCGATAAAAAAGGTATCACTAGCAGACCTTATCTTCTCGCCGTATGCCTTCAGGGCTGCCGCGTTTTCTTTGATGGTTTGGGACATTTTGTCTGGCAGACCACGGAGGGCTAGGAGCAGTGCCGCGAGATTTTCACCTGTCTTCAAACGACAAAAGTGAGCAATGAGTAGGCACAAGCAGGCCAATTGCGTTGTGTAGGCCTTTGTTGAAGCGACCGCAATCTCCGGTCCTGCATGCGAGTATAACACCGCATCAACTTCTCTGGATATGGTGGATCCTAACACATTGGTAATCGCCAAGGTGCGTGCTCCTTTGGCTTTGGCTAGGCGCATGGCGCCCAAGGTATCAGCCGTTTCCCCCGATTGGCTGACCGCGATCAGCAACGTTTTGTCATCTGCCAGGTTGCGCTTATAACGGTACTCAGATGCCAGTTCCGCCTCGACGGGAATATCCATGAGTGTCTCAAACAGGTGTTTACCGTAGAGTGCAGCATGATAAGCCGTCCCACACGCCACAAACTGGACTTTGCTTACGCCTTCAAACAAATGGGGGGGAATTTCGCGATCCAGATCGAGTTCTCCTCGTTCATTGATCCTGCCGGCAATTGTGTCCTGAATCGCTTGGGGTTGCTCATGGATCTCCTTGAGCATGAAATCCTCAAAGCCCCCTTTTTGAACTTGAACCGGATCCCATTGAATGGATACAGGTTTTTTCGTGATTTGCTCACCACTACGATCAAAGAGTTCCACTTTTTCCTTGGACAATCGGACTACTTCGCCATCATTCAGAATCAGCATTTCTGCAGTGTGGTCAATGATGGCAGGGATATCTGAGGCTAGATAGTTTTCGCCTTGACCAAGGCCCACAATAAGCGGGTTATCCTGTTTGACAGCAATGAGTTGGTTGGGTTGATCCTTGGCCAAGATGGCCAGGGCATAGGAACCCTTGAGTTCTTGGATTGCCCGGCATACAGCCTCGAGTAAATCACCTTGATAGTATGTTTCCACCAGGTGACTGATAACTTCTGTATCTGTGTCGGACTGAAAGATGTGACCTTCATTGATGAGCATACTTCGTAGCTGGCGGTAGTTCTCTATGATTCCGTTGTGCACTACGGCGATGTTCTGATGGCAATCAAAGTGAGGATGGGCATTCTCGTCGGAAGGTATGCCGTGCGTAGCCCAGCGTGTATGGGCAATTCCAATGCATCCCTTCAAAGGGGTGTGTTTTAGAGCCCGCTCCAGATCAGAGACTCTCCCCTTCGTCTTGCAGACGTAGAATTCATGATTCAACTGACAGATGCCTGCCGAGTCATATCCCCTGTATTCCAGTTTGTTCAAGCCTTGTATGAGAAAAGGATCAGCTGGTCTTGACCCCACATAACCTACAATTCCGCACATTGTTTTTCCTCCGTTTACTCTTGAGATGCGTCGAAAAAGGGACAAAAAAACCATGCAAACAATGTCGCGTTATCGCACTGCATGGACGCGCGAAAACACCAAGCCATTAGAAGGTTTTTGTCTCCGAAGTCACCTTCGGGATTTGTTGCCTTCCTGACGGATATGGCATCCGAGTGGCACCCGCCGAAATTTCGATAAACCACTTCCTCGTCAACTTCCCTACGCAAGGAAAGTTCTGGCGCTTTATGCGTTGTCAAAGTGCATATCTTCCCCCCTCTCATCGTGCTAGGTAACTTTTCTTCCACAAATATCGGATTTCCTTCTCAATGTATGTCAAAAGGTACATAGGAGTGCAAGTTCAACAGCCGCCGAAGGTCTAGGGCGACAACGAAAGCACCTTAACCGTAAACACAAAAAAGATCGCCACTAGAGAGGCGATCTTCGCGGGTGGAACTGAACAGCTCAAAAAGGCCAACGTCTACCTGCGCAGAGTCTGTCAGGATGCTTTCGGAGAATATTGCCTGAGTGCTGAAAACTAACTAGCCCTCCTGTAAAGCAAGTAGGAATAAAGGCGCGGGACAATCACAAGCACAAGTACAATCAAAATCGTTGGCGTAACTCCACTTTTTGTCTGGAAGCCCCGGGAGAGAAATGCTCCTCCAATCAGGACAACTCCAGCCAGAATATACATGTACCCCGCCAGGCGATGCGTCTTGTTCCAGTTATCAGGGTCATCCAGTGTCCAAGGTAGCTTTAAGCCAATGGTGTAGTTTTGCCTGTTCTTTGGAAGGTAGTTGCCAACGACGATCAAAACGAGACCCAGTAGTACTGGCACCAGAAGAGTGATGGAAATGTGCTTTCCTAAAGCAATCAAGAGCGTAACAGGAATCAAGACAACCGATAGCACAGGTGGAAGCCAAGCGGCAAACATGCGCATGGCTGGCGATGCGTTAGCCCGTCTGGGATCATTGAGCAGCAATAACTTAGAAAAGAGATTGATGCCTAAAAACAGGAATGGCAATCCCAAGGCCATCAAGGCCTTGGGTGCGAAGTTGTCCGGATTCCCCATTGCATCCCAGTGAATTGCGATTTGATCTGGGAGATCATGATAAACTACCATCGACATAATCACTGGGAGTACACAAACCAGTGATGTCAAAAGCAGAACAGTTCTGTCACCTTTCGTTTTCATCGATTTTGTCCTCCTTAAACTGAGCAAGCCAGAGCATTACTTCCTCAAAAACCGATATGTTGAGCTCATAGTAAACGAAATTCTTGTACCTTGTTTCAAAAACTAGGTCAGCCTTTTTCAACTGCGAGAGATGGTACGACAGGGTGGCCCCAGAAATGTCAAAGTGGCTACCTATGTCTCCCGCAGACATGCGTCCGCCCTTGAGAAGGATTAAGATGTTCCGCCTAATCGGGTCTGCCAAAGCCTTGAAGGTTTCAGGAAAGCCCACAAACACTCCCCCTATTTAGAAATACATCTAAATAGATTGTAGCATGCTGAAACCTGGCGATCAATGGTAATTTAGATTTTTTTCGAAATAGAAGGCATCATGATGAGTACCTTGCTTTGGTGAAAATTCCTGAGCAACGCCATGAACGGATTCTTGGAGGTCCACTTCTTGGGATGTCCTGGCTTTCAGCTATAACCGACACCGCGCTTCACCTCCGAGACTACAGGTTGCCGAAGGTAATCTTGCCCCGGAGTATTCTTGACTTACAGAACCTTTGTACGAAGCTATCGCAGGTTTTTCCATTAACTGTTTGAAACTAGCAGGAAATGGATTTTCTATAACGAAAAAAACAACACTCTAAGTGTTGGAGGCGAAGCGCATGTTATCAAGAATGCGGATGCTAAGCAATTTAGTTGTGTTGGTTTGTGTTGGTTTATTGTTTGCGGGTTGTCTAGGATTATGGGCTAGAGACCAGACGGTTGAGGAGTTCTTCGAGGAAGTGTCTGCTGCTGTATTGAGCCAGGAAGCGGCCAAGGTAGCGGATCTCTGGAGTTATCCGTTCACATTTGCAGGGATAAAAGTGGACAAAGAAGACATCCAAGCGTTCTTTCATGTGGAGTTCTATATGCGACTCAAGGTTGAGGGTGCTAGTTTGGAGACATTCGAGATTGTCGACGCAGAGCCTAATAAGATCGACATCGTGATTAGCGGCGATGGGAAGACCGCAGCCGTGTCCAACGCGGCTTTACGTACGAAAGTTATCCACCAAGACCTACCTGAAGATGAAACCAGAAATCTGGACTTATTTGAGCTGATCAAGGTCGGGAAAAAGTGGAAGTTTAACGGCGAAAACGAATTCAGTCTCTTTACCTTCGGAGGGAAGCAATGAGAACTCACGGCACATGATTCGCTCCCATATTGTCGTTCATCCATCCAAGAACCTGAGAGGACCCAGTGTGCAAACACCGGGCCCTCTTTTCTTAATTGACCTATTCTCCAAGTCTGGTGTCAGTTCATTATTTCCATGAGCCAAGGTCTGATCAGATTGCCCAGTAGAAACTCGAAATCCGTTACATCAATAACGTCTCCAGGAATATCGGGTGCTGTTATGGTACTTTGCTCCTGTCGTGCTTAACAAGAGCGTTGTGCTCGATGCAGGAATCTCGAGATGATGCATACTCGCTGTAGGATCCGTTAAACCTGGCCGTACCACCAAAGATGTTGTCTCGTCTGGGCTGCCCAGCATCAGCGAATATGTCCCATAGGGAACTCCAAGTGCGGATTTTTGGGACGAGTCGAAACTCCAGCTGAATGTACTACCGGAAATGACTGGCAATACAAGATTTCCAACGTTCTCTGTTTCCGATCGCCTGTAATCAAGCTTGGCAACGACAGTTGGAGTTGACTCTTGTTGCATGGCTGACAGGCAAATGTTCCTAACTTTGTCTTCAGTGTCGAGAAATTCCAGCGCTAGAGCGTTGCCATCTATGACAATACTAGTTTGGATCGGCTTCATACCCTTGATAGCGATTTCCCATGCAATATTCATCTCCGCCAAACTCTTGGCCAATTCATTAACGTAGTCGTCTAGACTAGCGGCAAATTGGTTTAGCC